>JBFYZW010000490.1:0-16310 GCA_041309305.1 Deltaproteobacteria bacterium | reverse complement strand
TGGTCGAGCTCCTGCAGGCCCAGGCCGCGATGCAGGCGGCCATCGCGCAGGCGACCCGCATCCTGACCGGGCTCGCCGAGTAGCCAAACGGACGGTTACGGTTTCCGATCACCAAAGCGCGCCACTGGCGGCTCGGCGACCATCATCCTCGAGGGCCGCCTACTTGATTCGGCCCCCCGGTTGGTCGATGGTGCGGGGCCAACGGAGGGTGGGGTGGAGCGTCTTCCCGTCATCTGGCTGGTCGACCCGTCGCGCGAGCGTCGGGGCCGGCTGCGCCGGGCGTTGCGTGCCGGCTTCGATCATCAGGTCGTCGAGCTGGAGGTCGAGCGGCTCGGGTGGGCGACCTTGCCGCCATCGCCGGCCGACGCGGTGCTGCTGGCTGCCGCGCTGCCGGGTGGCGACGGGTGCGAGCTCGGCCGGCGGCTGGTGGCGGAGAAGCGGGCCAACGCGTTCGGCGTCATCGCCCCTCGCGCAGCAGGTGATGCCGCGCAGCGCGCCTGGGAGGCCGGCGCCGCGGTGGTGATCCCGTGGCCGGCGCTCGACACCGAGCTCGTCGCCCGGCTCGCCGAGTTGACCGCCGCCGGCACCGGCGCCGACCCGGTGGCGCTCGCGGCCCATCGGCTGGCCAGCGCGCGCGAGGAGCTGAGCGCCTGTGTGCGCCTGCTCGCGCATGACCTCCGCGGTCCGACCTCCGCGATCCTCTCGGCGGCGACCTTCGCCGAGACCAACCCCTCGGTCGAAGATCAGGCCTTCTTCGTCGCCACCTGCAGGGAGGCCGGCGAGCGTCTGCGTCAGATGATCGACAACATCGAGCTGTGCGCCAACGGCGGCGACGCCGCGGCGGGGCTGGGCGACGAGCCGATCGACCTGCACGCGTCGCTGACCGCGTTGGTCAGCGAGCAGCGTGCGTCGTTGCGCCTGCGCGAGGTGCAGGTGGCGATGCGTGTGGCGGAGGAGCGGGCCGTCCTGGTCGGCGACCGGGCCCTGGCGCACACCCTGTGCGCCAACCTGCTGCTCAACGCGATCGAGAGCACGCCGCCTGGTGGCGGCGTCGTGGTTTGCACTCGCGTCGTCGGTGGTGCGATCGAGCTCGAGGTGAGCGACAGCGGGCCGCGGTTGACCCCTGAGCAGGCGGCGTTGCTCGGCGACGAGTTGGCCCAGCCGTTGCTCAAGCGCCAGAGCGCGCGCGTCGGGCGTGGGATGTCGCTGGTCGCCGCGAGCCTGGCCGCGGCCGCGCTAGGCGCCGAGATCGAGTACCGGCCGCGCGAGCCGCGCGGGCTTTCCGTCCTGGTCCGCTGGGCGTCAACCGCTTGACGCTCAGCAGCGGGGTGCGAGCCGGCACCAGAGCCGCAACGCTCCGTTTTGTCGAGTGATTCAACACGTCGGGCGCTGGCATCCGCAGTGCATCTGGACCTCTGCCAGGAGGTCCTCGTGACTCACGACGTGAACGCACAGGGCTTGGTGGTGGCGGCGAACCCGATCGGGGCGGCGGCGCTCACCCAGAGGTTGGTGCACGCGACGCGCGATCTCGGCGAGGCGAGCCTCGCGTTGCAGGAGCGCTTCGGCCTGGCCGCCGACGATCTGAGCGGCGACGGAGGCCCCGAGCAGCTCGCCACCGCGCTCGGCGAGCTCGAGCTGGTGCTCGAGCTGTTGACGCGAATCGAGCTGGTCCTCGGGCCCGGTGAGGTGGACCTGGCGCCGTTCACCCACGGCGTCACGACCGCGTTGGCTCGCCTTGAGGTCTCGATGTCGGACGCTTCGCCGCGGCCGGCCGTGGTCGCCGCGATCCGTTCGGCGATGCTGCCGGCCCTGGCCCAGTGGCCGGTCGTGGAGCCCAGACTCGCGCGGGCGATCTCCAGCCGAGCCGACCGGAGCACCGCCTGATGCTCGTGCGCTACCAGCGGCCGGGGATCTCCTGCCTGATGTTGACCGAGCGGGCGGCGGCGATTCGTCCGTTCGTGGCGGCGCTGCTGCCGGCGATCGAGCAGCTGGTGATCGTTTGCCGCGATCCAGCTGGCCTGCCCGCCTTCGCGCCACACCCGCGGGTTCGGCTCGTGCATTGTCCGGCCGGGGTCTGGCGCGAGCCGGAGGCGTTCCGGCGCGCCTGGGCCGCGGGGGTCGGCTTGTGCGATCACCAGTGGTGCCTGTGGCTGTTGGACGACGAGACGCTCGGGCCGGTCGAGCTGCGCGCCCTGCGCGACCACCTGCCGCTGCTCGGTCGGCAGGCCGTGGTCGTCGATCGCAGCGCGGCCGACGGCTCGTCAACGACCCGGCTGCTGCTCTGGCGGAGCGCTTGGCGGACCGAGCCGGTCGCGGTCGAGCAGGTGGCGCTCGTGCCCCAGGCGCACGCCGCGGCTCGTTCGACGACCCGCCTGGTCGGGCTCCGGGTGCCGCGGCTCGGCGAGGTCCCACCGCCGGGGGCGCTCGTCGACCCGGTGCCGCATCTCCCGCCGCCGATGGCGCGGCCTGACGCTCCGGTGTTGATCGCCGGAATGCACCGCAGCGGCAGCGCGGCGCTGGCCCGCGTCGTCAACCTGCTCGGGTTCGACCTCGGCGACAACCTGACCACCATGCTCGGGCACCCGTCCAACCCCAAGGGGCGCTGGCAGCACCGCGGCCTGGTCGCGGTCAACCAGGCGCTGCTGCAGGAGGCCGCCGGCGCGATGTCGGCCTGCGCATGGACCGTCCCGCTGGCGGTCGGCCCGGCGGCGGTGCGTGCGCAGACCCTGGCCGCGGCAGAGGCGTTGGTCGCCGGCGTCCCGGCCGGGCGGTTCGCGTGCAAGGACCCGCACACCAGCCTCACCTTGCGGGTCTGGTCGCGCCTGCTTCGTTCCCCGGCCCTGGTCTACGCTCTGCGCGACCCGCTCGCGGTGGCGCACTCGCTGCACGCGCGCGATCAGCTGCCGCTCGCCGACGGCCTGCGGCTGTGGCGCAGCTACAATGAGATCCTGCTCGACGCGATCGATGAGACCGGTGTGCCGACGTTGGTGGTCGACTACCGGCGGTTGCTCACCACGCCGGTGAACGAGTGCATGCGCCTGCAGCGCTTCTTCGGCCTGCCGCAGGGGCTCGAGGCCGAGGCGCAGCGGAGGATCGACGAGTTCCTCGACCGCGGCCTGTGCCACCACCCGCCGTCGGTGGAGCTCGCGCCGTTGCTCGCCACCGCGCTCGGTGATCAGGGGCTTCTCGGCGAGGCCCGCGCTCTGGCCTCGCTCTACGAGCAGCTCTCCGCCCTCGCCGAGGTTCCGGTCGCCGGCGCCGACGCGGAGGCAGCATGACGGACCTGGGGGTCAAGTGGCGTCGTCCCGGTCGCGCCGGGGTCGAGCTGTCGCCGCGGCAGCGCGCCGACCTGGCGGCCTTCGTCACCCGCGAGGCGACGGCCATCGCCTACCGCGCGCTGTTGTCCGAGATCGACGCAGGGGCGCTGCACCCGCGGGCAGCTTTTGGCTGGCGCTCGATGCTGCCGCGGGTCCGGCTGCACGGGGCGGTTGACGCGGGAGGAAAAGACATGAAGATCAGGGACTTGAGTGAGAACTTCCCTGGCCTCGAGCTGCCCGCATGAGCGGGCGGCTGCCGGGCGGGCCGGGGATGGGCCTCAACTTTCGGGCGGCCTCGTCGATGTGTGGCCGGAGCGGTTGGGAAGAGGTACCCGCCGCTCGGCACACTCAACCCAAGGTGCATTGAGGCACCTAGACGAGGAGCGAACCATGGCAATCTCCCTCATGACCAACCCGGCCTCGCTGGGCGCCCAGCGCTACTTGGCCAAGACCCAGGACAGCCTGGCCCAGAACATCGGCCGCTTGTCCTCTGGCATGCGCATCAACCGCGCAGCGGACGACGCGGCCGGTCTGGCGATCAGCAGCAAGCTGTCGGCGCACATCCGCGGCCTGTCGCAGGCGGCGCGCAACGCCAACGACGCGGTCAGCATGGTCCAGACCGCCGAGGGCGGCCTCTCGGAGATCAACGGCATGCTGGCGCGTATGCGTGAGCTCGCCGTGCAGGCCGCGAACGAGGGCACGCTCGGCGCCGACGAGCGGTTGGCGCTCGACAACGAGTACCAGGCGCTCGCCGACGAGATCGACCGCATCTCCGCGGTCACCGAGTACAACGGCGCCAAGCTGCTCGACGGCTCGCTCGCCGCCGGCGTCGGCTTCCAGGTCGGCATCTTCAACACCGCCGACGACCTGATCACCGTTGACGCCTTCGAGGACGCCGACACGACCGCGCTCGCCGTCGACACCACCGACGTGACCACCGCCGCCACCGCGCGCACGGCCCTCGACGCGCTCGACGCGGCCATCACCGATGTCGCCTCGCGGCGTGGTGACCTCGGTGCGGCGCAGAACCGCGTCACGGTGACGATCAGCAACCTCGGCAGCATGCTCGAGAACCTGTCGGCGGCCAACTCGCGGATCATGGACGTCGACGTCGCCGAGGAGACCGCGGCGTTCACCCGCAACCAGATCCTGATGCAGGCCGGCGTCTCGGTGCTGGCGCAGGCCAACCAGCTGCCCTCTGTCGCGCTCAGCCTGATCGGCTGACGTTTGCTCTCAGGCGCCCCGGGAGCGTTGACGCTCCCGGGGCGCACAGCGCCGAGGAGAGGAGAAGATGTCCAGCATCAACTTCGTCGGCCTCGGCAGTGGCCTGGACACCCGCAGCATCGTCTCCGCCCTGCTCGGCGCCGCGCGCGTGCCGCTGGCGCGGCTGACCGCCCAGCAGAGCGACGTGCAGAGCCAGCGCTCCACCCTGAGCGACATCCGAACGCTGGTGCAGGACATCGCGACCCGAGCCCGCGCGGTGGATACGACCGGCGAGCTGTCCGCCCACACGGCGACGAGCAGCGATCCGGCAGCGCTGGCCGTCGCCGCCGGGGGGGGCGCACAGCCGGGGCAGTACACGATCGTCGTCAATGAGCTCGCCACCGCGCAGCGCAGCTACACCGCCCCGTTCGCCGACGCCGAAGCGCCGGGGCTCTTGCCCACCGGGACGTTGACCATCGCGGTCGGCACCGCGGCGCCGACCAGTTTCACGCTCGACGGCACGACGACCCTGAGCTCGCTGGCCGGGATGATCAACGACGCCGACGCCGGCGTCAGTGCCTCGGTCTTCTTCGACGGCTTCAGCTATCGTCTGCAGCTCGCCGGGCGACAGACCGGCGCCGACCAGGCGATCACCTTCGGCGGCGATGTGGTCAGCGGCCTCGGCCTCGACCAACCGACCAACACGGTGAGCACAGCGCGCGACGCGGCGCTGACCATCGACGGCTTCGCGGTCAGCTCGCCAGGCAACACGATCAACGACGCGATCGCCGGCGTCACGCTCGAGCTCATCACGGCGACCGGGGCGCCCGTCCAGGTCAGCGTGGCGCGCGACGTGCCTGTGACGATCGAGCGCGTCGAGGCGCTGGTTGCCGCCTACAACGCCACGGTCGAGCAGATCGGCAAGGCGACCGCGTGGACCGGCGTCTACGACCCGAGCCGGTTGACCGGCGACTCGACCTTGCGTCTGGCCGACCAGCAGCTCCGCCGTGCCTTCACCGATCCGATCGCCGGCTTGAGCGACGATCTGCAGGCGCTGGTCCAGGCCGGGATCAAGACCGGTGCGGGTGGCACCCTGACGGTGGATCCGGAGAAGCTCTCCACCCTGTTGGCCTCCCGCCCGGGTGACGTGCTGGCGTTGGTCAACGCGGTCGCGGCCCGCGTCGCCGCGGTGGCTGATCGCCACGCCGCGGTGGACGGGCCGTTCGCTGTGCGAGATGAGGGGTTGGGGGACCAGCTCGACCTCGTCGGTGACCAGATCGAGCGCCTCGAGGCGCGGCTCGCCGACTACGAGGTCGAGCTCAACGAGCGTTTCGCGCTGCTCGAACAATTGATGAGCAGCCTGTCGAGTCAGAACGCGTTTCTGCTGCAGAGCATCAACGCCAGCCGGGAGTGAGACCATGGGCCAGCACGTCGTCGGCCAGTATCGCGGACATCAGGTGATCTCGGCCTCGCCCGGCGAGTTGCTCATCGCCCTGTTCGACGCCGCGGTGCGCTTCGGCGGTCAGGCGCGCGAGGCGATCGGCCGGGGCGACGTCCCGGCGAAGGCCCGCGCCGTCGATCGGTTGATCGCGATCCTCGCTGAGCTGGGCGCGACCCTCGACCACGACCGGGCGCCGGAGCTGTGCGGTAACCTCGCCCGACTGTACGACTACCTCGCCCGGCGGGTCAGCCAGGCCGGGCTGACGATGCAGACCGAGCCGCTCGACGAGGTCTTGGCTCACCTGCGTCGGTTGCGCGACACATGGGTCCAGGCGGTCGAGTCGACCGCGACGCAGGCGGTGCGCGGATGAACGGCCGAGCCGGGATGCTGCACAGCCTGGCCGAGCTCGCCCCGCCGGTGACCGGGAGCCTCGAGGACTGGTCCGCCTACGTCGCTGCCCGTGAGCGGCTGATCGAGGCCCTGGCGCGGTTCCGCGGCGATCGCCTGAGCGAGGCCGAGGCGCGCGTTGCGGGCCAGGCATTGGCGCACGGTGAGCGGGCGGCGCAGCAGTTGAGCGCTGCGCGCCAGCAGGCCAACCAGGAGTCCGGTCGGTTGGCGGTGGCTCAGCGCCGGGTTCGCGACCTCCTCCATCAGCTGCGCAGCCCGGCCGAGCTCCTCGCCACCCGCGGGTGAAGCAGCGGCGCCGACCCCGACCGATCGAGGGCGACGAGCGTCGCTCAAGGTTCCCTGGGAACAGCCGATGACGGGTAGGGTTGCCCCGGGTTGACAAGGAGCAGGGTCGTGGGATCTCAGCCGTTGGCGACGAACGAGCTGGACGCGGCGCGCGGGTTGTCAACGCCTAGCGGTGAGGTCTACCGCCTGTTCTTCGAGCACGCCAGCGACGGCATCTTCTCCGTCCGGCTCGACCTTGGGGTGATCACCGCGGCCAACCAACGGCTGGAGGATCTGAGCGGCTTCGCCGCCGGTCAGCTCGTCGGCGCCGAGGTGTGCTGCCTCTTTCCGACCGCGATCTCAGAGCCGCAGGCGCGCAGCTTCGGGCCCGAGATCCTCGCTCAGCCGGGTCTACACGAGGACGTGCAGCTGCGCCGTGCCGACGACTACCCGTTGTTCGCCGCGATTGCGGTCGGCCACGCCGAGACCGACGCCGGCCCGACGGCGATCTGCGTCGTCCGTGACACGACCGAACGCCGCCTGCTCGAGCGCGAGCTGATCACCAAGCACATGGCCCTGCGCCAGGCTCACGAGGACCTGCAGCGGGTCAGCCGCAGCCTGACGCAGCGCAACCGCGAGTTGCTCGAGCTGTCCGGGCGGGTGGCGACGCTGGCCAAGCAGGCGGCGATCGGTGCCTTCACCGCCGGCATCGCCCACAGCATCAACAACCCGCTTGCCGCTCTGCTCTCGGCGCAACGTCGGCTGCGGGACATCTTCGCCCGCCGAGCTCCCGAGCTGAACGACGAGCGGATGGAGACCCTCCTCGAGCGCCAGCAACAGGCGGCGCTGCGCATCCAGCGGGTGGTCGAGAACGTCCGCCGGGCGCATAGCAACGGCGCACCGCGCAGTGACCCGGCGATGGTCAACCTGGTCAGCGAGCTCGAGGGGACGTTGGCCCTCGCCGAAGAGCGGCTCGCCGGCGTCCGCGTCGAGCGCTGTTACCGCGACTATCCCCAGGTGGCGGCCTTCGCGGACGAGCTGCAGCACCTGTTCGCCAACCTGATCGACAACGCGGCGCACGCGCTGGCCGGCAGCGGCACACTGACCGTCGCTGTGCAGATGGGCGCCGACCTGGTGCGGGTAACCTTCACCGACGACGGCCCAGGCCTGCCGCCCGAAATCCTCGCCCAGGTCTTCGAGCCGTTCGTCACCGGTCACGCCAACGGCACGGGGCTCGGGCTCTGGTTGGCCCGCCAGGTCGCTCACCGTCACCGCGGACGGTTGTTACATCAGCCAGTCGAGCCGCATGGCGCGCGTTTCGTCTTCGAGATGCCGGTGTTGCGCCTGGCCGAGCTGCGTGAGGTCGCCGGGGAAACCGAGAGGTGCCACGATGAGACGCCCTAAGGTGCTGGTCGTTGATGACGACCCGTCGGTGTTGACCGCGCTGGAGGACGAGCTCGCCGACCACTACGCGGTCACCACCGCGACCGCCGGCGAGGAGGCGCTGGCGTTGCTCGAGAGCCGCGACTTCGACGCGGTCATCTCCGACGTGCGGATGCCGGGGATCGACGGCGTCGAGGTTGTGCGGCGGGCGCAAGTCTTGCGCGACAACCTGGTGCGCATCCTGTTGACCGGGTACGCCGACGACTCCGCGTTGGCCGCGGCGCGCTCGCCGGCCGGTGTCTACAAGCTGAGCAAGCCCTGGGGTGAGGAGCTGGAGATCGTCCTGCGCCGAGCCCTCGAGCAACGCGAGCGGCTGCGTGAGTTCGAGACGCGCCTCGACCGGGAGCGCCTGGCCCGCGAGCGGGCGCAGGTCTTCGCCGTCCGGCTGGACAAGATGGCGCTGCTCGGCACGCTGACCGCGAGCGTGGCCCATGAGCTACGTTCGCCGCTCGCCTACCTGTCGGCCAATCTCGAGTGGCTCAACGCCGCGGTCCTCGAGCTCAGTCAGCTGCTCGAGGCCGCCGGGGCGGCGGCCGAGTCAGCGGCCGGTGCGACTGACCCGGCCTGGGCGGTGTTGCGCGAGCGTTGGGCAGCGACGCAGGCGAGCGGAACGCTCGGCGACCTGGGCGAGGTCTGCGGCGATTGTCTAGGCGGTTTGCGACGGTTGACCCAGATCGTCGAGGGGTTGCACGCCTACGCCGCGCCCTCCCGTCGCCGGCCCGAGCCGGTGAACATCTGCGAATGCGTCGACCTCGCCGCGCGGATGGTGTCGGCGCGATACAAACGCGACGTCAAGATCCGCACCAGCTTCGCCCCCGACGTCCCGTGGGTGATCGGGCACGAGGGCGAGTTCACCCAGATCGTCATCAACCTGATGATCAACGGCATTCAGGCGATGGGCGAGAAGGGGAGCGTCGAGGTCCGCGCCGCCCGGCGGGGCGACTGGGTGGAGATCGAGGTTCTCGACCAGGGCCCGGGCATCCCCGACCCGGTCCGCGCGCGCATCTTCGAGCCGTTCTTCACCACCAAGGCCGAGACCGACGGGACGGGGTTGGGTTTGTCAATCTCGCGCGAGATCGCGCGGCGCTACGGTGGCGAGTTGCTGCTTGCGTCCACCGGCGCGCAGGGGACGACCTTCGTCGTTCGTTTGCCGGTGCCCAAGGACCACGAGGTGCGGCCATGAGCGAAACGAGCCAGGCGCGCGTGATCGCCCCGTCCGCGAAGGACGATCCGAGCGCGGCGCTCGAGCGGATCGACACGCTGCCAACGATCCCGGTTGTGGTCAGCCGCATCGGTGAGTTGGTCGCCGACCCAAGGTCGAACGCCGACAAGCTGTCCGAGGTGTTGAAGAGCGATCAGAGCCTGTCGGCGAAGGTGCTCAAGCTGGCCAACTCGGCCTACTACGGCATCCCGGGCGGTGTCGCCGACGTGCGGCGGGCGGTCTCCTTCCTCGGCTTCAACACGCTGCACCAGCTGGCGCTCTCAGTCTCGGTGCTGTCGGCGCTCTCGGGCAAAGACAGCGACGTGCTGAAGCTGCGTCAACTCTGGCAGCACGCGCTCGGCTGCGCGGCGTTGGCCGAGATCATCGCGCGGCGGATCGGCGCGCCGGAGCCGGGGTCGTTCTTCACCGCCGGGTTGCTGCACGACATCGGCAAGGTGGCGCTGATCGAGGTGATGCCGCAGCAGTTCTTGCGCGCGGTGGAGGTGGCACGGGCCTCGGGGATCCTGGTCGGCGAGGCCGAGCGCGCGATCGGGATCCCGACTCACGCCGCCGCCGGCACGCGCCTGGCCGAGCGTTGGCGCTTCCCGATGGCGCTGCGGGCCGCGATTCGGCACGCCGAGCACGGCGACCCGGCCGTCCGCGCTGCTCTGCCGCGCCAGGTGCTGCCCTACGCCGACGTCGTCGCCCTCGCGAACACGATGGTCCGCCGGTTCAGCTTCGGCGACCCGGGAGACAACGTCACGCCCGAGCTCGACCCTCAGCTGCTGGACCACTTGAACCTGAGCGCCCTGGCGCTCGAACAGTTGCGGGACGAGCTGTTGCGCACCGTCGAGCGCTCGAAGGTTCTGCTCGAGCTGGCCGCCGGGCCATGACGGGGGGGTCCGCCGCACCCTGGGGTCGATCGACCTGGGCGGCACAGGGAGGGCGCTCGGCCCAACCGTTGGAACCATGTGGGTTTCGCCGCGGTCTGAGCCTTGCAACGGGGTCGATCGGAGACGCCGTGCGCGGGAGGTGACACGTGAGCGACAACGAACGGATCCTCTTCGTCGATGACGACCCGCCGGTGCTCACCGCCTTCCGCCGTTCGCTGCGGATGCTGGGCTTTACGGAGGTCGATCTGGCCGACGGGGCGGCGGCGGCGCTGGCGCTGGCCGGGCAGCATCAGTACGCGGTCATTGCCACCGACTATCGCATGCCCGAGGTCGACGGGTTGGCGTTGATCAATCAGCTGCAGGCGCTGCAACCGATCGCCTCCTACATTCTCCTCTCCGGCCAGTGCGACCTCGAGCTGGCGATGGCCGCGGTCAACGACCACGGCGTCGCGCATGTCCTGACCAAGCCTTGGGACACCGAGACCCTGGGAAGCTTGTTGCGCCGCGCCATCGAGTCGCACTGGGAGAAGCGCAGCCAGGTGAGCTTCCAGCGCCAGATCGTGCAGACCAGCTGCTCGTTGGCCGAACAGAAGCGGCGGCTCGAGGTGGCCATCGCTCGCTCCGAGGAGATGACCGCCGAGGCGCTGCTGCAGGCCCTCGACCTGCGCGGACACGAGACCAAGGCCCACTGTCGGCGGGTGGCCGCCTACGCCTCTGCGCTGGCCGAGCACCTCGGCGTGACTGGCCACAACCAGGTCTCGCTCCGGCTCGGCGGGCTGTTGCACGACGTCGGCAAGATCGGCGTGCCGGACGCGGTGTTGAGCAGCACCTCCCGTCTCACCGAAGCCGAGTGGCAGCTGATGCGCCAGCACCCGGAGCTCGGCGCCAAGATCCTCGACGGCTTCGAGAACCTGCGCATCGCGCGTCAGGTGGTCCTCGAGCACCACGAGAGTTGGGACGGCTCCGGCTACCCGGCCGGGCTCGCCGGCGAGCAGATCTCCCTCGAGGCTCGTCTGGTGGCGGTCGCCGATACCTTCGAGGCGCTGATGACCGACCGACCCTATCGCCAGGCGGTCTCTCTCGAGGTGGCGCTCGACGTCATCGTCTCCAGCGGCGGCGCACGCTTCGACCCGGAGATCGCCCGCCTCGTGGTCGGCCTGGACCATGCGATCTGGACCGACATCCAGCGCCGCTTCCCCGACGAGCCCGGCGTCGACCTCGGCGGCTGCCGCACCGCCGCGTGAGCGGTGGGCGCGCCGACCTCGTCGCACGGCGTCAGCGCGATCCGTTCGACAGCCCAGCGATGCAGTGACCTCCTGCGGCGATGACTCACCGGACCGGTCACCTGGGCCAGGCGCCCCCTGGGTCGGCACACCCCGGGGCGCCGGTCGGCGCGCCGCCGGCCGGCGAACCACCATCCGCCCAACCGGTTGATCTCGCGTGGCTTGCACCTCGCGGTGAGCCGTCCCGCGGCCACGGGCCTGGCCTCGAAGTTGCATTCCGTTGGCGACGAAAGACAAACGAGGTGGAGCGATGAGATCTTCAGCGCGCTTGATCGGAGTCATCCTCGCCGCGAGTGGGATCATCGGCTGCGGTGAGTTGTTGGTCATCGAGCTGCACCAGGCGGCGACGCCGCAGGGGCCATCGGCCTCCTCGCCGTCCCGCGTCGGCTTCTCCGCCGCCGAGCGCTGGCGGATGACCGAACCCGGCGATCGAGCGACGCCCACACCGGCGCCGGAGAGTCAACCCGCACCGCTGGCCGAGGAGCCGTTCGGCGGCGGCGCGAACGAACCGGACGACCCCGGCGCGCTCGACCCGGCTGCTGGCGGGACGGACCCGTCGACCGGAACGACCGAGCCGACCGACCCGACTGACCCTGCGGACCCGGAAGCTCCGACAGATCCGACGGATCCGGCGGTTTCGCCGTCGGCCGCCTGCGGCCAATTCACCGTCACCCCGGTGCTGGCCACCGCTGAAATCGGCGAGGCGGTGCCGCCGCGGCAATGGGGCTTCTCGCTCCAGGACGAGACTCTGTTCGTCAACCTCGTCCTCACCGGGGTGACCGGCACGGCGCACGTGCTGACCCTCGACTTCACCGTCCCGGACGGCTTCCTCTACCGCCGCGCCACCGTCAAGTTCAGAGCCGGCGAGGTCTACGGTCCGATCCTCGGCTATCCGTGGGAGTACGTCGACGCAGTGCCCCTCGCCGAGGGCTGGGGTGTGACCTACGCCCTGCCGATCCGCGGCAGCGACATCGAGCGCTTCGCCATCGTCGGTGGGTGGCGCCTGACGGTGTCGGTCGACGACGACCCGAGCCCGGTCGCGTCGATCTGGTTCTCCGTTACTCCGTGAGCGTGACGCTCAACGACGGAGCTCGGCGCTCGAGCAGACCATCCCGTTGTGCGCGAGCGCAGACCGATGAGGTCACGCGCGCCCCGGGGTGGGCGCCACCCCTGGCGCCGGCGGCGGCCAGACGCGGAACGGCACCACGGCGTTGTCCTTGCCCTTGAACTTGATCGGCGGGGCGGCGAGCGCCGGCAGCTGCGGCGGCAGCTCGCGCGCGGTCGCCTCGCTGACCCAGACCTCGCCGCCGTGGGCGTGGCCGGTCATGCGCGAGGCGAGGTTCACCGTGTCGCCGATGACCGTGTACTCGAGGCGCGAGCGCGTGCCGATGTTGCCGCACAGCATCGGGCCGGTGGCGACGCCGACGCCGATCTGTAACTCGCCAGCCTCGGCGAAGTAGCCCTCGCCGTTGAGTCGGGCGATCAGGTTCTGCAGCGCGATGGCGCAGGTGCAGGCGCGCGCCGCGTGGTCCGGCTGCTCGAGCGGGCCGTTGAAGACCACGACCACCGCGTCGCCGACGAACTTGTTGAGGAAGCCCTGGTGCTCCTCGACCAGCGGCACCACCTGCTCGAGGTAGCGGTTCAAGAGGCCCACGACCAGCTCCGGCGCCAGCCGCTCGGACAGGGGGGTGAAGCCGCGGATGTCGGCGAAGAAGACCGAGGCGTGGCGTAGCTCCGCCGGCAGGCGCACCGCGCCCTTCTGGGCGCGCACCCGGTCGAGCACCTCCTTGCTGACGTACTGGCCGAAGGCGCGCTCCATCCGCTGGCCGAGGTAGAGCTTGTCGATCATCTCGTTGAAGCTGACCGCCAGGGTAAAGAACTGGTCGCCGCCGGCCTCCTCGAGGTGGACGCTGCGGTCGCCCTGCGCGACCCGCTCGAAGGCGGTGAGCAGCGGGTTGATCCGCTCGGTGACGCTCTCGGCCAGCTTGGCGCAGGCGGAGAGGATCGCCGGCAACGTGACGATCCCGGCGCCGAGGATCGCGGCGAGCGCGAAGAGCGTCGGCTTGGCCAACAGCGGCTCGGCGAAGGGCAGATCGCGCAGCGAGTAGTCGAACAGCTGCGGCGGCGCGGCGCCTTCGCTGGCCATCGCCTCGAGCAGCGCCACCGAGCGCACCGCGACCCAGCCGAACAACGCGATCGCCAAGCCGAGCAAGAACAGCACCGTGAAGACGATCCGCCGGCGGAAGTCGGCGATCAGCGCGCGCAGCACGGTGTCGATGACCATCAACACCAAACCGCCGAACGCGGCGCTGGCGATCCAGAGGATCGCGCCGAACGGCAGCAGCATCAGCCGCACGCCCCAGGCCGGCAGCAGCACGATCTGGGCGGCGAGCAGCGTCGCGCCGCCGAAGCCGCCGAGCACCACCGCCGCGCCGAGCGCCAGGCGCACGCCGGTGCTCGCCTCACGCATCGCCGCAAAGGCGCGCTCCTCGAGGCGGGTGGCGAAGATCGCCGCGCCCAGGCCGCCGACGGCGAGCAGCAGCCACTCGAGCCCCTGCTCGTCCGGCAGCGCGCCGTAGCCGCGGGCGACGACCAGCGCGGCGGCGAGCGCGGGCGGGATGATGGCCCACCAGGGCAGCTTGACCCGCCGCGGCCGCGGTTTGACCGTATCGATGACGCGCTCGTCCGAGACGCCGAAGACGTTCTCGAGGGTCATCCTGCGCATCACCGCTCCGCGCCGACCCCCCGCGTCAGTTTGCTCAGTCTACACGAGAACCGGCGCCCCGTCACCGGCAAGGGTGCTCAGGCTTCCTTGAGCGCCGCGAGCTCCGCGCTGGTCCGCTCGCGCATGTAGAGCGCGCCGGAGATGCACTTCTTGGTGCAGATGCTGCAACCGACGCAGCGCTCCGGGTCGGTGACCGGGTGACCCTGCGCGTCGAGGGCGAGGGCCAGGTAGGAGCAGCGGGTGCAGTTGCCGCAGCTGACGCACAGCTCCGCGTCGACCGCCGAGATCTTCTTGGTCGGGCTGAGCGCCATGAAGTCGGTGACCGCGTTCGGCAGCGCGATGCCGATGAGCTCCTTGACCGAGCGGATGCCCCGCGCCTGCATCAAGTGGCTCAGGCCCCCGTGCAGCTCGTCGACCACGCCGTAGCCGTACTTCATCGCCGCGGTGCAGAACTGGACGTTGCGCGCCCCGAGGGCGAGGAAGTGCGCCGCGGCGCGGTAGTCCATCGGCCCGCCGTTGCCGGAGACGAAGACACCCAGGGAGGCGACCTTGGCCAGCGTCAGGTTGCTGATCGGCGTCACCCCCTCGCCGGACAGGCCCACGACCACGCCCTCGTCCCAGGCGCGCTTCTCGGCCGAGCGGAAGCCCAGGGCCGGGAAGGTGTTGGCCAGCGTCACGCCGGCCTTGGCCTTCGGGTAGCGGGCGAGCAGCTCCTTGATCGGCGCGACGATGCTGTAGACCGAGGTCACCGCGGCGGTCAGCTTGAACAGCTTCGGCACGTTCGGATCGCCGGCCTTCAAGATCCACTCGATGATCTTCACCGTCAGCGCCGCGTTCTGCGAGACGATGTCACCCTCGGTGCCGTCGCCGCCCTGCGGGCAGGAGAGCGAGTACTCGATCGCGTGCACGCCGGCGTTCTCGAGCTTCCGGGTGTTGCTCTGCCAGCCCTGCGCGTCGCTTTCGTCGTGGCCGGTGACCGGGCCGCCGGTCGAGGCGGCGATCAGCCGATCGGGGAACTCCTTGCCCAGCCGTTCGATCTCGCGGCAGACCCGCTCGAGCGGGTGGCCGGAGACGTTGTCGCAGTTGCCCCAGGTGCGCGGCGCGAAGCTGAACATGTACTCGCTGGGGATGTGGATCGGCACATTGTCGAAGGCGGTCTTCATGATCCCACCCGCCCAGCCGGCCTGCAGCGCCAGGCGCATCTGCTCGTAGCCGTCGGTCGGCGGCGCCGCCGAGAGGAGGAACGGGCTCGGCAGCGTGCGGCCGAAGAAGTCGGTGTCGAGCGGCACCGGCAGGCGCCGGTAGCCGGGGACCGTGAAGGTGCTCTTGTTGCGCTTCGGCGGCGGCGTGTAGGCGGCGCCGGTGAGCTTGGCGTGCACCTCGAGCGCGGCGTTCTTCCCCGAGGCCGAGGCCTGGACCACCGTCGAGGGTCCGAGCACGCAGTCGCCGGCGACCACGGTCTTGCCGTTGGCCTTCAACGACGGGCGGTGGCCGATGGCGATGATCACGTGGCGGATGTCGTCGCGACGTTGCGCCGTGCCGGGAAGGTCGGCGACGGCGCGGACGTCGAACGGCTCGGCCTTGGCGTCCGGCTGGTAGGGGCGGTCCCCCTTCGGGTAGGTGACGTGCAACAGGTCGAGGCCGGTCACGCCGCGCGCGTCGGTGTGGATGTGGGTGACCTTGGTCCGGCCGTTGACGCCGACGCCGAAGGCGACCAGGTCGTGCCGTTCGCGCTCGGCGAGCGGCATCTCGGAGAGCTTCTCGAGCGCGAACATCTCGACCCGCTCGGCGCCGCGCTTCATCGCGGTGACCGCGCAGTCGCAGGCGACCGCGCCGCCGCCGACGACCGCCACCGGACCGGCGAGCGGGAAGTTCTCCGGGTGGGCGAGGTAGTCCCAGCCGTAGATCGCCGCCTCCTCGCCCGGGACGCCGAGGTGGATCGGCTCGGTGACGCCGCAGGCGAGGATCAGCGCGTCGAACGCGGCGAGCTCGGCGGGGTCGTTGACCACCTTGCGCGTGTGCAGCGTGATGCGGTTGGAGGCGAGCCGGACCGTGGGGTCGGCGTCGAGGACGGCGCGGGGCAGCCGGTGCTCGGGGCTCGGGTTGCTGGCGCCGCCGGCCTGGTCGGTGCG
>JBFYZW010000489.1:0-7008 GCA_041309305.1 Deltaproteobacteria bacterium | reverse complement strand
GTAGAGCTCGGTGCCCAGGTCGCGGCCGGTCGGCGCGTCGGCCTGGTCGAGATCGGCGCGCGCCTGGAGGAGCAGGCCGAGGTGAGCGAAGGTCTCGTCGCCCCCGAGCCGGACGCCGGCGGCGCCGGCCGGCGCGGCGTGGCAGAGCCCGATCGCCAGCGTCCAGACGACGAGCGCCCGGCGGCTCATCGTGTCACCTCCGCGACGGCGGTCGGCGCGCCGCGCGCGGGCCGCCGGCTGGCGAACGCGAGCACCGCCGCGCCGAGGAGCATGCCGATGATCACCCGGAAGGAGAGGTGCGGGGCGCCGGTCAGATCCTGGCTCAGGCCGTTGAGCCACGGCATCAGCAGGCCGGCCGCGCCCCAGGCGGTGAACAGCAGCCCGTAGTTCAGGCCGAACGAGGCCAGTCCGAACAGATCCTTGCAGGCGGCGGGGAAGAGCGACAGGTTGGCGCCGTAGTTCAGGCCGAGCGCGAAGAGCACCACCAGCACCACCGCCGCGCCGCTGCCCGCGCCGACGGTCACCCAGTAGAGCACGCTGATCACCACCGCCTGCGCGGCGAAGGCGGCGCCCAGCGTGCCGAAGCGGCCGATCAGGTCCGAGAGCAGGCCGGCGACGACCCGCCCGCTGGCGTTGCCCACCGCCAGCACGACGACGGCGACGAAGGCCCACTCGTCCAGCGCGCGCTTGCCCAGCTCCTGCGCGACGCTGATGAACACCAGCCCGGCGGTGGCGCCGCAGAAGTACATCGCCCATAGCGACCAGAACCGGCCGCTGGCGAGCATCGGACGCCAGCCGACCTCGGCGCTGCGGGGCGTCGCCGCACTCGAGCGGGCCGGCGCGGCGCTCCCCGCCGGCGGGTTGCGGACCAGTTGGGCGAGCAGCACGACCACGACCATGATGCCGAGGCCCAGGGTGATCATCGTCGCCGAGACGCCCTGCTCGATCGTGCCGTTCGGCGCGCGGGTCGCGTAGACGCCGAGCAGCCAGGCGGAGAGCGGGGCGATGAAGACCGGGGCGATGCCGAAGCCGGCGACGACGATGCCGGCGACCAGGCCGGTGCGTTCGGGGGGGAACCACTTGATCGCCGCCGGTGTCATCGCGGCGTAGCCGAAGCCGATGCCGATGCCGGTCAGGACGCCGAAGCCGGCGACGAAGGCGACCAGCGACGAGCCGCCCAGGCCGGCGACGATGCAGCCGAGGCCGGCCAGAAGCCCGCCGAAGGTGCTGACGCCGCGCGGCCCGAGGCGGTCCTGCAGCCGGCCGGCCGGCACCATCGTCAGCGCGAAGACCAGGCAGGCGACCGCGTAGGGCAGCGCCTTGTCGGCGTTCGACCAGCCCCAGGCCTCGGGGATGCCGCCGCGGATCACGCTCCAGGCGTACAGGATGCCCAGCGCCAGCCCGATGCCGGTGGCGGCGAAGGTCACGAGCCAACCACCTCCGCGGTGGTGCACGGCGAGGGGAGAGGGGGCGGTGGTCATCGGCGCGGTGTAGTGCCGGCCAGCGGGGCGCACAAGCGGCAAACCCGTGACCTGCTCGTCGGCGAATTTGCCTCACCAGCGCGCGGCGGCGGGCGGCCGGTGAGTGACAGACCACGGCGTCATCGGATATGAAGACGGAGCGACGAGAGGTGGTCCGATGGCCCTCCGGGTCCTCCTGGTCGACGACGAGGCGGCCTATGTCGAGGCGCTGTCGCGGGCGCTCAGGCTCAGGGGCTTCGCGGTGCGCACCGCCGCCGACGGGGCGAGCGCGCGGGCGCTGCTCGCCGTCGAGGCCGCCGACGTCGTCGTGCTCGATCTGAACATGCCGCGCGCCGACGGGATGCAGGCCCTCGCGGCGCTCAGGGCCGCCGACCCCTCGTTGCCGGTGCTCGTGCTCTGCGCCGACGGGCAGGCCGAGCTGGCCGGCGAGGCGCTCGGCCGCGGCGCGATCGATTGCCTGACCAAGCCCTGCTCGGTCGAGACGCTGGCCGACGCGATCGAGGAGGCGCACGAGCGCTCGACCGCGGCGCGCGCGGTGGCGCGGGTGGCCGACAAGCGGTTGAACTGAGCCGGTCTTCTCTCCGGCGAAGCCGCCGGGCCGATCGAGAATCGTGACCGTCCGTTCAGGGCGCGACGGCGCGCGCGAACGCCGCCGGGGAGAGCGGCGCGCCGGTGGCGCGCTCGACCAGCTCCTTCCACGGGTAGCGGGCGCCGGGGGCGAAGACCTGCTCGCGCAGGTAGGCGCCGATCGCCGGCTGGTCGATGAAGGTCGCCGAGGCCGGGATGTCCTTGGCCACCTCGGCGAGCTTCTCGTGCAGCTGGGCGGCGAACAGCGAGCCGAGCATGTAGTTGTGGTAGTAGACCGGGACGATGACCATGTGGATCTTGGTCGCGTAGTCGGGCGCGTTGCGCCCCGGCGGTGGCGCGATCCCCTGGTACTGCTCGACCAGGCTCCACCACAACGCGTTCAGGTCCTGGGTCGGGTCGCCGTACATCGCCCGCTCGAAGCGCAGCATCACCTGCGCCCAGCGGGAGAAGAGCAGGGCGCCGAACGCCTGCTGGGCGCGGGCCTCGGCGGCGGCGGCGCGGGCCTGCTTGGCGCTCAGCACCCCCATCCCCTCGGCCCACTTCGGCTGGTTGACCAGCCGCTCGAACATCATCGCCACCCCCTCGGTGGTCAGCGAGTGCGCCGGCTCGCGCAAGAGCCACGGCAACGACGGATCGATGGCGGCGTCGTAGACCGCGTGGCCGAGCTCGTGCATCATCGTCGCGGTCCACTCCTCGCCCGGGACGACGTTGGCGAGGACGCGCACGTCCTGGGCGCGGTCGATGTTGGCCGAGAAGGCGTGCGGCGTCTTGCCCGGCTTCTCGTACAGGTCGCTGCGCGCCAGGATCGGCTCGATCTCCAGCTCGACGCCGCGGAAGAACAGGCGGCAGAGCGCCAGCGGCTCCTGCTTCTCGTAGGCCGCGGCCATCCCGGTGGCGAAGACCTCGGGCGGCTCCTGGAAGAAGGCGTTCTGGTAGTGCCAGGGGCGCAGGCCCTCCGCGGTGAGCTTCAGCCGCTTGGCCAGGCGCCGGTCGACCTCGGCCTTCGCGGCGGTAAACGGCGCGCGGGTCAAGGTGTCGAGCTCGTCGAACAGCGCGAGCAGCTCGGCCTCGTCGATCTCGCTCTCGGCCAGGCGCAGGGCGTAGAAGTCGCGGAAGCCGAGCTTCTTGGCCACCTGGTTGCGCAGGCCGACCAGCTCCTTCAGGCCGGCCTCGACCAGCGGCCCGATCCCCTTCTGCGCCAGCCAGGCCTGCTCCAGCGCCGCGCTGTCTGTCGAGGTGCGCAGGATCTTGTTGATCTCGTTCTGGGTCAGCGCCGCGCCGCCCACCTCGCCGCGGTAGGCGTTGAAGCGTTGCTCCAGCTCCTTCTCCAGGCGGGTGATCTCGGCCAGCTCGGCCGGCGGGACCTGCTTGCCGAGCATCGCCAGGTAGAGCTGCTCGAGCTCGCGCGCGAGCAGCGGGTCGAGCGCCAGCCCGGCGTCGCGGGCGGCGCGGACGCGGGCGAACAGCGCGCCGTCGGCGAGGAAGGTGTTCATCGCGATGTCGGCGGCGCCGCTGCGCTGCCAGTCGGCGTCGCTGCCGCTGACCGAGGCGGCGAACCAGGCGCGGTTGACCTCGAGCTCGAGCGCGCCGAGCGTCGCGCTCGCCTCGTCGACCAGGGCGCGGACGCTGGCGGCGTCCGGCGGCGGGGTTGGTGGGGTGGGCGGCGCCTTCGGTGTCGTCGCGCAGGCGGCGAGCGCGAGCGTCAGGCAGACGAGACAACGGATCATCGCGGAGCTCCTTCGCCGCGCTGCAGGCGGCGCGCCGACTCTACGTCAAGCGCCGCGCTCCGGCCAGAGCCAGGCGGCGCCGCGCACGCCGCTCGCGTCGCCGTGGCGGTTCTGCACCACGCGGGTGGCGACGGTGTCGGAGAAGACGTAGAGGGGCAACCGCTCGCTGACGCGGCCGAGCGCCGCGATGTTCGACAGCCCGCCGCCGAGCACGATCACCTCCGGGTCGACGACGTTGATCACCGTCGCGAGGCCGCGGGCCAGGCGATCGAGGTAGCGCTCGAGCGTGCCGGCGCAGGTCGGCTCGCCCGCCGCGGCCGCCGCGGCGATCTCGGGCGGCTCGAGTGGCGCGCCGCCGTGGGCGATGTGGTCGCGGCGCATCCCGGGGCCGCTGAGGAAGGTCTCGAGGCAGCCGCGCTTGCCACAGTAACAGGGCGGCAGCCGCTCGCGCTCGTCGGGCCAGGGTAGCGGGTTGTGCCCCCACTCGCCGGCGACCCGGTTCGCGCCGGTGAGCAGCCGTCCGTGGGCGACCAACCCGCCGCCGACGCCGGTGCCGAGGATGACGCCGAAGACCAGCTCGGCGCCCGCGCCGGCGCCGTCGCTGGCCTCGGAGAGGGCGAAGCAGTTGGCGTCGTTCTCGAGCCGCACCGGGCGGCCGAGCCGGGCGGTCAGGTCGTCGCCCAGCGGCCGGCCGTTGAGGCAGACCGAGTTGGCGTTGCGCACCAGGCCGGTGGCCGGCGAGAGAGAGCCGGGCATGCCGACGCCGACGGTCAGCTCGAGGCCGGTCTCGGCCTCGGCCGCCTCGACCAGCGCGGCGATGGTCGCGATCGTCGCCGTGTAGTCGCCGGCGGGCGTGGCGACGCGGCGGGTCCAGCGCGGCGTGCCGTCGGCCGCCAACACCACCGCCTCGATCTTCGTCCCGCCGAGGTCGACGCCGAGGCGCGCGGTCTGTGGCATGGCCTCGACGCGTACCGCCGATCGCGGCGCAGGGGAAGCCCGGCGCTCAGTCTCAGTGGCTCGTCAGCCCGCCGCCGGCCACCTGGTAGAAGGCCGCCGCTCCCTGCGAGGCGCGCACCGCCGACTGCGAGAAGACCTGGAAGGCGCGGCGCAGCTCGTTGGCGCTCTGCCCCGGGGTCAAGATCCACTGGTCGTCGATGCCCATCTCGCGAAAGACGCGGCGGAAGTCGGTGCGGCCGCCGTCGTCGATGCCCATCGCCGCGACGATGTGGCGCTCGTGGCGCAGGTCCTCGACCAGCGGCCGCACGGTGGCGGCGGTGGCGCGCTGCGATCCCTCGTCGGCGCCGTCGGTGATGATCAGCGTCACCGTGCGGGCGATGACCCCGGCGTCGGCGAACTCCTGGTACTTGGCCAGCACCCGGCCGAGCAGCACCACGGTCTGGTCGTAGAGCGGCGTGCCCAGGCGCGGGTCGTAGTTCCGGTCGTCGAGATCACAGACCGCGCTGTTGCGCAGGTAGCGGGCGGCGCCCGGCTGCCCCTGCGGGTCGAGCACCGCCAGGGGCAGGTAGGGGAAGAGCACGTGGCCGTTGAGGTAGGCGGTGTGGACCAGGATGTGCGGCGCCTGCTTCGACGACTCGAGCGAGAAGAGCACCAGGTTGTGGCCGTCGCGCACGGTCTGTGCGTTCTTGGCGAAGCGGATCGAGCCCGAGTCGTCGATCATCATCGTCACCAGCACGACCTCGGCGGCGTGGACGTCATCGACGCTGACGCCGAGCCCGGCCTGGATCTGCTGGCCGAGGTCGAGGTTCTGCAGCGCCTGCAGCGAGCGCGGGCTGAGCAGCCCCTCGCTGTGGGCGGTCTGGAACAGCTGCGACAGGTTCGGGGTGGGTGCGCTGCTCATGGTCAGTCCTCCTCGCTGGGGTTGAGCACGGTCACAAGCGGATGTCGGGCCAATCCTCGAGCGGGGTGGTCGAGTCGACCACGTGCATCCCGGCGCTCTGGAAGCTCTGCAGCGCCCGCTCGGCGTCGTCGGTGAAGTCCATGCCGCCGGGGACGACCACCGCGGCGGTGCAGTCGCGCAGCAGGTAGACCTTGCGCGCCAGCGCCGGGTCCTGGCGTTGGATCTCGCCCAGGAAGTCGGCGATCGACTCCTTGACGCAGTGGCTCGAGGCCAACCCGGCCATGATGACGACGTCGGCCTCGACCAGCGTCTTGATCAGGCGGGTGTTCTTCTGCGCCCCGGGGATCGGCGCGCCGTCGAAGCAGGTGGTCACCTCGGGCGAGAAGATCGAGTAGTGCTCGGTCAGCGGGTTGCCGCCCTTGATCTCCGGCCGGTTCTCGGCGCCGCGGGCGAAGCTGTGGAACAACCGCGCCTCCTCGACCAGGCCCGACAGGCGGTGACCGCCCGAGCCGAGCAGGCAGTGGTAGGGCCAGAGGTAGAGCTGGTACTTGCCCGAGCGCTCGAGCTGCTCGCAGTAGTGGGTGAACTGACGTCCGAGCCAGACCGGGTCGACGCCGAGCTGGCGGGCCATCGCGGGGTTGGGGCGGTAGGCGCCGCTCTTGTACTCCGCGGCGGTGATCACCGTGTGGGCGTCCGGGTGGCTGCCGTCGGCGCGCAGGTGCGCCGAGGGGTAGAAGACCTGGTACGGCAGGTGGGTGTCCATCGTGCAGGTCACCTGGGTGATGCGGCCGAGCTGGCGGTAGATGAGCTCGACCAGGTTCTTCTGCGCCTCCATCGCGCCGCGCCCGGAGCGGCCGGCGACGAACAGCGAGCCCTGCGGGAAGGTGAAGTCGAACTGGTCGTCGATGACCAAGAGGTGCACGCGCGTCCGGTCGCCGCCGGCGGCGGTGAGGCTGTGCTGGTGACGCCAGGTCTCAGCCGCCTTGGCCAGCGCGCCGGTGTCGGCGACCTGGTAGTCGGCGGCGAAGGCGTGCGCCTCCTGGTAGTGCGGCGGCAGGGGCAGGGGTTGGTTCGGCTTGTTCATCGGCTCCTCCTTTCGGGTCAGTGGATCCTCAAGACACAGATCTCCCGGATCGATGCAACGGCCAGGCCGTCGCTGCACAGCTGCAGGCGACTGCCCTGGTCGACGAAGCGCTCGGTGTCGGGGAAGGCACGCCGCTCGACCACCCGGCCGCTGTCGAGCGCCAGCTCGAGCACCCCCTGGTCGGTGGCGCAGAA
This sequence comes from Deltaproteobacteria bacterium, assembly GCA_041309305.1. Taxonomy (GTDB): domain Bacteria; phylum Myxococcota; class XYA12-FULL-58-9; order XYA12-FULL-58-9; family XYA12-FULL-58-9; genus JBFYZW01. Next base: position 76 of record JBFYZW010000489.1, on the reverse strand, counting down.
CAGCGATCGGCCCTGCGCCGCCTGGCCGCCGAGCCGGCCGAGCGGGCCCGGGCCGGCCGGCGCCTCGAGCGTCGCC
>JBFYZW010000488.1:0-3349 GCA_041309305.1 Deltaproteobacteria bacterium | reverse complement strand
CGGAGGCGGCGATGAGCTCGCGCAGCGCCGCCTCGAACGTCGCGACCAGCGCGTCGTCCTCGGTCGCGCACTTGTGGGTCACGCGGGCCGCGACCGCGGCGCCGCGCACGTCGATCAGCTTGGCGTTGACCAGCCACTGGCTGCCGACCCGCCCGACGCTGGTGACCGCGAGCAGGTCGGAGTCGAGGGCACCGGCGATCTCGACCAGGCAGGTGACGTCGGAGCAGCCGAGCAGCTGGCGATGCTGCTCGTTGGTGATCATCGCCCGGAGGTCCGAGCCGCCGGTCACCCGGAAGACCCCGGGGCGCTGCAACTCGGTCAACGCCAGCTCGTTGAGCAGGCGCGCGACGCTGTTTTCCAGCCCGGCCTCGGCCTGCAGCTCGACCACCAGCAGCGACGGCGGCGGCGCCCCGCGCGCCGGCGCGGCCGCAGCGCCGAGGACGACGAGCGCGAGTGACAACCGGCCAAGGTGAATGAACCGAGCCATGCGCGACCTCCCGGTTTTGCCCCGACCATAGACCCGGCACAGTGGCCCGGCAACCGGCGACGCGCGCTGCAGCCTACGGGCAATCCCCGCCGAGCACGACCCCCTGGCCGAGCCCCACGGCGCCAAACGGGAAGGTCTGGGCGCCGTAGGCCGGGCCGGGCAGGTGCGGCACGTGGGTCGCCGGCGCGGTCCAGGGGATCGGCGCGCCCGACTCACTGCCATCGGCGAGCACAAAGCCCCCGCCCGCCTCCCAGTCGAGGCCAGCGCCGGCCTCGCTGCACACCCGGACATCGGTGATCTCGGTCGAGCCGAAGTAGTTGTTCGGGCCGACGCCGTTCTCCGGGTCGGCGAGGATCGCCACCGCGGCGGCGCTGGCGTTCTCCGCCCGGCGGATGGTGACCTGGTCCATGCGCTGGATCGCGCTGTCGTTGGTGACCAGGATGCCGTGCGAGCGCGCGCCGGCGGTGCGGATGGTCGACGGCCCCTCGAGGCTCCCGACCACCGCGTCCTTGTACAGCTCGAGCGCCGGCGCGTTGGTGCCGGTGGTCTCGAGGGTCACGCGGCGCATCAGGTCGACGGCGGCGCCGCAGAGGACCGACACCGCGACGCCGTCGTGCCCGACGATGAACGTCGAGTCCTCGATCAGCCCGACCCGATCACCGCACATCGTGCCGAGGCCGACGCTATACCGGCCGGTCAGCCGCGCGTCGACGTCGCGGACGACGCGCATCGCCATACCGCCGCCGCTGCGGATCGCCACCGCGTTGTCACCGGTGGCGCGCAGGGTCAGCCCCTCGAGCACGACGGTGCTGCTGTCCCCCCCGAACGGCAACGGGTCGACCTGGAGCAGGTGACCATCGTCGCCGGCCGACTCGAGGCGCAGGTTGACCCACGAGATGGCGAAGCGGCCGTCGCTGCGGAAGACGCCGTGCGCTGTCTCGTCGCTGCCGTTGGTCCGTTCGTTGCGGATCAACGCGACGTCCCCGGGGTTGGCGTAGAGGTAGAAGCGATCGCCGGGGATCTCCACCCGACTCTGGGCCAACGTGTTGTTGTTGAGCACCTGGGCGCCGTCGGCGAAGCGGATCGAGATCAGGCCGTCGCCGTTCTGGTCGCCCGCCGCCCAGGCGGCGTCGAGCACCGCCTGCAGGCCGGCGAAGTCGAGCGCGCCGCTCACCGTCGCCTCCGGCGCCGGCGGGCCGGTGAAGCAGGCGCCGCCGAACTGGATGCGCTGATCGGTGCCAGCGGTCGAGCCGGCCCCGTCGTCGAACGGGAAGGTCTGACAGCCGTAGGAGCCGCCGCTCGAGCTGTGGTGCTCCGACGGTGGCGTGTAGAGCGCGCCGTCAAGGTCGGCGAGCGGCGCGGTCCAGGCCGAGTCGGGCAGGCCGTCGCACAGCGTCACGTCCCAGATCTGATCGGTGACGAAGTAGTTGTCCGGCCCGGCGCCGCTGGCCGTATCGCAGACCAGCGCGTAGCCGGCGCCGCCCGGGCCGAGCCCGGAGAGGCGCCGGACGAGCACGTTGGCCATCGCGTCGACGTGCGAGTCGTCGCGTAGGAGCAGGCCGGCGCTCGCCTCGCCGCCGGTGGTGAGCACCGTGCTCTCGATGCTGCCGATACGGCTCCGCTCCAGCCAGACCGCGCTGCTGAACGGGCCGAACGTCTCGATGCGCGTGTCGCCGAGTGTCTCCAGCGTCGAGCTGACCAGCGCCAGCCCAGAGAGATCGGTGGAGGCGGTCGAGCAGGTCAGGCCGACCAGCTCGCCGAGGGTCGAGCCCCACCAGGCCTCGACGCAAGCGGCGTCGGCGCTGTCGTTGGTCATCCGGAGGTCGCTGAGCAGCGGCACGGCCGCGTTCTCGATCAACACGCCCGAGGCCCCCCAGCCGGCCACCTCGATGCTCAGATTGTGCAGGCGGACGTTGGTCCGCCCGTTGATGCGCACGACGTGGTCGTTGTTGTTGGCCAACCGCGCCTGGTCGCCGTCGGCGGCGAAGAGAAAGACGTTGTCGCCGCCGATGGAGAGCGACGCGGCGCTGGAGGAGGTGCTGCCGGCGACGACGCCGTGGGCCAGGCAGACGGCGATCGTCCCGTCGCCGCCGCCGCCGGCGCTGATCGCCGCGTTGAGCGTGGTCTGCAGCTGGGCCAAGGTGTAGGTGCCGAGCGGCACCGTTACGTCGCAGGGCGGCAACGACGGCGTCGCCACCGTCGCGCCGCTGGCGGTCGCGCCGGCCGAGACGTCCGGCGGCGCGGCGCCGTTCTCGGCGCAGACGCGCACCCCGTAGGTGGTGCCCGGGGCGAGGCCGCGCAGCTCGTGCGCGGTGCCGAAGATCTGCTCCCGGCCGACGAGGCTGCCGGTCTGGCAGTCAGCCGGCGCCGTGCCCGGCTGGTAGGCGAGGCGAAAGGCCGCGGTCGAGCCGCCGCCCGAGATCCAGCTCACCAGCAGGCGCGTCGCCGACAACGGTGTCGCGCTGACGCCCGTGGGATCGGGGGGCGGCGCCGGCCGGGTGCGCGCCACGGCGGTCGTGCCGGCCGAGACGTCCGGCGGCGCGGCGGCGTTGATCGCGCAGACGCGGAACTCGTAGGCGGTGTCGGGCGAGAGCCCGCCGAGCACGTGGCGCGTCGAGCTGATCGCGCTCTCGCCGAGCGTGCTCGGCGCGGCGCAGCCGGGCGGCGGCGTCGCGCCCGGCCCCCAGGCGAGGCGGTAACCGGCGGTCGAGCCGCCACCGGAGGCCCAGATCAAGGTGACCTGGGTGGCCGAGTCCACCGTCGCGACCACCGCCAGCGGGTCGGGCGGAAGGTCGACCGGGCTCGCGTCGCTCGGAGTCGTCCCGTCCGCGCCGTCCGCACCGGCTGCGCCGTCGCCGACCG
>JBFYZW010000487.1:0-3502 GCA_041309305.1 Deltaproteobacteria bacterium | reverse complement strand
GGCGTGGTGCTCGCGTTGGCGCTCGCGCGCCGGCGCCGGCGCCGCGCGTGACCCGATGCCGACAGCCCGCGCGAGCTCGAACGACGCTCAGCGGCCCGCCGGGCAGCGCCAGGCGTCGACGTCGAGCGCGTACTCGACGTAGCTGTCGTCGACCTTGGTCTCGCCCTCCCGTCCTGGGCGCTTGCTCGGACCGCGCACCTCGAGCACCGTGCCGGCGAGGGTGACGTCCCCGGCGCAGGCGAACGGCGCGGCCAGGTGGACGACGATCTGCTCGCCGTCGGCGAGGTCGAAGTAGAGCGCCTGCTTGCCCGGGACGCCGCCGACCAGGTGTTGCCAGATCTCGCGCGCCTCCCGCCCGACGACCACCACCCGCTGCCCGACCCGGGCGCCGAGCTCCCCGCCGCCCACCGGCGCCGGCCACGGCGGTTCCTCGGCGCGCGGTCCACCCGCGCAGGCCCAGGCCCCGCCCAACATGCCCACGACGATCGCCAGCGTCCGGCCGTGCATCCTCCCTGCCTACCTCGCGCCGCGCGCGGTGTCGAGCCGCCGGACCGCGATTGCGCTCGCACCGCCGCCCCTGCAATAGTGGCGCGGTGACCCGCTCCCTGGTCATCGCTGGTCTCGCTGCCGGCCTCGTCGCCGGCCTCTGCGGCGGCGCGTGCGGTCGCACCGAGCCGACGCTCGACTGCCCGAACCCCGGCCGGCGCACGATCGCCGTCGAGTCGTTCGAGGACGAGACCGCGCCGGTCGCCTACACCGGCTTCGCGGCGCGCGAGCTGCGTCGGGACGCGATCGGCGGTGCGTACGTCGTTGGCATTGACCACGACGACGGCTCGCTGCGCACATTGACCCCGGTCCTCGTCGAGGGGGACGCGCTGCTGGTCGGCTATTACCTGTTGAACTGGTCGACCGCCGGCCAGCTCGAGGTCGCCTGCTCGGAGGACGGCGGGGCGAGCTTCGCCCGCAGCGAGAGCCCGCCCCCGTCGCTCGAGCTCTTCCGCGATGAGTGGATCTACGTCGAGGCGCGCTGCCCACTCTCCGGCCCCGGCCGTGAGGTGACCGTCGAGCTCGCTCTGTCTCAGCTCGTGCAGTACGACACCGGCCGCGCGGCGGTCCTGATCGACCAGCTCACGCTCATCGAGCCGCACAGCTGCGCCGACGACGTCAGCCCGACCTGCGTCGCGGGCGCGCGGCGGGTCGTCTACACCAACGACTTCGAGTACTCCGAGCCGGTGGTCGCCGTCACCGGTGACTGGGAGCTGACGAACTCCAGCCACTACGGGCACTCCGGCGTACGCTTCTTCGAGCTCTGGCAGGGCGCCGGCGACCTACGCTTCATCGAACCGGCCACCCCGCAGCGCGGCACCCTGCTGGTCAGCCTGTGGCTGCGCCATCAGCAGACCCAGACGCTGACGCTGCGGCTCGCCGTCTCGACCGACGGCGGCGTGAGCGTCGCCGGCACCGTGCCGCTCAACGCCTCCCTCACGGTCGACCGCGACGAATGGACGAACGTCGAGACCGCCGTCCCGGTGACCCCCGGCGTCGCGGTGGTCCTCGCGCTGCAGGCGGTGGGCGACTACGGCTCGGCGGTGACCCCGGTGCGCATCGACGACGTCTCGTTCGTCGAGGCCGGGCCGGGCCCGTGAGGCGAACGGTGACGCGCGCGGGCGTGCGCCACCGCGGCGCGCCCGCGGGTCACTCGAAGAAGTAGACCAGCCCTGCCGAGCCGACCAGCCGGCCGCCGAGCGCGAAGGTGTCGGACCCTTCCTGGAGGTGCGCGCCGAAGCCCGCGCCGGCGGTCAGCGCGACGTTCGCGGCCAGGAAGACCCGGATCTTGGCGTCGAGCGCGACGAGCAGCCCGTCCGACGAGAGGTCCTCGCCCTCCCCCGCGCCGCCGATCTTCAGGCGCAGGTAGCCGGCGCCCAGGCCGACGCTGAAGTCGGCCTGCGCGGTGCGATGCAGAACGTAGTGGGCGCTGGCGCCACCGAGGAGGCCGAGGTCAGCGCCGCCGCCCGCGCCCCCGTCGGTGACGCCGACGAAGCCGACGTAGGCGTCGATGAGCAGCGGTCCGACGTCGTAGGCGACGACCAGCGGCGCGCCGATCACGTCGCTGCCGACCGACAGCACCCCGGCGCCGAGGCCGAGGCCGTGCCCCTCCTGCGCGGCGGCGGCGGCGGGCAGGAGCAGCGACAGCGCGGTGACGCAACCCAGGGTTCGAAGAGCGGGCATCGTTGACCTCCGGTCAATTCAATTCGGTGACGGCGACCGCTCGCGCGCCCCTGGCCGAGCGATGCCCCCACCGGAGCCGGCCTCCGACGACCGGTGTGGCGACGGTATTCAACCTCCCTGCCCCACGGGGCGCGGGCGGGCGCTCGACCGCGGCTGCCATGATGATGCCGGCCGCGACCGCCACTCCGGCCAGACGCGCCTGCGGCTCGAGGGCGGCGGCCTCGGCTTCAATCGCCCCCCGGACCTCGGTAAGCTGCCGTGATGATCGTTGCGCTGCTCGGTGGCCTCGGCCTGTTCTTGCTCGGCATGGTGTTGATGACCGACGGCCTCAAGGCGGTGGCCGGCGACGCGCTGCGCCGGGTGCTGACCCGGGTCGTCGGCGGTCCGGTCTCGGGGCTCCTCGCCGGCGGCGTCGCCACGGCGGTGGTGCAATCGTCGACCGCGACGACGATCACCACCATCGGCTTCGTCAGCGCCGGGCTGTTGACCTTCACCCAGGCGGTGGGCGTCGTCTTCGGCGCCAACCTCGGGACGACCAGCACCGGCTGGATCGTCTCGCAGCTCGGCTTCAAGGTCTCTCGCTCGGCACGCTCGCGCCGCCGATCATCTTCGTCGGGGTGGCGCTCCGGCTGCTCGGGCGCGGCCGCGTCGCCCACGCCGGGCTGGCGCTGGCCGGCTTCGGCGTCCTGTTCGTCGGCCTCGACATGCTGCAGGGCGGGATGGGCAGCCTGGCGGCCCGCCTGTCCCCCGCCGACCTGCCGGGCGCGGGGCTCCTCGGCCGGATCGTCCTGGTCGGCTTCGGCCTGCTGATGACGGTCGTGATGCAGTCCTCGAGCGCGGCGATGGCGACCACGCTCGCGGCGCTGGCGCAGAACGCGGTCAGCCTCGAGCAGGCGGCGGCGCTGGTCATTGGCCAGAACATCGGCACGGCGGTGACCTCGGCGGTCGCCGCCTTCGGCGCGACCACGGCGGCCAAGCGCACGGCGCTCGCCCATGTCCTGTTCAACGTCATCACCGGGCTGGTCGCGCTGATCGTCCTGCCGCTCTTCCTCGCCCTGGTGACCGAGGCCGTCGACGCCGCCAACGGCGAGGGCGGCGGCGTCGATGGTCCAACGGCGCTCGCCGCCTTCCACACCGCGTTCAACGTCCTGGGCGTCGTCTTGCTGCTCCCGGCGGTCGGGCCGTTCGCCCGGTTGATCGAGCGGGTGGTGCCGGAGCGCTCGCGCGGGCCGACCCGCTACCTCGACAAGGCGGTCGCAGCGGTTGGCCCGGT
>JBFYZW010000486.1:0-2504 GCA_041309305.1 Deltaproteobacteria bacterium | reverse complement strand
GAGCGCCGCGATGAGGACCAGCCCGGCGCCGGCGCGCGCCAGGCGACGGCGCTCGGGCCAGAGCCCCTCGAGCGCGAGCAGCAGCGCCGCGGCGGCGAGCAGCCACTGGAAGCGGTCCTCCCAGCGTTGGCGGCGCTTGGCGCCCAGCTCCTGATCCTCGAGCGTCGCCTTGATCCCCTGGCGGTAGACCGTCTCGAGGTCGACGTCGCCGGTCACCGAGCGGACGTAGGCGCCGCCGGTGGTCAGGGCCATCTTCTGCAGCGTGGTTTCGTCGAGGCGAGAGAGGACCATCTCGCCGCGGGCGTCCTTGCGGAAGCCCCCGCCCGGGTCGGGGATCGGCGCGCCCTCGTCACGGCCGATGCCGATCGCGTACAGGCGCACGCCCTTCTCCTTCGCCTCCTCGGCGGCGGCCAGCGCCTCGCCGCTGTGGTCCTCGCCGTCGGTGATCAGGATGATCGCGCGCGAGCTCTCGACGCCGCCGGTGAAGGCGCCGAGCGCGGTGCGCACCGCCTCGCCGATCGCCGTCCCCTTGACCGGGATCAGATCGGTGTCGAGGTTCTCGAGGAAGAGCGCCGCGGCGGCGTAGTCGAGGGTCAGCGGGCAGTGCAAGAACGAGGTACCGGCGAAGGCGACCAGCGCCACCCGGTCGCCCTCGAGCAGGCGGAGCAGGTCGGCGATCTCGCGCTTGGCCCGCTCGAGCCGGGAGAGCTTGCCGCCCGCCTCGACGTCCTCGACCAGCATCGAGTCGGAGACGTCGAGCACGACGACGATGTCGACCCCCTTGCGCTTGACCTCCTCCCAGACGAAGCCGACCTTGACCTCGGCGAGCGCCAGCACGGCGAGGAGCAGCGCCGTGAGCACCAGCGCGGCCTTGAACGCCCGGCGCGGCCGTGACAGGCCGAGGCAGAGGCGCGCCGCGAGCTCGGCCGAGACGAAGCGCTCGAGCGCTCGGCGCCGGGAGGCGAAGCTCCAGGCGTAGAAGACGGCGAGCAAAGGCACGAGCCAGAGGAGCCACAGCGCCTCCGGTCGGCCGAGCTTGAGATCGCAGCCGGCGAGCAGCGCGGCGAAGAGGAGGATGGTGGGCGCGCGTCTCATCGTTCCCTCAGGGCAGCTTGCGCAGCACGGTGCCGAGCAGCAGGATCTCGGCGAGCAGGAGCACGAGCGCCGGCCAGACCAGCCAGGCGAAGCGCTCGTTGTACTCCTGGTACTGCTTCATCTCGATCTCGGTCTTCTCGAGCTCGTCGATCGTCTCGTAGATGCGCTGCAGCCCGGCGGCGTCCTCGGCGCGGAAGTAGGCACCGCCGGTGAGCTCGGCCACCTCGGTGAGCAGCGCCTCGTCGATGGCCACGTCCTCGTAGACCACCTGCGGGCCGAACATCGTCTCCTGGATGAAGGGCGCCTTGCCGCGCTTGCCGGCGCCGATGGTGTAGACCTTGACGCCGAGGCTCTTGGCCACCTCGGCGGCGGTGCGCGGGCTCAGGCTGCCGGCGTTGTTGCGCCCGTCGGTGAGCAGCACGACCACCTTCGACTTGGCCTTTGACTTCTGCAGCCGCTTGACCGCGACGCCGAGCGCCGAGCCGATGGCGGTGCGGTCGCCGGCCATGCCGATCTCGACCCGGTCGAGGAAGGTGGCGACGATGCCGTGATCGAGGGTCAGCGGGCATTGCGTGAACGCCTCGGCGCCGAAGACGACCATGCCCAGCTGATCGTTCGAGCGCTTCTCGATGAAGTCGGCGACCACCTCCTTGACCACGCCCAGACGGTTGCGCCGCGCCGCGAGGTTCAGTCCGGTATCGAGGTCGAGCGCTTGCATCGAGCCGGAGGTGTCGAGGGCGAGGATGATGTCGATCCCTTCGCTGACCACCCGCGTCTCGGTGCGGCCGGTCTGCGGGCGGGCCAGGGCGACGAGCAGCAGCGCGACGGTGACCAGGCGCAGGCCGGCGACCAGTGCGCGCAGCGTCAGGCGCGGCGACGGGGCGAGCCGCTTGAGGGTGGTGAGGCTGGAGAAGCGCACCGCCGCTGGGCGCAGGCCCCCGCGCCGGCTGAGCACGGTCCACAGCCAGGCCGCCGACCAGAGCAGGAAGAGCGGGACGAGGATCCAGGCGAGCCAGGCGTCGGCGAAGGTCATTGTTCGCCCCCCGCCGCCGGGCGCGGCATCGTCGCCTCGACGAAGCGCAGCGCCTGCTCGTAGGTCTTCTCGATCTCGGCCCCGGTCGGCTGGTGCTCGGCGTACTTGACCCGGTCGGTCTGGCAGAGGAAGTCGCGCAGGCTCTGGCGCTCTTCGGCTGGCGCCAGGGTGAGCTCGGCCAGCCGGGGCAGGATCTCCTCGCTGGTCAGATCGGTGGCGTTGAGCGGGAAGCTGGCCTCGATGTAGGCGCGCAGCGTCTCGGAGATGGCGAAGTAGTAGGCGCGCACCGCCTCGGCGTCGGCGAAGTCGGTGCGGCGCAGCGCGTCGAGGGCGGCGAAGGCCACCTCGTGCGCCGGCGGCGGCGGGACGACGACCG
>JBFYZW010000485.1:0-3140 GCA_041309305.1 Deltaproteobacteria bacterium | reverse complement strand
ACGTCTCATGGCGCCTGGCGCTGGTGCTGCTCGCCGTGCTGCTTTGGGGCCTCCGCCTGACCTGGAACTGGGCCCGCGACTGGCCGGGGCTTTCGCACGAGGACTGGCGGTACCGCGACTTCCGCGCCCGCTTCCCGCGCGCCTACTGGGCGGTGAGCCTGGCCGGCATCCACCTCGTCCCCACGCTGGCCGTCCTGCTCGGCTGCCTGCCGCTCTGGCCGGTGGTCACCAGCGCGGCGCCGCTCAACGCCGTCGACATCGTCGCCGCGCTGGTCATCGTCGGCGCCATCGGGCTCGAGACCGTGGCCGACGAGCAGCTGCGCGCCCACCGCCGCCGCGCGCAGCCGGGCAGCATCCTGCGCCGCGGCCTGTGGGCCTTCTCTCGTCACCCGAACTACCTGGGCGAGCTCCTCTTCTGGTGGGGACTCGGGGGCTTTGGCCTCGCGGCGGCGCCCACCGCGCTCTGGGTGTTGATCGGTCCGGCCGCGATGGTGGCCCTGTTCTGCGGCGTCAGCGTCCCGCTGCTGGACCGCCGCTCCCTGGCGCGCCGGCCTGGCTACGCCGAGCACATGCGGGACGTCCCGGCGCTGCTGCCCTGGCCGCGCCGACGGTGAGTCCGCGGGCTCGAGATCTGTGGCATGATGACCGGATGATCCAGCGATCGTTGTTCGCCGTGGTCGCGTTGACGCTCGTGCGTGCCCAGGCCGCGCCGGCGCTCGAGGGGCGCGTCCCGATCCCGGTGGTCGGGGAGGGGCGGCCGGCCGAGACGCCGCCGCCGCCGCCGGTCCTCGTGGTGCACAACCAGCTGCGGGCCAAACACTGCGCCCCGCCGCTCGCCTGGTCGGCGGAGCTGGCCGCCACGGCCAAGGCCTGGGCCGACCGGCTCGCGGTCACGTGCCGGCTGGAGCACTCGCGCGGCGGGTTGGGCGAGAACCTGTGGGCCGGCACCGCCGGCGCCTTCACGGTCGAGCAGATCGTCGGCGCCTGGTACGGCGAGATCGCGCGGTACAGCACCGCGCGACCGGGCTTCAGCGCCGCGACCGGCCACTTCACGCAGGTGGTCTGGCGCGGCTCGGCGCGGCTCGGGTGCGGCTCGGCCCGCTGCGGCGGCCTCGAGCTCTGGGTCTGCAACTACGACCCGCCCGGCAACGTCACCGGCCAGTTCGAGCCCAACGTGCTGCCTCTCTCCTGCCGCCGTTGAATGGGAATGGGAATGGGGGTCAGGACTCTACACTTGACATATTCTCTCCGCACCCCATCAGCCGTTCATCTTGCTGATAATGCTGTGGTTAATATGTAATATGTAGAGTCCTGACCCCCTTGCGACGGCCCAACCGCATCGCCGCTGCGCACGCACGCTCGCGCGAGCCCGCGAGCGCCCGCCGTTCCTGGTTGTCATCGTCGACGTCCGGGTCTATGGTCCGCGCCCGAAGGTCGGCAGTTCATCGATGGGCTCCCCCGGTAACGACGAGGTTTTTTCAATGGATTCGAAGCTCTTTCAGGTTCGGTTCGTCTTCGTGTCGGCGGCGCTTCTCGCGCTGCTCGGCTGCCCTGGCAACGAGGAGGGGCGCAAGCCGCCGGTGGGGGGCGACACCGGGGGTGACTCCTCGGGGCTCGAGGACGATGACATCGATGGCGACGGCTTGACCAACGCCTACGAGACGGGGCTGTTCAACCCGTCGGCGAACCCCTACAAGTTCAACCCTCAGATCGCCGACCTGCCGCAGCTGCGCGTGCAGCTGATGAGCCCGCCCAAGATCGTGCTCGACGTGCAGAGCTCGGTGACCACCGCGACCCAGATCACCACCGGCGCGACGGTCGAGACCGCGAGCACGGTCACCTCGTCGCAGACGACGACCAACACCACGGCGGTCGAGACCTCGGTCTCGCACACGCTCAAGAAGTCGGACGCGTTCCTGTTCGGGCCGCTCATCACCAACTGGATGAACAACACCGGCGGGCAGAGCATCACGCGCAGCACGACCACCACCGAGGAGGAGTCGTTCTCGTGGACCGCGGCGCAGAGCAACGAGAACCGCCTGGCCTACAACCAGAGCCGGACGATCAGCGCCGAGCAGGGCTTCACCTACAGCGGCGGCAAGCTGATGGTGACGGTGAAGATCGTCAACTCCGGCCACATGGCCTTCACGCTGTCGAACTTGATCCTCAGCGCCACGCGAATCGATCCCTACAGCGACGCGGTCGCGATCCCGATCGGCAACCTGGAGCTCGACACCAATCAGTCGACCTTCCCGGCCACGACCATCGCCCCGGGCGCGGAGGTGAGCGGCATCGTGTTCATCAAGGAGGACCTGGACCTGGCCACGGCGCAGGCGCTGCTGCGCAGCACCAACGGCCTGGTTATCGCCCCGACGCTGTACGAGCTGCTCGACGAGAACGGCGTGGCCTTCGCCCACAACATGACCGAGGTCAACGCCAAGACCGCGTTGGTGATCATCGACTACGGCCCGACGGTCGCCAAGGCGCCGCGCAACTACTTCGTCTCGACCCGCGCCACCGTCCAGCAGCAGGTGTCGATGGACACCATCCTGTCGGACGTCCTCGCCATCCCCTACGTCGACGCCAACGGCCTCAGCGCGCTCGACGAGGTGAGCGAGGAGCTCACCGTCGGCGGCAAGAAGGGCTGGGTCGTGATCCACTACTCCTGGGCCAGCGGTGTGCAGCAGGTGGCCGCCTATTCGCGCCTGGACGGCGACTACGCCGGCTTCGCGGAGCTGATGATCGGCGCGGGCGACGTGGTCCAGTTCGTCTTCATGGACGACATTGACGGCGACGAGGTCGGCGCGCGCACCGAGGCGATCTTCGGCAGCGACCCGGCCGACGCCGACTCCGACGACGACGGCCTCGACGACGGCGTCGAGGTGTTCGGGATCGCCGTCCCCGGCGTGACCATGGACGAGCGCGAGCTCTTCCTCAACCCCCTGGTGCTCGACACCGATGGCGACGGCGTCGACGACGCCGCCGAGGTCGCGCAGGGGCGCGATCCGACCTCCGCCTTCCCGGTGCGCAGCAACCTGGGCAACACCACCAGCCAGGAGTACGAGGACGAGATCAACGCGATGGTCGCGACGATGGACGGCGGCGTGCTGGTCGCTGGCGCCAGCGACCGGCCCTACACC
>JBFYZW010000484.1:0-3675 GCA_041309305.1 Deltaproteobacteria bacterium | reverse complement strand
GATGCGAGGAGCGCGGTCGCGCCCAGCGGCGCGACGATGGCGGTCAGGCTCATCAGCGCGGTGAACACCCCCTGGACCTCGCCCTGCTCGTCGGCCGGGACGCGCCCGGAGACCAGCCCCTGCAGCGCCGGGAAGGCCATCGCCCCGAGCGAGCTGAGTGGGATGACCGCGAGCATCATCCAGCCGTCGTGCGCCAGACCGTAGAGCAGCATCGCGACGGTCACCGCGGCGAGCCCGGCGACGACGGTCCGCCGCTCGCCGAAGCGGGGCACGATCCGACGCAGCAGCAGGCCCTGCACCACGACCGACCCGACACCGACCAGCATCAGCGCCAGGCCGTTGTCGAGCTCGCCCCAGCCAAAGCGGTGGTGGGTGTAGAGCACCCAGACCGACTCCATGCCCCGCTGCGCCAGCGAGGCGAAGACGAAGGCGACCGCGAGCCCGAGCACTGCCGCGTGCCGGCGCAGCGTGATCACGCCGCCGAGCGGGTTGGCGCGCCGCCAGACGATCGGGCGGCGTCGCGCCCGGGGCAGCGACTCGGGCAGCACGAACGCGCCGTAGAGCAGGTTGGCAGCCGCCAGCGCGGCGGCGGCGACGAAGGGCGCGCGGGTGTCGAGGTGGCCGAGCACGCCGCCGAGCGCCGGGCCGAAGACGAAGCCGGCGCCGAAGGTCGCGCCGACGAGGCCGAAGCTCTGGGCCCGCTTCTCGCGCGGGGTCACGTCGGCGATGTAGGCGTTGGCGGTGGCGAAGCTGGCGCCGGCGATGCCGGAGACGGCGCGGGCGACGAACAGCCAGCCGAGGCTCGGCGCGACCGCCATCACCAGGTACGAGACGACCATGCCGGCCAGCGAGGCGAGCAGCACCGGCCGGCGGCCGAAGCGATCGCCGAGCGCGCCGAGCATTGGGGCCAGGCCGAACTGCAACAGCGCGTAGGTCGCGGTCAGCGCGCCGAAGGCGCGCGCGGCGGTGGCGGTGTCCTCGCCGGTGAGCTCGGCGACCAGGTGCGGCAGCACCGGGATGATCAGGCCGAGGCCGAGCACGTCGAGCAGGACGGTGACCAGGATGAAGACGGTGGCGGCCGGGCGGGTGCTTGGCATCGGGTAGGCCTCGACGAGGCGGTCAGACCAGCATGCACACGCGCGGCGTGCTTGGGAAGAGCCCGCCGCTCGAGCACCGGCCATTGATGGGCCCGGGCGGATGGCGTAGGGATCGGTCACTCAGGGGGTCCCATGACCACGATGGTTTCCGCGCTGCTCGTCGTTGCGACGACCCTGTCGGCTGGTGAGCGCCAGATCGGCGTGCCGATCGGCCAGGGCACCAAACGCCCCAAGGTGAGCATCGACCAGCCGCGCGGTGGCTGGACCATCGACCGGATGCTGACCGTCGAGGGGCGGGTGGACGACACCACCGTCGATCCGATCCTGGTGAGCATCAATGGCGACCGCTACCTGATGCGCACCTTCTCCGGCGTATTCAAGCGCGCCTTCCCCGCTGCCGCGGGCAAGAACGTCATCACCATCAGCGCGACCAACAAGGGCGGCACGGGCACGGCGCAGGTCACCACCTACGCCGAGATCCCGCCGGTGCCGCTCAAGGCGGTGCTCACCTCCGACACCGACGGCGTCTGGACCGACCTGCACATCTGGGAGCCGACCGCGACCTCGCAGCCGGAGGGGCAGCTCGAGCTCGGCGCGATGGCCCACGTCTTCTGGGCCAACACCCAGAGCCCATCGGGCGGGACCTTCTTCCTCAACCAACAGGGCGGCGACTTCGATCAGCCGGCCTACGGTCCCTACCTTTATATTCATCGCGCGCCGCCGGTCGGCACCTTCCTGATCGCCACCAACTACTGGCCGAGCGGTGACAAGGCGCACACCATCGCGACGTTGAACCTGACCCTGTTCGAGGGCACGGCGCAGGAGCTCAAGCGCAAGGTGCAGGTGCCGCTGGCGACGCCGGGGACGACCCGGGTGCTCGCCTGGATCAACGTCGTCGATGCCGGGCGCGCCCTGGTCTACGTCCCTGGCCAGGACCTGCCGCCGCAAGGCGACGGCTGGCCGACGAACCTGGCCGAGGCCGAGCGGACCGTGACCTCGCCGGGCGGCACCGACGGCGGCGGCGAGTACTGAGCCGACCGATGCTCCTGCTCGTGCCTCTGGTGCTCGCGGCCGCCGCCGACGCCCAGCCGTCGCCGGCGCTGATGCGTCAGATCGTCGCCGAGACCGCCGTGGCGCAGGTCGAGGCGATCGACCCGCGTTGGCATCCGGCGCAGCGCGACTGCGCCGGGCTGGTGCGCTTCGCCTACCGCGCCGCGTTCGCGCGGCTCGCCCCGGAACGGCTCACGAGCGGGCCGTGGCGGGACCGTGACGGGAGGGCCACCCCGTTCGCCGACGCCGAGACCCTGCTGCTGCACAACTTCGCCTTCGTCGGCCGGCAGCCGCGCGCGCCGCGCGAGCTCGAGAGCGGCGATCTGGTCGCCTTTCGGCAGCAGCGCGGTCCGACCGCGGCGCCGGTCTATCACCTGATGCTGATCGTCAGACCGGCCGACCCGGCGCACGACGACGCCTACGTCGTCTACCACCCGGGTGAGCCGGGCGCGGCGGTGCGCTTCGGTAGCCTGCCGAGCCTGGTCCGCGAGGCGCCGCACGAGTGGCGCCCGGTGCCCGAGAACCCTTCCTTCCTCGGTTTCTTTCGCCTGCGGGAGTGGATGACCCATGACTGAACCGACCCAGAAGAGCTCGAAGCGCGTGCTGTTCGGTCTGGCCGCGGCCGGCGGCGCGCTGTGCGTCCTCGGCCTGGCCGTCTGGTTGGCCAGGCGCCCACCGGCCGAGCCCGCGCCGGCGGTGGCCGGCGATGCGGGGGAGCCGATCGCCTCCTCGTCGGGGACGTCGGTCTACGGCGCCCCGGCGGTCAGCGACCCGGTGGTGATGCAGGCGCTGCGCGTCGTCCCGGTGCCCTCGGTGATCGTCGAGGTGCTCGACGCGCCGGCGGTCTATCGCGCGCTGCGCGGCAACGCCTGGCTGAGCGAGGCGCTCGACGCGCCGATCGGTCGGGGCTTCCTCGGTAGCTGGGCGGGTTTCCTCGGCACGCGCGGCGAGGACGTCAAGGCCGAGTTCTCCGGCCGGGTGGTCGACTTCGTGGCCGAGAAGGTGCTCAGCGCGCCGTTCCGGGTCGTCTGGTTCGCCGGGAACAAGATCACCGGCGTCCCGGCGGTGGTGCTCGAGGAGCCGAGCTCGTCTGCCAGTGCCGCCTTCGCGGTGCTCGACCGGGTCGCCGGTCGCGGCACGCTGACGGTAGAGCGCTGTGTCGAGCCCGGGGAGGACGGTGACGGTGACGGCGCGGGCAAGGTGCGGGCGCTCGAGAAGCTGACCATCCGCCGCTGGCTGCTCGCCGACCACGCGGTCTACGCCGGCATCGCCGGCGAGCGGTTGGTGATGAGCCGTCGGCCGGCCGCGGTGCTGCAGGGCCTGTGCGCCGAGCTGCCGGCCGCGACGCCGCGGGCCGGCGCCGCGTTGCAGATCGAGCTGCTCGCCGAGACCCTCGGCCGCGGCGCCGACCTCTTCCCGCGCCTGCTCGGGCTCGATGGCGCGCCGGCGCTGGTCTTCGGGGTCGAGGGCGACCGGCTGGTGCCGCGCGGCCTGAGCGGCGCGCTGGCCCAGAGCGCCCGCCTCGGCG
>JBFYZW010000483.1:0-4926 GCA_041309305.1 Deltaproteobacteria bacterium | reverse complement strand
GCGGCACGATGACCTGGGAACGGGCCTGCGTCGGCGTGCCGTCAGTGGTGGTCAGCATCGCCGCGAACCAGGAGCCGGGCGCCGCCGCGCTCGCCGCCGCCGGCGCGCACCTCTACCTCGGCCCGGCCGGCGCGGTGACCGGCGAGCAGCTCGCCGGCGCGGTCACGCTCCTCAGCGAAAACGCGCCGCTGCGCCGGCACCTCGGCGAGACCGCCGCGGCGCTGGTCGACGGCCGCGGCGTCGAGCGGGTGGTCCGCGATCTGCTTCAGCCGACCGTGCTGCTGCGCCGCGCGCGCGCCGACGACTGCGAGCGCGTCTGGGAGTGGCGCAACGCGGCCGAGGTGCGACGCTACTCGCTCGACGAGCGGGAGATCCCGCTCGAGCAGCACCGGCGCTGGTACGCAGGCGCGCTCGCCGACCCGACGCGCCTCTTGCTCATCGGCGAGGTGGGCGGCGAGCCGGTGGGCGTTTTGCGCTACGACCTCGACGGCGCGGAGGCGGAGGTCTCGGTCTACCTCGTCCCCGGCCGCCTCAACCGCGGCCTCGGCGCGCCGCTGCTCGTCGCCGGTACGGCCTACCTCCGCAGCGAAGGCGTCCCGGTGCACACGGTTCGCGCGCGCATCCGGCCGGAGAACGCCGCGTCGCGCGCGGTCTTCGAGCGGGCCGGCTACCGGCTCGACCACGCGATCTACCACCTCCGGCTCGGGGGCGGGGCAGGGGGGCGCTGATGCAGCCGTTGCGCATCGCCGGGCGGGCCGTCGGGCCGGGGCAGCCGCCGTTCGTCGTCGCCGAGATGTCCGGCAACCACAACCAATCGCTCGACCGGGCGTTGGCGATCGTCGACGCCGCCGCCGAGGCCGGCGCCGATGGGCTGAAGATCCAGACCTACACCGCCGAGACGATGACCCTCGACCTCGCCGAGGGGCCGTTTCGCATCGACGACCCGAAGAGCCTGTGGGCGGGGCGCACGCTCTACGACCTGTACGCCGAGGCGAGCACCCCCTGGGAGTGGCACGCGCCGATCTTCGCCCGCTGCCGCGAGAAGGGCCTCGTCGGCTTCAGCACGCCGTTCGACGAGACCGCGGTCGACTTCCTCGAGGCCCAGGGCGCCCCCTGCTACAAGATCGCCTCGTTCGAGTGCACCGACCTGCCGCTCATCCGCAAGGTCGCCGCGACCGGCAAGCCGATGATCATCTCGACCGGGATGGCCAGCGCCGAGGAGATCGGCGAGACCGTGGCCGCGGCGCGCGCCGCCGGCGGCCGGGATCTGATCCTGCTCAAGTGCACCAGCTCCTACCCGGCGAGCCCCGAGCACACCAACCTCCTGACCATCCCCGAGCTCGCGGCGCGCTTCAGCTGCCAGGTGGGCCTGTCGGACCACACGCTGGGCACCGCGGTCGCGCTCGCCAGCGTGGGCCTCGGCGCCACCTTCATCGAGAAGCACTTCACGCTCCGGCGCGCCGACGGCGGGGTCGACTCGGCCTTCTCGCTCGAGCCGGCGGAGCTGGCGGCGCTGTGCAGCGGCGTGCGCCAGGCGCAGCAGGCGCTCGGTGCGGTCTCGTTCGGCCCGACGCCGGGCGAGGTGAAGTCGCTCGCCTTCCGGCGCTCGATCTACGTGGCGCGCGACCTGCGCGCCGGCGAGGTCTTCACGCCCGAGAACCTGCGCCGCATCCGGCCGGGCTTCGGCCTGCCGCCGAAGCACTGGCACGAGGTGCTGGGCAAGAAGGCCGCCCGGGACATCGCCCGCGGTACGCCGCTCGCCTGGGACCTGGTGGTCTGAGCGATGCTGGGCAAGAGCCTGGGCAGCCTCGCGCTCAAGGGGTTGAGCCAGGTCAGCCGCTTTCTGCTCGTCTTCTTCCTCGCCCGGGCGCTCTCCGCCGAGGAGCTCGGCGTCTTCGGCCTGATGGCCGTGAGCGTGACGCTGTCGATCTACCTCATCGGCCTCGACTTCTACGTCTTCAACATCCGTCAGCTGCTCGCCAGTGACGCCAAGCCCGCCGCGCTGCTGGTTCGGGACCAGCTGGCCTTCCAGGCGGTCGCCTACCTCTGCCTGTTGCCGCTGCTCGCCGGCGTCTTCGTCGCCGGCGTTTTGCCCTGGCGCCTGTGCGGCTGGTTCTTCGGCCTGGTCGTGCTCGACCACCTGGCCCAGGAGGCCTATCGGCTGCTGACCACCCTGTCGCGCCCGGTGGTCGCGAACCTGGTCTTCTTCCTGCGCAACGGGCTGTGGGCCTGGGTGGTCATCGTCGCGACGCTCACCGGGCACGCGTTCGATCTCGACCTCCTCTGGGCCAGCTGGCTCGGCGGGCTGGTCGGGAGCGTGCTGCTCGCCGGCGTCGCGCTGCGCGACCTCGGCTGGCGCGCGGCGCGTGGCCGATCCGTCGACTGGCGCTGGGTGCGCGAGGGGGTGCGGGTGGCGCTGCCGTTCTTCGCCGGCACGGTCTGCCTGCGGGCGATGGAGCTCGGCGACCGGTTCTTCCTCGACGCGTTCTGGGGCAAGGCGGAGGTGGGGGTGTTCACCTTCTATGCCAGCATCGCCAACGCGCTGCGCACCGCGATCGACACCGGGGTGGTGATGATCCTCTACCCGGGTGTCATCGCCGCGTTCCAGGCCGGCGACCGGGCGCTCTACCGGACCCGCCTGCGACAGATGGGCGTGTACATCCTCGCCGCGGTGCTGGTCGGGACCGCGCTCGCCGGCGGCGGCATCTTCGTGGTGCTGCACCTGCTCGATCGCCCCGTCTACGCCGCGAGCCTGCCGGCCTACTGGTTCTTGCTCGGCGCCGCAGGCTGTTCGTCACTGGCGGCCTGGCCGCACTACGCGCTGTTCGCCCACCGGCGCGATCGGGCCATCCTCGCCAGCACCGCCGTCGCGCTCCTCGTCCTCGCGCTCGTCGACCTGGCCCTGGTGCCCACCTGGGGTGTGCTCGGGGCCGGCATCGGCGCGACCTCGGGGGCGGCCGTCCTGCTGCTCGGCAAGGCTGCCTTCGCGATCCGGGCGGGCCCGCCGCCGACCGGTGGACCTCCTTGGCGGGCCGGGGACGATGGGGTACAGAGCACCGGCGATCGGCCGTGACCGCGCGGCGAGGGGATCATGTCGGGAGACAGCCGTTTGACGTCGTCGGGACCTGCTGACGGAGCGCCGGCTCCGGTCCGCGAGCCGGATTTGGTCGACCTGGCGGTGGCGGTCACCCGCCGCCGGACGCTTGCCGGGATCGTCGGTCTGGCCACCGTGGCGGTCGTGTGCCTGGTCGCGTGGCGCCTCGGGGCCGAGGAGGTGCGGATCTACCGTCTGAGCCTCCAGATCGGTAGCCAGCTGGTCGCGGGCCGGAGTCAGCCGTTCGAGTCCCCGGTGACGGTGGTGACCAAGCTGAGGGATCACATCATCCCGACGGTGCTCGAGCGGTGGCGCGCCGGCCTCACCGACGACGCGCGGCTCCCGTCGTTGTCCGCCCGCGCGAACGGCGAGAGCGAGGTCGTGACCCTCGAGGCGCGCGGCACGGTGGCCGACGGGGTGGAGCTTGCCGCGCTGATCAACGCGTCGGCTCAGATGCTGGTCGACGAGCACGCACTGATCTTCATCGCCATCGAGGGCGCGCTTCGTTCGACAGGCGGACCGCCGCTCAACCCGAGTGACGCGCAGGCCGCGCCAGCCGATCCGGGCACCGATCGGGTTACGGCGCCGAGCGGAGCGTTGCTGCTCGCCAACTTGCGCCGGACCCGGGTGCTCGAGCCAGGGTTGCAGGTGCTCCGGACCGAGGGCACCGATTGGGGGTTCACGGTCACGTTTGGCGTCGTCCTCGGCATCGCGATGGCGCTGTTCATCGTCCTCGCGGTGGAGTTCGTCGGGCGCGTGCGCGCGCGCGGGCGCGGGACCGCCGGACGGTGACCCTCGTGGCCGCGCTCGCGCCGTGGTTGTTGTTGGGGCTCATCGGGGTCGTCGCGGCGCTGGTCTATTGTGCGCGCCGGCCCCTGGATCTGCTCGACCCGGTCTCCTACTTCCTCCTCGCCCATCTCGTCTTCCTCTACCTCGGGATCTTCTACGCCGGGCGCTACGCCGCCGCCGTGGCCTTGTCCGGCGAGGTGGTGTTGCTCGTCATCCTCGGGGTGGTGTGCTTCGCCCTCGGCGTCCTCGGCGCCGATCTGCTGCTCTCGGCGGAGCGACCCCCGCGGCGCATGGCGGTGGCGTCTCTGGATCGCGGGTACGTCGTCGCTGCGTGGCTGATCCTGTGCCTCGGCGCTCTGTTCCTCGCCGCGTACGGGGTACGGGCGGGCCTGGTGGACTGGTTCGGTGGCGGCGGCTTCGATGACTACCGCGTCGAGGTGCGGATGGGGGAGGGGAAGTTCGCCCTGCTCGCCATCGCCTTCGTCACCACCGGGGCGTGGCTGACCTCGGTCGATCTCCTCTTCCGACAACGGCGCTGGCTGGCATCCTGGCTGGTGGCCGGCGCCAGCGCCGCGCTGCTCCTGCTGGTCGGCAACCGCGCGCCGTCGGCTGACCTGCTCGTCGTCCAGCTGTTCCTCTGGTGCGTGTTCGTCTGGGGTCGCCTGCCGGCCGCGGTCGCCGGCGGGGCGGTCGTGACGTTGCTCCTCGCGATCGCGCTCCTCGGCGCGGTGCGCCAGGAGGGGACGGCCAACCTGGACCTGGTCCTGAGCAAGGCGCTGTGGCGCCCGTTCGTCAACCTCCAGAACCTGCAGTTGGTCGTCGCCGCGTATCCCGAGCAGATCGCCTTCGAGCGCGGGGGCACCATGCTACGGGATCTGTCGGTGGTGCTGCCCGGCTATCAACCGAACTACGGCACCTGGCTGAAGGAGGCCCTCGGCTTGCGCTTCTCCGGCGGCGGGCTGACCGTGACCCACCTGGGCGAGGCGTTCGCCAACTTCGGCTGGCGGGGTGTGGTGCTCGTGCCGCTGGCGCTCGGCGGCGCG
>JBFYZW010000482.1:0-4216 GCA_041309305.1 Deltaproteobacteria bacterium | reverse complement strand
GCCGGCGCAAGCCCGAGGTCGCCGCGCCGCCGCCGGACACCTACGCCGAGCTGCGCGACGGCCGGGCGACGGTCGAGGCCTCGACGACGATGGCCTTCGTGCGCCTGCTGCGCCGCCTGCTGCGCGACCCGGCGCTCGGCAAGCTGCTCGTGCCGATCGTCCCGGACGAGGCGCGTACCTTCGGCATGGAGTCGCTCTTCCGCGAGGTTGGCATCTACGCGGCGACAGGCCAGCGCTACGAGCCGGTCGACTCGCACCTGTTCCTCAACTACCACGAGAAGCAGAGCGGCCAGCTGCTCGAGGAGGGGATCACCGAGGCCGGCGCGATGGCCTCGTTCGCCGCCGCCGGCTCGGCGCTGGCGACCCACGGCGTCGCGACGATCCCGTTCTACATCTTCTACTCGATGTTCGGTTTCCAGCGCGTCGGCGACCAGGCCTGGGCGTTCGGCGATCTGCGCGGCCGGGGCTTCTTGCTCGGCGCCACCGCCGGGCGGACCACCCTCAACGGCGAGGGGCTGCAGCACCAGGACGGCCACTCGATGCTGGTCGCCAACGCCTACCCCGGTCTGCGCGCCTACGACCCGGCGTTCGCCTACGAGCTGGCGGTGATCATCGAGCAGGGCCTCGGCGAGATGCTCGACCAGGACCGCGACGTCTTCTACTACATCGCGCTGTACAACGAGAACTACGTCATGCCGCCGATGCCTGAGGGCGTCGAGGAGGGGATCCGGCGCGGCCTCTACCGCCTGCGCGCCGCGCCCGGCGGGCGCCACCGCGCCCAGCTGTTCGGCTCCGGCCCGCTGGTGCACGCCGCGCTCCGCGCGCAAGAGCTGCTCGCCGAGCGCTACGACGTCGCCGCCGACGTCTGGAGCGTCACCAGCTACCCGCAGCTGTTCCGCGACGGCCGCCGCGCCGAGCGGCACAACCGGCTGCACCCGGCCGCGCCGCCCGCGCTTCCGTACCTGACCGCCGCGCTCGCCGACGCGCCCGGCCCGGTGATCGCCGTCTCCGACTGGGTCGAGGAGCTGCCCTCCCTCGTCGCCCGCTTCGTCCCCAACCGCTTCGTGCCGCTCGGCACCAACGGCCTCGGCCGGTCCGACACGCGCGAGGCGCTGCGCCGCCACTTCGAGGTCGACGCGGCGCACGTGACGCTGGCGACCTTGAGCGCGCTCGCCCGCGACGGCGTGCTCGCGCCCGAGCTGGCCGCGAAGGCGGCCGCCGACCTCGAGCTCGAGCCCGGCCGGCCGGACCCGCTCGAGGCCTGAGCCCGGGACACGACTCGCCGCCACGCTGCCCACTCGATTCCCCAGCCGCGCACCGCCGCGGACAAAAACGCCATGAATTCAAAGTGTTCATGCCGTCGTGTTGGCGGCACCCGGCTTGCAATCCCCAGGGCGCACGGAGGTGCTGACGTGAACAAGACCCACCCCATCGTCTCGACGCTGTGTCTTCTGGGCGCGATCGGCTGCGGCATGGGCGAGGCCCTCGGCCCGGCCAAGATCCCCGGCGACGAGCTTCCGGTCGGACCGAGCGTGCCATCGACGGCCGCGGTGACCAACGACGCCGCCTTCGCCGGCGCCGATCTCCCGACCAGCCTCGGCTGCGGCAGCACCTACGCCGGCTCGATCTCGGTGCGCAACATCGGCACCACGGTCTGGGAGCGAGACCGAGAGTACGGACTCTATCCGCTCGAGGGCGCGCCGCCGCTGTTGCCCGCCTTCTCGGGCACGGCGCTCGCGCTGCCGGTCGAGCAGGTCGCGCCCGGTGAGGTGGCGGTCTTCGCCCTGCCGCTCGTCGCGCCGTCGAGCGCGATGACGGTCAGCCTAGCCTGGCGGATGGGCGACGCCGATCACGGCACGTTCGGTCAGGCGCTGGTCCGCTCGGTCCTGGTCACCTGCGACGGCTCACCGCCGCCTCCTCCGCCGCCTCCGCCGCCTCCGCCGCCGAGCGACGAGCTGCAGGCCGAGCTGGTCAGCGCAGCGCTGCCGACCAGCCTCGCCTGCGGCGTGCACTACGGCGCCCGGGTCGAGCTGCGCAACACCGGCACCGCGGCGTGGCTGCCGAGCGACGTCAGCCTGAAGATGAGCTACGGCTTTCTGCCCTTCTACGAGGGCGGCGGCACGACGCTGCCGTTCGTCGGCGGCTATCCGATCATCCCCGGCGCGAGCGCGGTCTTCGAGCTGACCTTCTTCAACGTCGATCAGAACGTGAGCAGCAGCGCGGCGCTGCAGCTGTTCAGCGCCAGCACTGGCTTCTTCGGCCCACCTGTCACCGCGAGCCTCACCGGCACCTGCGGCAGCGCGCCGCCGACGGTGCTCGACCTCGGCCCATGGCCGTGCGCCGAGTCCGACTACTGCCAGACGCTGCCCGGCGGGCCGGTCTCAACCTTGAACACCAGCATCCACCACCTCTGCCTGCACGGAGTGAACCCGCTGAACTGCCGCGGCGACCCGGCGCGCACCGCCGACGGGGCCGAGATCCTGTACGTCGATGAGATGATCGACCTCGACGCGACGCAGAAGAACGCCAGCCGCCAGGAGTGCCAGTGGGTCCAACCGCCGGTCTGGACGATCACCGACCGCAACGGCCGCACCGTGGTCGGTGGCTACGCCAACCCGTTCGGCACGCGCCTGCACTTTACCGGACCGACCCGGTTCACTGCGCAGGCCAAGATCCGCGGCGAGTGGGACTGGGTCTACGCTGACCTGCGCGTCTTCGAGGTTCGCCCCCGCTGAACAACGCTCAGCGATCACCGAGCGCGTAGACGTAGCCGTCCCGGGCGCCGACGTAGATCGTCCCCTTCCAGACCACCGGCGTGCTCTCGATGCAGCGGTTCGGGCCGAGCTGATAGCGCCAGAGCAGCTCGGGCGCGCGCGGCTCGGCCAGCGAGTAGGCGAACAGCCGGCCGCGCTTGCAGGCGCCGACCAGCAGCGTCTCGTCGACCACCAGCGGCGAGGTCCACAGCTTGCCGTCCAGGTTCTGCTGCCAGACCACCTCGCCGGTCTGACGATCGACGACCAGGAGGTCACCGGCCTGCGTCGGCGCGTAGAGCACCCCGCGGCCGAGCGCCGGCGTGGCCCACATCCCCCCGCCGTGCTTGTCCCCCTCGACGTCGGGGATCGAGATCCCCCACAGGCGAGGATCTCCGTCGCGGTACGGGTCGAGCTTGACCAGCTGGCCGACCTCGGCGGCGCGCGGCAGGTGGCGCTCGAGCTCCACCGCGACGTAGAGCATCCCCTGCTCGTCGATGACGATCGACGCGTCGGCGTCGTCACCGACCCAGTAGTCGAAGACCACCGGCGCCACGCCTTCGCCGACCCGGCTGATGTCGAGGCCGACGACCCGGCCGGCGCTGGTCGCGACGTAGACCCGGTCCTCGAACACCGCCGGCGAGCTCTCGATGCTGGTGTTGCGGTCGCCGATGCGCTCGACCAGCGCGTCGTCCCAAGCGGGGAAGGCGACCTCGATCTCCGGCGCGACGGTCACCCGGCCGAGCGGATCGTGACCCCGGTTCAGGGTGATCGCAAACAGGTGGCCGTTCTCGCCCGCCTGGTAGAGCACGCCGCCGACGACGCTCGGGTTGGCGTCCCAGTCGTCGGTGTAGATGCCCGGGTACTCCCCGGCGCGCAGCTGCCAGAGCACGCGCGGCCGCGGCCGGTCGAGCGCCGCGATGCGCAGCCGGTTGTCGCGCGCGCCGTAGTAGAGGAGCGGGAAGCCGTCCGGGTCGAGGGTCACCGAGCCCTTGACCAGGTCGTGCGCGACGAGATCGGCGCGCGTGCGCCGGCCGTTGCGCGCGTCGAGGAAGTGGACCCGGCGATCGTAGGCGCCGAAGATCACCTCGGTGACCCCGTCGGGCCGCTCCCAGACCACCGGCTGTCCGGTCCAGCCGACGCCGCACCACTCCTTGCCCTCGTCGCCCACGGTCGACCAGGCGCACATCGGCTCGCCGCGCGGGAAGCGCCAGCGCAGCTTCGGTTGGCGCGGCACCGGCCCCTGCCCGTACCAGGTGTGGGTCGGGTTGCCGCGGAACTGCAACACCCCGGGGACCGTGCCCCAGGGGCGGCCGACGTCAGCACGCGTCACCCGCGCCGTCGAGCGTGGCGCAACCTCCTCGGCGGCTGGCGCCACCGCCGGCGCTGCGATCACCGCCGGCGGCGCCGGCGCCTCGGGCCGGGCGTCCGGGCCGAGCGCCACCACGGCGCCCAGGGTCCTGGGG
>JBFYZW010000481.1:0-6728 GCA_041309305.1 Deltaproteobacteria bacterium | reverse complement strand
CCGGCAGCGGGATCGGCAACAGGCCGCCGTCGTTCGGTGGGGCGAGTGGGACCGGGATCGGCTCCGCCAACACCGCGGCCGGCGGCGGGGGCGGCGGCGGCGGTGGAGATGGGGGTGCCGTCGCGAGCCCCGGGAACGACCGCGGCGCGGCGGCGACGCGCGGCGCCGGGGCCGGGGCTGGAGCTGGAGCCGGAGTTGGAGCTGGCACCGAGACGACCGCCGGCGCCGGCTCGAGCGGCGGAGGAGACGCCTCGACGGAGGGGGCCTCTCCGAGCTCCGCGCTGACCGCCGCGAGCACCTCCGGGGCGACCCCGGCCAGGTGCTGCAGATAGAGCTCAACCTGCGCGTCGACCGAACCGGCGCGCTTCGCCGTCAACCAGACCCGCGCCGCGCCGGCAATGTCCCCGCCGGCGAAGAGCTCGAGGCCTTGGGCGACGAGGTCCGCGCTCACCGAGCCTCCTCAGGAACCGAGCTTCTGCACCACGTTGCTGAGCAGCGACAGCGTCCGCTCGAGCGGCTTGAGCGCCTCGCTCAGCTCCGGCGCGTTCTTGCGCGCCAGCGCCTCGCGCGCCTTGCCGATCGTCTGCTCGGCCTTCGCCAACGCGTCGGCGCCGAAGTCGGTGCCCTCGATGATCGGCCGCGCCTTGGGCAGCAGCGCATCGACCTCGGCGAGCAGGCGCTCGGCCTGTTTGCGCAGCGGCCCGAGATCGTTCGCCGCAGCCGGGGTGACCGCCTGGTCCTGGTTGCGCGCCGCCATCTCGCGGATCTCTTCTTCGGTCAGGCCGCTCGACGCGGTGACGGTGATCACCTGCTCGCGGCCGGTCTCGACGTCACGCGCCGAGACGTTGACGATCCCGTCGGCGCTGATGTCGAACGACACCTCGACCTTGACGTCGCCGCGCGGCGCCTTGCGCAGCCCGTCGAGCACGAACTCACCGAGCAGCTCGTTCTCCTCGGCCTGACTCGACTCCCCCTGCAGCACCATGATGCGCACCTGGATCTGGTCGTCGCGGACCGTGGTGAAGATCTTCTTCGCCGTGGTCGGGATGGTGGTGTCCTTCTGGATCAGCACATCGAACAGGCCACCGGCGACCATGATCCCGAGGTGGTGGGGCGTGACGTCGAGCAGCAACGTCTCGGTGTTGCCGGTGGAGAGCAGGTGGCCCTGGATCGCCGCGCCGCAGGCGACCACCTCGTCCGGGTGCACGCCCTTGGACGGCGGGATGCCGAAGAAGGCCTGCACCGCGGCTTGGACCTTCGGCACCCGGGTCATACCGCCGACCAGGATCGCCGCCGCGATGTCCGACTTCTTCACCCCGGCGTCCTCGATGGCGCTGGCGGAGATGTCGACGGTGCGCTGGACCAGCTCGGCGGTCAGCTCGTCGAACTTGGCCCGGCTGAGCTGCTTCTGCAGGTGCAGCGCCTCGCCCTTCCCCTTGGAGAAGATGAACGGCAGGTTGATGTCGACCTCGCTGAGCGACGAGAGCTCGATCTTGGCCTTCTCGGCCGCGTCGCGCAGGCGCTGCAGCGCCATCTTGTCCTGGCGCAGATCGACGCCGTGCTGGCCCTTGAAGTCGTCGACCAGCCAGGCGATCACCCGCTCGTCGAAGTCCTCGCCGCCCAGGAAGGTGTCGCCGGCGGTCGAGAGCACCTCGAAGACCCCCTGGCCGATCTCCAGGATGCTGATGTCGAAGGTGCCGCCGCCGAGGTCATAGATGGCAACCTTCTGCTCCAGGCCCTTGCCATAGCCGTAGGCGAGCGCCGCCGCGGTCGGCTCATTGATGATGCGCAGCACATCGAGACCGGCGATGCGCCCCGCGTCCTTGGTCGCCTGGCGCTGGTTGTCGTTGAAGTACGCCGGCACGGTGACCACCGCCTGGGTGACCTTCTCGTGCAGGAAGTCCTCGGCCTGCAGCCGCAGCTCCTGCAACACCATCGCCGACACTTCGGGGATGGCGTACTCACGATCGCCCATCACCAGCCGCACGTCGTCGTGCGGCCCCTTGACCACGTCGTAGCCGACCAGGCCCTTGGTCCGTTGCACGTCGGCGTTGTCCCACCGCCGGCCGATCAAGCGCTTGGCGCCGTGGATGGTGTTCTTCGGGTTGGTGATCGCCTGGCGCTTGGCGAGATGCCCGACCAGCTGCTTGCCGCTCTCGGTGGTCGCGACCACCGAGGGCATCGTGTGTTGACCAGTACGGCTCGGGATCACCTTCGCCGCGTCACCATCGACCACCGCGACGCAGGAGTAGGTCGTGCCGAGGTCGATGCCGATGACCTTGCCCATGAATGCGCCCTCTAAAACCCGGTCCGGCGACGGCCGTCACCCAGAGGGCACGGTCAACCGCGCCGGCCGGTCAAGCGTTTGATGGCCTTCTTAACATGGGCGTCGGTCCCGTCCAAGCGCTCGGCCGTGCGCAGGTGCTCGAGCGCCGCCGCGGTCTCGCCGCTCAGCTCGAGCGCGCCGGCGAGCACCACGTGGGGCTCCTTGCGCTGCGGCGCCGTCTCGACGGCGCTGCGTGCCATCTGCAGCGCGCCCTCCTTGTCGCCGGCGACCAGGTACTGCTCGGCCGAGCGCACCGCCAGCTCGACCTTCTGCGGCGTCATCTCGTAGGCCCGCCGGTACACCGCCGCGGCGGTCGCCGCCTCGCCCTGCGTCGCCGCCGTCGCGGCCTGCTCGGCGAGCTCGGCCGAGCGCATCACCATCGCCTGGGCATTCGCCTCGGCGAAGGTCGAGCGGAACTGCTCGTTGTGCGGCTCGTAGGTGATGGCCAGCTTGAAGCTGGCGACCGCGGCGTAGATCTCGCCGGCGCGCAGCTGGCTCAGGCCGTAGCGGTACATCTCCTCGGCCTTCTGGTTCTGCGCCACCTGGAGCTTGGGCTGCTGCGCGAAGGCCTTGTCGGCGCGCTTCTGCCGCCGCTCGGCGATGATCTCCTGCCGCCGGCGCTCGAGCCGCGCCTCGCGCTCCGCCGCGGTCTCCGGGCGTGGCGCCTCTCCGGGCACGCAAGGGGGCGCCGCCGGCTTGGCGAAGCGCGGCGGCGGGTGCTTGGCCCGATAGGCGGCCCGCTTCTTCTCGTCGGTCAGGGTCTCGTGCGCGGTGCGCAGCTGGTGGAAGATCTTCTCCAGGCGGTGCTTGAACGAGCCGAGCTCGCGACCGAAGAAGCGATCGGGATGGAACGACTTCGAGGCGACGAAGTAGGCACGCTTGACCTCGGCCGGCGTCGGATCGCCGGCGAGGCCGAGGATCTCCCAACAGGTCTGGCCGGCGAAGTCCTGCTCGGCCTTGAGGATCATCAGCCGCTCGTCGCGGGAGAGGGCACACACCTCGGCCAGCGCCGGATCGTCGGCCGCGGCGCTGGCGATCGACTGCTGCGCCTGGGTGTCCTCGGCGCTGCGCGTCCCCTTGTTGGGGTCGGTGTGCCGGCGCGCCCAGCGGATGACGCCCTTCTTCTCCAACCGCTGCAGCGCGATCACCAGGGTGGTCGTGTCCATGCCGACCAGATCGGCGAGGACGTTGGCCGGAGTCAGGCCGTCGATCTGGGAGAGCAAGAATGCCTCGGGCGGCGTCAGGCTCAACGACCGGACGTCGAGGCCGCCGGTCACCGCCGGCGCGAGCAGCAGCAGCGCCTCGCCTGGCCCCTCACCCATCTGCGGCAGTCTCCCCGGGCGCCGGTCGCCGGTCAAGCCTTTCGCCGGCCGGCGCAGCTATGATAGGCGGTGACCATCATGGAGCGCCTCGGCTGGATCCACCTGCGCGGGCTGCACGTCGACGGCGTGCGCGTCGGCGTCTACCCGCACGAAGAGCGCAGCGCCCAGTCGGTGGTCGTCGACGCGTCGCTCGCCTCGCCGATCGGCGCCGCCGCCGACCAGGAGCGGATCGACGCGACAATCGACTACGACGCGGTCGCCCGTCGCCTGCGCGAGCTGTGTCGCGCCCGCTACTACCCGCTGCTCGAGTCGCTGTGCGAGAAGCTGGCCGCGGCGCTGCTCGCCGAGTTCGGCCCGGAGCGGGTGCGCGTCGAGGTCGCCAAACCGGGCGCGCTGGCGCCGGGCACCGTCTCGGTCGCGGTCGAGCGGGAGCGCCAACGATGAGCACCGCCACCATCGTGCGCGAGCTCCGCTTCGAGGCCGCGCACCACCTGCCCGCCGCGCCGCCGGGACACAAATGCCGCAACCTGCACGGGCACAGCTACGCGGTCGAGCTGCACGTCACCGGCGAGATCGACGAGGCCACCGGCTGGGTGTGCGACTTCGACGAGCTGCGCCAGGCCTTCGAGCCGTTGCGCGCCCAGCTCGACCACCGGGTGCTCAACGAGATCGACGGGCTGGCCAACGCGACGAGCGAGAACCTGGCCCGCTGGCTGTGGGTCCGGCTCCGTCCCCGCCTGCCCGGCCTGTCGGCGATCGTCGTCCAGGAGACCTGCACCTCGCGCTGTATCTTCCGTGGATAATTTGCCGGCCCGCCGCCCCGGGCATAGACTCGCTCTCGGGGGTTGACGGGGCCGCATGAGCGCCTGGTTGCTGTGCGTGGTGCTCGGACTGCCGAGCTGGGTCGACGAGAACACGACCAGGCCCAGACCCGCCCCGTTGCCGATCACCGGTGAGACCGCGCCGGAAGACCTCGTCCACGTGCGACCGAAGAAGAAGACGACGCTGCAGCTGACCGGTCCTCTAACCCTCGAGCTCACGGTCGTCGGTCTGCGCGAGAAGCGCGGCCCGCGGTTGCTGCCCCCGGGGAAGGCGACGATCAGGCTCGGCCGGGCGAAGCCGATCGCCGTCCGCCCGTCGAAGACGACCACCAACTGGACGGTGGCCAAGCGTCCCCGCTGGCTGCCGACCGAGCCGGTGACGCTGACCCTCGAGGTGCCGGCCGGCCGGCAGCGGCTGATCATCACACCGCACGCGAGCGCCCGGCTGGGCTTCGGCCTCGGCCTGCGCGTCCTGCCGCCCGCCGACGCCGCGGCGACGCCCCCGGAGGCCGACCTGCCGCCCCCGTCCGCTGAGCCACCCGCGCCGCCACCGGTCGAGCCGGCCGTCGACCCGAGCGAGCCGGCGCTCCCGGACGACGAGCCGGAGATGCTCGGCGCACCGGCCATCGTCCCCGAGCCGGAGGTCCTCGCCGCCGCCGGCTTCGCCGTCCCGACGCCGCCGGCCCAGATCACCGTGCGCGGCCCCAACGGCGACGAGCCGTTCTACCGGGTCGGCATCGACGACGGCCTCGGCCTCGACAGCGTCGGGCCCGGCGTGCTCCAGTTCGACATCCATGCGCTGCGCGACGAACGCCAGCTCGAGTCGCTCAAGCCGGTGATCATCGGCGTGATGGTCGACGAGGTGCTGCTCCAGACCCTGGCGGTCGATCGACCGGCCAGCCCGGTCTACCAGATCGTCGGCGAGTCGGCCGCCCCGTCCGAACGGGTCACGCTGCGCATGCCGATCGACGCCGGCGCCCATCGCGTGCGCTTGACCCTCTCCGACACCGCGGTCCTCGGCACCGCGATCCGTCCGACCTTCGTCGACGCGACCGCGGTGACCGAGCCGGGCCTGCTCAGCGCCGAGGTGGCACGCGCCGCCGACCTGACGCCGGTGGCGCTGCCCGAGGTGTACGGCAGCGTCGCGCTCGGCCTGCTCGGCGGCGTGCTGGTGCCCGCGGCCGGGCGGAGCGTCGGCTGG
The DNA here is from genome assembly GCA_041309305.1 of Deltaproteobacteria bacterium. GTDB lineage: Bacteria > Myxococcota > XYA12-FULL-58-9 > XYA12-FULL-58-9 > XYA12-FULL-58-9 > JBFYZW01. Next base: position 1,058 of record JBFYZW010000481.1, on the reverse strand, counting down.
CTGTCACAGCTCGACACCGACTTCGCGGTGCCGGTGGCCGGCCCGCGCTTCTCGCTCGGCTTGACCGCCGGATTCGGCCAGGTCGAAGATCCGCGCCGCTACCCCGACTCCCGCCTGTCCGCCGGCCGAGGCCGGGTCAACCTGCGCTGGAACCACCTGCCGCTGCTCGCCGTCGCGCGCTGGTCGGTGCCGCTGCCCCGCCCCTGGGGGATCGAGGTCGGCCTCGGCGGCGGCGTCTGCCTGGCGTGGGGTGAGCTGCGCGCCCGGCAGGCCGTGATCACGCAACCGCTGGCGGTCGCGCCCGCCGGCGTCGGCCAACTGACCTTGATGCTCGAGCTCGGCCCCGGGGCGCTGGTGCTGCGCGGCAGCCACACGCTGGCGATGCCGATCGACACCGGCCGGGTGCGCGGCTATGACCTCGGCGGCAGCTTCGCCGGGCTCGGCTATCGCTTCATCTTCGGCCAGGAGCGCTGACCCGCCGCGGGGGGGTTCGCCTGCGGCGCCCCCCGAGGTAGGATGCGCCCCATGCTCACGCTCATCGCCACCTGTCTGCTCCAGGCCCCCGCGTGGGTCGACGAGCTGGCCATGACCCCGCCGCCGGCCACGACGCCGCAGCTCGAAGGTCCAGCCGAGGCGCCCGAGCTGGTCGTTGTGCCCGGGAACCGCAAGACCGTGGTCCAGGTCACCGGCCCGGGGCGGCTGCAGATCCGCGCCGGGGCGCTGCTGCGCAAGAAGGGGGGCAAGCCCGGCGCACCGGGCAAGCTGCTCATCTGGGTCGGCACCGCCCAGCGGCGCACGCTGCCGCTCTCGAGCGCCCCGGCGGCCGGCTGGCGCGTGGTCGGGCGATCCCCGATGACGCTCGGTGAGCTCACCGAGCTCGAGGTGCCGATCGCCGACGGCCCCCAGACGATCTCCTTCACCCGCCAACCGGCCAACGCCGGTCCGTACGCGCTGTGGGTCACGCGGCTTCCCCCGGCGAGCGAAGCCCTCGCCCCCACGCCACCGCCGACCGCCGAGGCGACGCCCCCACCCGCCGCCCCCGAGCCGCCGCCCCCGCC
>JBFYZW010000480.1:0-13740 GCA_041309305.1 Deltaproteobacteria bacterium | reverse complement strand
CACGTTGGCGTACTGCAACCCGTAGAGCAGGCGCAGCGACGGCCGGGTGAAGATGCCCAGGCCGAGCGGGTTGAGCACCACGCCGGCCTTCAGCTGCCAGGTGGTGCGCTGGTCGGTGTCGCCGAACTGCAGGCCGCGCGAGTCGGCCACCTGCCCGTCGTTGGCGAACAGCGAGTCGTGGTGCTCGCGCCACAGCCGCCCGTTCTTCGACAGCTCGCGCGCACCGCTCGACTCGGTCAGCAGATGCACCGTGGGCGTCAGGTAGAGCTGCAGGCGCAGCACCGCCGAGTAGAAGGTGCGGTTGTCCTCGCCGGCGGCGATCGTGTTGTCGGCGTTCTTGTCGTCGCCGAAGAGCAGGCCGAGCACCGCGTCGAGGCGCTCGGGCACGAGGACGAGCTGGGTCTCGTTGCCGACCAAAAGCTCGTAGCGCTGGTCGGTCTGCTCCTTGATATACAGCGTGTAGTCGCGCCCCTGGTAGGTCTCGGTCTTGAAGTTGTCCGGGTGGCGCAGGCGGTAGGAGGCGAACAGGTTGTTCCAGCGCAGCGGCCCGACGCCACCGAAGCCGAGGTAGGCGATCAACTTGTAGGAGAACGACTGGCGCGGCTCCGGGCGGGGGAAGAGGTCCTCGAGCCCGGGGTTCGCGTCGACCCAGCGCTGCGCCACCTCGCCGCGGTAGAAGTCCTCGTAGCTGGCGATCGCCGGCGACTGATAGGGCGCGAAGCGGTTGCCGCGCACCTTCGGCTCGACGTAGGCCTGGCCGCCGCCACCGAGCTCGAGCTTGCCGCCGAAGCGCAAGCGCGCGTAGCCACCGCCGGTGAACACGGTGTTGTACTCGGAGGTGCCCACCCGCGCCGCCGCCCGGGCGATGTCGTTGATGCCGACCCCGCGGACGAAGTAGCCGGCGTCACCGGCGCCGAGGTAGAGCTCGAGCCGCTCGCTGTTGTAGCGCGCCGACAGCCCGACGGTGTCGAAGAACAGCTCGGCGGGCCTGAGGTCGTACAGCCCGAGGTCACCGAAGTAGGAGTGCAGCGTGCCCACCTGCCAGGTGACGTCGCGCAGCAGCACGTTGCCGGCCTTGACGTACAGCTGGGTGATCCCATAGGCGCCGAGCCACCCCTGCTGCGGGTCGGTGTTGAAGAACGAGCCGCCCTCGATCTTGGCGTGCAGGCTGGTCCAGGTCTCCTGCCGCCCGGGCGTCGGCTGCAGCAGATCGAGCTTCAGCTCCAGCGCCGCCCACGGCCCCTCGTTGAGCAGCCGGCCGTAGAGGTTCCAAAAGCCCAGGCGGGAGTTGCCGCCCTGGAAGTCGGGCCGGGTCATGATGCGGAAGTAGCCGCCGGCGCTGGCTCGGTCGCGCGTCGTCTCGGCGCCGGCCACCCCCGCGGTTAGAACGATGGCGCACAAGGCGCCGCAGCCGAGCCCATGTCGCATGGTCATGATGTCTATCGCTGTTCCTGGAGCAAGACGATGGTCCGCGGCTTGGCGGTGTAGCTGCCGCCGCCGATCACCTCGGGCGCACCGAGCGCGATGTTGGCCGAGCGATCCGAGGGTGCACCGGTCTGGTTGAAGTAGTCGGGCGTGTCGAAGTAGCTCTGGGTGTCGACCAGCCGTCCCCAGGTCACCCCGCCCGGCAACGTGAAGGTCACGTCGACCGACTCGAGGTTGAACAGCACCACCAGCTGCGGCCCGGCGCCGCCGTCGTAGAAGTGCCAGACGAGCTGCTTGTTCGACCAGTCGGTCTTGTCCTGGTTGGCGGCGTCCTTCCAGGCGAACGGCGCCGCGCCGCCGTAGGTCGCCGGCGCGAAGGCGTAGCCGTGCGCCTTGCGCAGCGCGATCATCTGGCGGACGAAGTCGACCATCCGGTGCCGCTCCGGGTAGGTCGCCCAGGAGCCCCAGTCGAACCAGTTGTTCGGGTTATCCGCCCCGTCGGCGTAGGCGTTGTTGTTGCCCAGCTGGGTGCGCAGCCACTCGTCGCCGCCGAGCAGCATCGGCGTGCCGTGGGCGAGCAGCATGACGGCGAACAGGTTGCGCATCTGCTGGCGCTTGAGCGGCTCCTGGTCCATCCCCCAGTTGCGCGAGCGGTTGTGGCTCTCACCGTCGTCGCGGTTGCAGAACGGGCTCGAGGTGCCGATCGGACAGCAGGCCGGGTTCAACGGCCCGCAGCCGTTCTGCTTCTGATCGTAGGAGAAGAGGTCATACATGGTGAAGCCGTCGTGCGAGGTGACGAAGTTCACCGAGTGATACGGCCGGCGCTCGTCGCCGGCGTGGCCGAACAGCGCGTACGAGCCGGTCAGCGCGCCGCCGCCGTCGATCGGCCCCTCGCTGCGGTTGAGCGGGTAGTAGGTCGGACTGTAGTCGACGTCGTTGACCAACGAGCGCCAGACGTCGCGGAAGTTGCCGTTCCACTCGCCAAAGGCCAGCCCGTCGCGGGTCGCCGACTTGGGGAAGTTGCCCAGCTGGAAGCCCTGCCAGCCCATCGCCCACGGCTCGGCGATCAGGCGCGTGTTGAAGCGCTGCAGCAGCGGGTCCTCGAGGATCTCCTGCAGCACCGTGTTGGCCGGGTTGTCGAAGACGCCGTAGTCGCGATCCTTCATGCCCAGGATCGGCGCCAGGTCGAAGCGGAAGCCGTCGACGTGCATCTCGTCGACCCAGTAGCGCAGCGAGTCGAGGGTCAACCGGCGCATCGGCCGGTGGTTGGTGCGCGTCTGGTTCCCGACGCCGGTGTCGTTCCAGTAGATCTGGTTGTCGCTGGTGAGCGCGTAGTAGGCCTGGTTGTCGAAGCCGCGGAAGGCGTAGATGCCGGCGACCTCCTTGGGATCGAAGTTGAGCAGCTGCGCGTTGGTCGTCGGGTCGAGGTTGACATCGCTGAGCTCCAGCTTCTCGCGCCAGAAGCCGCCCTCGCCGGTGTGGTTGTAGACGACGTCGAGGATCACCTCGATGCCGTTCTGATGCAGCTGGTCGACCATCCACTTGAACTCGTCGATCACGCCGGCCGGCTGCGCCCGCGCCGCGGCGGTGGCGTAGGAGAGCTCCGGCATGAAGAAGCCGATCGTCTGATAGCCCCAGTAGCCGCCGTCGAGCGGCTTCTCCTGGATCGGCATCAGCTCGACCGCGGTGACGCCGAGATCGGCGAGGTAGGCCGCCTTCTCACCCATGCCGCGGTAGGTGCCCGGGTGATCGACAAACGAGGCGCTCGAGGCGGTGAAGCCCTTCAGATGAACCTCATAGAGGATCAGATCCTGCGCGCGGTGCCCGAGCCAGCCGGGATCCTGGCGCTGCTCTCGCCAGGTGGTCTCGTTCGCGCTCCAGACGTACGCGCTCCGCACGACCATCGACTTGCTCGCCGCCGCGTAGGTCGACACCGAGCGCGCCGGCCCACTGGCGAGCGAGCCCTTGCTCCAGTCATGGTCGCGGTGGATCGCGCGCGCGTACGGGTCGAAGAGCAGCTTGTTGGGGTTGAAGCGGTTGCCCTGCGCGTCGACGTCGGCGACGAAGCCGTGGATCGAGCCGGGGAACCACTTCGGATCGTAGGGCCAGTTGGGCCCGAAGGCGACGAAGCCGTAGTGCTGGCCGAGCCCGACCCCCTCGACGTACAGGTTCCAGACGTCGCCGAAGCGCTGCATCTGGAACTGCCGGGTCGGCAGCGCCGCCTCCGGGTCGTCGAACAGGCACAGCTCGATGCGCGTCGCGTGCTCGGAGTAGACGCCGAAGTTGACCCCTTGATCGACCACCGTCGCGCCGAGGTGCTCGAGCGCGGCGACGTCGGCGTCGCTGTAGCTCGGCGCTCGCGGCTCGGTCCGGTAGATCTGCGCATAGTCATCCTTCGGACAACCGGTCGCGGCGAGGAGCGACCACGACCCTACGGCGCACAGGAGAAGCACACGGCGGACAGTGCGACCAATACCCATGATGCACCAGGTCATACCAGGGCCGCGCCAGCCTCGCCACTCGATCGAGGGAGCTATCGACCAGGAACCTGACCCCCGGGGAGCTATCGACCAGGAACCTGACCCCCACGGTCGACGGTTGTTGACTGTCAACACAGCCCAAGTCTCCTGCACACGCGGTCGCGTTATCGGCGCCTGTGCGCAGCGTGCGGCCAATGGGCTCGCCAGACAGCCCAGATCGGTGCGTCAGGATCACGTCCCGCTTCCCGGATCTCAGCGGCAGAAAGGTAGGTAGCTTCCTTGGCTGTCCGGGCCTTCGCGGTGAGCTGCGGTCGCAGCCACTCAGCATAGGCAGCCAAGCCCGCTCCGTATCCACGGCGAACGGCCTCGAGATCCGTCACCCACTCGAACACCCGTCGGTAGCCGCGGGACACCTGACTCCACGCGGCGCGCAGAAGCCCGCGCCCACCACCCCGGACGTAGAAGACCGTATGGCAAAGCTCGTGGGCGAGCACCGCCTCAGCGACCTGGACAGGCATGCGACGACGCAACGCGACCTCATTGACCACCACCAGGTAGCGACGAGGGGCGAAGGGGTTGAGAACGCTGCTGATGTCCGGTCGGCTGTGAAAGGACGTCGCGCCGTCGAAATGCCCGAGCCTCACCTCGAGGGGCACGTTCGCGAGCTCCGGGAACGACCTCTCGACCAGCTCACGCACGATCTGCTCGGCTTGCGCAAGCGACGAAAGGACCCCACCGCTGCCGGTGTGTGCGACCACGACATGTTGAACGTGCGCTTGTTTGACCGAGTTCATCTTCGGCCCAGCACGACCGGAATTCGCTGCACCATCGCCAACGACATCGGTGGGTTCGGGCCCCCGCGAAGCAACACGTCTGGCGAAACCGACGAGGGAATCCACGACCATGGATCGATTATCGCCGGCCTGCCGCCCGGGTTGTGGACCGCACGACCGGCACCGACAAGGCTCCGTTCCGACCCGACCTGGAGCCGAGCCCTCTCCCACATAGTCTGTCGGTGTCTTCGCTCTCGTGCCGGCGCTGAGCGGTGTCGCGTTTTGCGCCACGGCGAATCGCCGGGCTCGCGTTTCCGAGCATCTTCGATTGGCGTGGTTCTCGCTAGTCGCAAGCGTCATGCGAAAAGAAGACTGCGACAGGGGAACCCTCGCGGACAAGGCCGGACACCGCGACGATGACGCCCCACCCTGGGCTGGTAAGCACCACGCTCGCTACATTGAGGCCGACGTCCCCTATCACGTCATCTCTCGCATCTTCCAGGGCAGGTGCTTGCTCGTCCCCAGTGAAGAGCTCAACCAGCTGATTATCGGCATCCTCGGACGGGCGATGGAGGTCTTCCCCAGCATCCTCCTGTTCGCCATCACGGTCTTGAGCAACCACTTGCACGCCATGCTCCAGGGCCCCCCGGACCAGGTGGCCGCGTTCCTCGGTTTCGTCAAGCGAGAGATCAGCCGTCGGTACGGACCGCAGATCGGGTGGTCCGGCACCATGTGGGATGAGTATGTCGCCACGGCTTTGCCCACCGCCGAGAGTCAGATCAACTGCTTGAGCTACCTGTTGAGCCAGGGGGTCAAAGAAGGCCTCGTCGCGTCGCCGTTGGATTGGCCCGGCGTGCATGCGGCCAAGGCGTTGCTTTCCGACGAACCGATGCGTGGCCAATGGTTGAATGCTACTGCTTTTGGCAGAGCCTTGCGCCGTCAGCGCCGCCGCCGGTCTCCCAAGCCAGTCGACAGGAAGCGATTCCTGACATCGATGGATGTGCGGCTAGCGAAGATTCCTGCGTGGTCGATGCTCTCGGATCAAGAGTATCGCCACAAGGTCGCGCAGCTCATCGACGGGATTGTACGTCACGCCCGCGCAGAACGCGGCGGCCGGCGTCCTCTCGGGGCGTTTGCGATTCGCCACCAGCGCCGGAACCTGAGGCGAGACCTTCCCAAGCCACCGTGGTGGGAGGACCGCCGCCGCATGATCTGTTGGGCAAACCCGAAGGCCGAGCAGACACGGGAGTACGTCGCACGGTATTGGCGATTCCAACGCGCCTTCCGGGAAGCAGCAATAGAGCTTCGCAACGGTCGGGTTGATCCGGTGTTCCCACCTGGCGCGTTCAAACCGACCAGCTACTGTCCTCACGCGAGATCGACCGAAGCGCTTGGACCTTGAGACCTGGCGATCCGCCTCTTGATGACATCGCGACCGGTGGCCGGGTTGCGACCGCGGCGGCATTCCGGGCCAAAAGCCCCACCCGAGCATCTGGCGCGGGCAGCATTCACCCAGCGGCCGTCGGTCCCCAAACACCGAGATCACCGCGCCTGATCGGGCCCGTGTTCCTGGTCGATCGCCCTGTCCACGTACCCCAATGCCGCGAGCGCCGCTGCGAGCTCCGCGGAGATTACCTCGACCTGGGTGGCGGCGGCCGGCTCCCTCACAAACAGATAGAGGCCGCTCTCTCGACGGTCGACCAGCGCGGTCTCCGCCGCGAGCGTGGCACGATTGACACGCACCGGCCAGACACCATTGTGGACCACATTCCTGGTCGATATCCCCCCGAGCCGGCCGTCGACCTTGACGGTCAACGACAGGGGCAGGGGCGCGCCCTGGGGCTCGACGTCGAAGAGCAGCTCGTCCCGGTCCTGGGCCCAGATGCGCTTCGGCGCCCGGTGGAAAACCGAGCGCAGCGCGACGCTGGCCCACAGCCGCGTGCCGCCGCCGGCCAGCTCGACCCGATCGGTCGGCTCCAACCCGAGCCCGCGTGCGAAGGTGAACCGCCCCTCGGTCTCGACCAGGAGCTCGACCCGGCGCAGCTCCTCGACCCCCTCGCGACCGACGAGCAGCAGGTGAAGCCCCGGTTGCGCCGAGCGCTCGAAGGCCTCGAGCAGCCCGGCGAGCTGGGTCGTCACCGCCCCTGCCTCGGCCGGATCGACCGCGAGCTCGCCGCCCTCGGGAGGCAGCGCGAAGAGACGCCGGTCCCCGGTGGCACGATCGACCAGCAGCTTGTGCTCGCCCCAGCGCACCGCGGCGAGGCTCGCTCGCTCCTTGTCGAGCGAGAAGAACAACGGCTCTGGCGTCATCGCGGTGCAGACCAGCGCCGGGCTCACGTCCCGACCGTCGAGCGCCGACGCCGCCGGTTGCCCGAGCAAGGCCAACGACGTCGGCATCAGATCGACGAGCGACACCGGCGTCGCCAGGCGCGGACAGGTGATCCGCCGGCCGTCCTGCTCGCCGGTGGGCAGGAGCGTCGTCGGGACCTGCAGCGCCAACGGCACGCGCACCACCTCCTCATAGAGGGTGTTGCCGTGACCGAGCGCGCCGTGGTCGTAGAGCTCCTCACCGTGATCGGCGGTGAGCACGACGACGCTCGCGGCGAGCAGGCCGTGGTCGTCGAGGGCCGCGAGCATCCTCCCGACGTGGCGGTCGGCGAAGTGGACCTCGCCGTCGTAGCGCGCGAGGGTCGAGGCCGCCTTCGGGTCGTGTCCCAACGCCGCCAGGTCCTCGCCCGGCGGGTCGTAGGGGGCGTGCGGATCGATCAGATGGACGTAGAGGAAGAAGGGCGGGCGCAGCGTCGGCGCCACCCGGCGGACCGCGTCGAGCACCACCGCCGCGTCGTTGCCGTGCTTGAGCCGATCGGCGTTGGGCATCAGCTCGATCACCCGCGCGAAGCCGCGCGTCAATCCCCAGGTCGGCGTGACGTGCGGGTTGGTCGTCAGCGCCACGGTGTCGAAGCCGCGCGCCGCGAGCACCTCGGCCAGGGTCGGCACGCCGTCGCGCAGGCGATCTTGCCGCCCCTGGACGCCGTGCCGCTGCGGGTAGAGGCCGGTGAACAACGACGTCACCGCCGGACGCGTCCACGAGGTCGGCGAGTAGGCGTTGACGAAGGTGAAGCTGCGCATCGCGACCCGATCGAAGACCGGCATCGCCGATGGGCCGGTCGCCTCCGTCCCGGCGCGGTCGGCGCGCAACGTGTCGGTCAGGATGATCACCAGGTTGGCGGGCTCCGCCGCGTCGATCGGCGCTCGGAGACCGGTGCAGCCAGCGATCGACGCCCCGACGCAGACGACCATGACAGCGCGGCCCATGCGCCTACCGATAGCCGAGCCGCCCCACCCCAGTCCACCACCCAGCGCGGGCGATCGGCTGCAGGCGGAGAGGTGCGTTTTTCCCTCGGGAGACGCATCTTTTTTGTTCCTTCCCAGTCGAAACGTTGCGATATTGGCCGCGCCCGCCGAGGGGGCGGGGCGAGAAAACGAACCGCAAGGAGCGTGTCGAATGGCGAAGAAGAAGGCGAAGAAGGTCAAGAAGGCCAAGAAGGTGAAGAAGGTCAAGAAGGCGAAGAGCAAGCGCAAGCCGAGTGCGGCGTTCATGAAGCCGATGAAGCCGGATGCGGCGCTCGCGGCCGTGATCGGCGACAAGGCGATGCCGCGCACCGAGGTGACCAAGAAGATCTGGGCGTACATCAAGCGCAAGGGTCTGCAGGACAAGAAGAACCGGCGGATGATCAACGCCGACGAGAAGCTGCTGGTCATCTTCCGGGGCAAGAAGCAGGTCAGCATGTTCGACCTGACCAAGCTGGTGAACAACCGGCTGAGCTGATCCGTTCGAGACAGGGTCCGTCGGTGGCTCTCTCACCGACGGGACAACGCGCCCGCCCAGCCGAAGAAACGCGGCTCGGCGGGCGCAGTTGTGCCGAGGCGCAGAAGTCGCCCGACCAGGGTCGGATAATCGAGCCGGGCGGCGGCCGCGGCCTGCGCCAACTCCTCGCCCTCGGCCAGCTGCGGGTTCGGATTCACGTCGACGATCGCGAACGTCCCGTCATCGGCGAGGCGAAAGTCGAGCCGGGCGCAGCCGCTCAGCCCGAGCACCTGGTAGGCGCGCCGCGCGCAAGCGATGAGGCGCCGCGCCACCGGCGCCGCGAGGCGGGCCGGCCCGGCGCGCACGCGGCAGCGGCGTTGATAGGCCCGGTTCCACTTGACGCGCTCGCTGGCGATTGGCCAGGCGCCGCGCGGTAGGCCGGAGAGCCGGAGCTCCCAGGGCGGCAGCACCTGCGGCCGACGGTTCCCGAGCAGGCCGAGGTAGAGCTCGCGGCCGGGCAGGTAGACCTCGGCGATCGCGTCGACGTCGAAGCGGCGGTGCAGATAGGCGACCCGCTGGCGGAGCTCCGCCGGCCGGCGCACCACCGAGGCCTGCGCGACCCCGAGCGAGGCCTGCTCGACCAGAGGTTTGATGATCAACGGACCGCGCAGGCTCGCCGGCCAGGTGATCGGATCGCCGCGCGGGAAGACCGCGAAGGCGGGGACCGGCAACCCGCTGGCCGCGAGGATGGTCTTGCACAGCGCCTTGTCGCGCGAGAGGAGGAGCCCGCGGGGATTGCAGCCGGTGTAGGGTTGCCTGATCAACTCGAGGTGAGCGACGGCGAGCCAGTCGTAGACCGCCTCACCGCCGAGCTGCTCGAGCAGATTGAAGACCACCGCCGGCTTGAACGCCGCGAGCGCCCGGGCCAGCGGGCCGAGATCGGCGTCGACGCCGCACAGCTCCACCTGATGGCCGAGGCGCAGGAGCGCCGCGCGAACGTCGTACTCGGTTCGCCAGGGCGCGCTGCGCCGCACCGCCCGACCGACCGGTCGTGCCGGCGGCACGAGGCGGGCGTGGGTGAGCAAGAGGACGCGCATCGCGCTCACGCCCGCGCCGCGGGCAGCAGCGTCTCGCAGAGGGCCGCGGCGAGCTCGGCGGCGCGGGTCTTCTGCAGGAAGTGCCCGCCGGTCGGGAAGGTGAGCAGCCGGGCCTCCGGGAGCGCGCGCACGAGCCCCTCGGCGATGCACGGCTCGACCAGGCGATCGTCTCGGCAGTGGGCGACCAACGCCGGGCCGCCGATCCGGGCCGCGAGTGAGCCGAGCTCGGCGAAGTCGATCGAGCCGACCAGCCGCATGTGCCGGTGCAACGTCTGCCAGTCGCCCGGATCCGGAGGCCTGAGGCCGATGCGCCGGTAGCCCCACCTCCCGAGCGCGAGGACCGCCACGCGCGTCGCGGGCCACCGCGCGAGCCGGGCGATGCCACGGTAGACCGGCGGCGCGACCGGCCCGTAGGCGCGGTGCCGCCGGGGACCGATCGAGGCGAGCAACGCCACGCCGAGCACCCGTCCCGGCCGAGCGGCCGCGGCGTGCAGCACCGGCCCACCGCCGAACGAGTGACCGAGCAGAAAGTAGCGCGCCAGACCGAGCGCGTCGGCCACCGCGCCGAGGGCGGCGGCCCAGTCGCGCACCGAGTGGACCGGGCCGGGCGGCGAGTGGCCGAAGCCCGGGGCCTCGACGCGCACGACCCGGAAACGGCCGGCCAGCCACGGCGAGAGGTAGCGAAAATCGCGGCTCGAGCCAGGGATGCCGTGCGTGCACAGCAGCGCCGGGCCGTTGTCGCCCTCCTCGGCGACGGCGATCGTCCCCATCGCCGTCTCGAGGAGCCTCGGCCGCGGGTCGGTAGGTCCCATCGCGGCAGAGGACCTACCAGGAACACCCGCGACCTTCCAGGGGCAACCCCGACCGGCCCGAGCCGATAACCCGAGACAGAGACAGTGATCATGGGAGAGGTGTGCCCTGGCCGCTCTCCTGTGGCAGGATGGTGGACAATGAGCGGTTCGATCGGCAGGCTCCCTCCCCGGAACACCCCGGCGGCTCCGAGCACCGACGCGCCCAGCCCGAGTGAGCCGGTCGAGCCGGCGACCGCGCCCGCGCCGCAGACGACGACCGCCGCCCCGCCGGCCGAGCTGCTCAGCCCGCCGACGCCGTCGACCAGCGTCGCGCCGCCCGCGCCGCAGGGCGTCGCCGGCCGCCGACCGGAGGAGCTGTTCGACTACGCCTACGTCGGACTCGGGCGTCCGACGCCGGAGCGGCCGGGGTACATCGCCGCGCTGCTGCGCGGCACCGACTACGATCCGGTGTTCAGCGAGGACGGCGGCTGGCTGCGTCGCAACTCGGGGGCGGCGGGCAACTGGATCGCCGACCAGATCAACAGCGGAGCGAGCCGGCTGGTCCATCGGCGCCTGGGCACGACGGTCGAGGTGCCGCTCACCGACGAGCTGCTGCTCGGCTTCACCGCCTCGGCGCGCAAGCTGCGCGAGGACGACATTCCGATCGCCGACCCGCGGCGCATCGCCATCGAGCGGCTCCGCCGCGCCCACCCGGGCGCGATCCCGGCCTGGATCGAGGGCAGCTTCGGCCAGAACCTGGCCTTCAACCTCGCCCACAGCGTGCCGGTCGGGGTCGGCGGCGGGATGGTCAACTTCGGCTTCCACGCCGAGCAGGGGCTGTCGCTGACCATGCAGCGGCTGGTCTTCTTCGGCGGCGGCAGCGACGAGGTGGCCAACGAGGAGAGCCAGCTCCGCCGCCTGGCGCAGACGCCGCTGTCGGCCGCGGAGATGGCCGAGGTCGAGACCGGGGCGACCTTCCACCTGGCCGGCAACGCGCAGTTCCGACTCGACGCCGCGCTCGGGCTCGGCTACGCCGTCCCCTCGATCCACGAGGCGGTGCAGGTCGGCGCGAGCGTCGAGGTCGGCGCCTACGCCGCGCTCGGCGGCGACTTCGCGCTGACCATCCAGCGCCAGCACGAGGGGCGCGTGCGCATGACGCTGGCGTCGAACGGGTCGATCTCCTCCGGGGCGCAGCTGAAGATCCTGGTCGGCATCCAGGTCGACCGGCAAGAGGTCTCACGCCTGATGCGCGGCTTCGTCGACTACGCGCGCCGCGGCGGCGACCGCGCGGCCTTCGCCGAGCAGCTGAGCAACGAGCGCGAGCGCGAGCTGTGCCGCGACATGAACGGGTACCTGACGCTTCTGGCCAAGAACCTCGCCGACGGCGCCGGGCTGGAGATGCTCGACTACCTGGTCGAGCGCTACGCCACCGCCTACCTCGAGGCCCGCGGCGGCATCGACATCGCCTCCAACTTCACCACCGAGATCGACTACGACTTCGACGCCAACGACCGCGTGACGCTGCCGCGCGCCGACATGGTCCCGCGGGCGATGCGCGGCGACACCCCGGCGGACCAGCCGCTCAGCGTGCGCGCCGGCGACGTCGCCCGGCTCGCCTACGACCTGGCGGTGCGCGGCGACCTGCGCCTGGTCCAGCAGCTGACCTTGATCCGTGGCGCCGGCGTGCGGGTCAACGAGCGCGAGACGCGCGAGACCACCGGCACCTCGAGCCACATCGATCTGCGCCTGCCGTTCCTCGAGTTCCACGACCACCGCGCCACCACCCAGACCACCGTCGATCGCTTCGTCCCGGAGCTCGGCCGCACACGCACCGCGATCGCCGCGTTCAACCGCGACTACCGCGGCCTGTTCGGCGGCGCCGAGGTCTCCTCGGCCGAGGTGCGCGTCCACACCCCCGACGGACAGGCCGACGCCGAGGTGTTCTTCGCCTCGGACGAGAACGTCTCGGCCGACTTCGTGGTGCAGAACCAGGTCGAGCCGTGGACCAACTTCACCGAGATGCAGAACTACGTCGGCGTCCTCGACGTGCTCTCCGGCGGGCGGCTGGGAGCGAGCGCGCGCGAGGCGCTGCGTCTTGGGAAGTACCGCGACGACGATCTGCTCGACGACCTCAACCCGATCCACCAGCTGTTCTACAAGCCGCGCGAGTATGGCCGGACGATCGCCCACCTGCACATCTGGCTGGGGGAGCAGGGCCTCCGCCACCTCCTGGCCCGTGACCTGAGCGACGATCAGCTCTACGCCGAGATCGGCCGCGTGTTCGCCAACCTCGATCCGGGCGGCTCCGACGCGCTGCCCGACTGGGCGCGGCCGCGCGCCGACCGACGCCTGCCGCACGAGCGCGGCGCGAGCAGCGGAGAGAGCTTCACCTACGCCGACGTCGGCCCGTGGGACCACGACCTCAAGACCGCGCGCTACCTGGTCGACAACCTGAAGCGCCTGCGCCGGCTGATGCAGGCCGCCCGCACACCGGCGCAGGAGGAGCGCGTCGCCGGCGAGATCCGCGACTTCTTGCGCGACGCGAAGGACAAGCTGCCGGCCTACGCGGCGCTCGCGACGCTGGTGCCCGAGGAGCACCGCGCCGTCGAGATGCGCCTGTCGGCGATCCGCCGCGGCGAGACCCCGATCCGCTTCACCTACATCCAGGACGGCCGGACCTCGGAGCTGCTCTACGCCACCGGCCTGGCCAAGACGGCGCTCGAGCAGTACCAGCGCTACCGCCCGGTGCTCGACCGCGAGACTCGCCTGCGGGTCGGCAACGTCCTCGAGGAGGTGCACGGCATCCTCAACTCGCCGTCGCCCGACGTCTACCGCCTGAAGGTAGCGATGCGCGCCCTGGTGCAAGAGCTCGCCTTCATGGACACCCAGGCCGAGAGCCTGTTCGCTCGCATCGAGGAGGACATCGGCCTCGGCCGGTTGTTCGTCGACGGCCTGCCCGACGTGCGGGCGCTCCAGGCCGTCCTCCCCGGCGACGTCGGCCGGGAGCTCGCGACGCTGAAGCTCAACGCCACGCGCTACCTCTCGGCGCCCGAGCCGGACCTGCAGCTGCTGCGCGAGACCTTCACCTCGCTGCTCGAGCGGATGCCCCAGTACCGCCGCGTGCTCGCCGCCGGGCCGCTGGTCGAGTCCACCGCCCGGTTGGCCAACGCGCTGGCCGCCACCGAGCCACAGCTGGCTGGCGAGGCCCGCCGCGCGGTCGACGGGCTGCGCGAGGCGATCACCGGCGGCGCCGCCGAGGCCGCCTTCGAGGCCCGGGTCGCGGCGCTGACCCAGCTCCACGGCCGCCTGCTCGCCGCCGCTGGCGACGCGGCCGGCGGCGCGCTGCTCGAGGAGGGCGTCGAGGCG
>JBFYZW010000479.1:0-21526 GCA_041309305.1 Deltaproteobacteria bacterium | reverse complement strand
GCGAGCGCCACGGGCGGCGATGCGCGCGGCGCTGGGACCGAACGCGGGGCGAGCAGCGCGCTGTTCAGAAGCCGCCGCGGATCGAGCTCGCGCTGCAGGTCCAGCCAGAGCCGCCGGCCGGCGCCGAGCGCGGCGGCGAGCGCCGCGGCCTTCAGCTTGCCGGTGCCGTGGTGATGCGAGACGTTCGCCCCGGCCCGCGCCGCGGCGGCGAGGGTGTGCTGCCACAGGCGGTCGTAGGCCTCGACGCCGGCGGCGAGCGGCAAGGCATAGGTGAAGTAGATCGAGGCCCCCTCGCGATAGGCGTGACTGAAGTGGGCCAGCACCTGCGCCCCGACCTCGAGCGCGGCGTGGCGGACCGCGCGGTAGGTCGGCTCGACCCTGTCCCAGGCGCAGGCCACCTCCATCGTGTCGACGCCGACCCCGGCGCGGTAGGCGCGCGACTGGCCGTAGCTGACCGCGTAGCGGCGGGCGTACCAGGCCTCGGCCGGCCCGGCGCCGAGATCGCTGGCCGCCTGCCGCCGCGCCAACTCGAGCGTCGCGGCGAGCTCGCCCTCGGTCTGCCGACGGCTCCCCTGCAGACCGACGATGCAGAGCACCCCGCGCGCGACCAGATCACCGAGCCAGCTGGTCAAACGCGGCCAGGTCGCGCCCAGCCGAGCCAGCCGACTCGGGCCGCGCTCGCCGGCCTCGCGCACCTCGTGCGACTGGTGGTGCAGCCAGGTGTCCAACGGGTCGTAGATGCGCACCACCGCCGGCGAGATGCCGGCCTCGAGCCAGGCGCGCACCGCGGCGAGGGCCTGGCCGAGCTCCGGGAAGCGCAGGGCCCGCCAGACCCGGTGCTCGGGCAGGCGATGGATACGCACCGTCGCCTCGGCCCAGAGGGCCAGCGTCCCCTCGGCGCCGACCAGCGCGTCGAAGGTCGGATCGCGCACCGGCGCTGGCGGCTGGATCAGCAGCTCGCCGGTGCCGAGCACCAGCGTGCCGCCAAGCAGCTGATCCTCGATCTTGCCGTAGCGGCTCGACATCTGCCCGGCGCTGCGCGCGGCGATCCAGCCGCCCAGGCTCGAGCAGTAGATCGACGAGGGGAAGTGACCCTGCGTGAAGCCCCGGCGGGCGAGCTGTCGCTCGAAGAGCTCGCCGATGATCCCCGCCTCGGCGGTGGCGGTGAGCCCCTCCGCATCGATCGCCACCAGCCGCGCCAGGCGCTTGAGATCGACGACCACCTGCTCCGCCGACGGGCTCGCCCCGCCGACCACGCTCGAACCGGCGCCATAGGGGACGAGCGAGATCTCGAGCTCGCCCGCGGCGCGCGCGACGGCTTGGAGCTCGGCCACCGATTCGGGCCAGACCACCGCCGCAGGCAGCGCCGGCAGCCGCCCGGCCGCCATCGCCATCAGGTGGCGCGGCCAGAGGTCCTGGCTGACGGCCAGCCGGTCGGCCTCGGCCAACGAGACGCGCCCAGGGGGAAGCCGCGCAGCCAGGTGGATGGCCGGCTGAGCTCCGGCCATGCTCATCGCCGCCCCAGCGCGTCGAGGTTGCCGCGCACCAGGCGCACGACGTCGAGGACCGACACCCGCGCCGGGCAGACCGCCGCGATCCGCGGCGCGAGCTCGGTGAGCCGCTCGGCGATAGCCACCGACAGCGGCGCGTCGCTCGGCTGGCGGATCGCGCCGACCAACCAGGCCGACGGTGTGTCGCCCGGCTCCCCGACCGCGTCACACAGCCCACAGCCGAGGCAGCGCCCCGCGCCGGCGAACGCGCCCCACGCGTCCTGCGGCACCGGGCCGAGCTCCTCGCCGCGCAGGCGCTCGAGCCACCGCGTCGGGGTTGGCCGGCCGACGAACGGCCGGGCAACGACGTGCTTGGCCAGCGCCCAGCCGAGCACCCAGTAGGCGTTGACCTGACGCAGGTTGAGGAACCCCATCAGCGCCCTCCCCGCTGGCTCGCCGCCGCCTTCCCGGCCAGGTAACCGGTGCACAGCGCCACGCCGTCGGCGCACAGCGCGTAACGCGAGGCGAAGCCGCCGATCACCATCCCGGCGGCAAAGAGGTTGTCGAACGGCGGCCGGCCCTCGCACATCGGTTGCAGGCGATCGTTCACCTGCACGCCCGCGGTCATCAACGGATGTGACTCCATCGGCGTCTCGCGCACGACGGGCAGAGGATGGTCTTGCTCGAGCAGGCCGTCCTCCGAGACGAGCGGCAGTCCGAACAACGCCTCGCGTCCGCCCCCCTCGAAGAGGACCCCACCGGCGATGAACCGACCGCTGGCGAGCACGAAGCTCGCGGCGTGCAACTCGAGCCGATCGGCGGTCATCGCGGCGACGACACGCCGACCGTCGGTCTGGCAGCGCACCACCTCGCCGACGCTCGCAACGCCGGCGCCAGAGAGCGCAGCCGCGAGCGCGCGCTGCAGGCGCACGCCCGGGACCGACGGCACGTGCGCCAGCGCCTCGACCAGCGGCAGGCCGAGCGCAGCCTGCAGTCGGGCGTGAGCCTCCCGCTGGTGGCCGAGGCCGAGCACCGGCGGGAAGATGATCCCGTCCAGGCCGGCGACCCTGCCGCGCAGCTCGGCCGTGACCTCATCGATCAGCGCGACGTCGTCGAAGGCGCGCGCGGTGGCCAGGGGGCCACCGCGGGCCGTGACACGCACCCCGAGCTCGATGAGCTCCGGCCCTCGATCGGCGAGCGCCGCGGCGTCGGCCGCGAGCCCGCGCATCACCCGCCCGGCGGCGAACGACGCGTCGCCGAGCAGCTGGACCACCCCCCAACGCTGACCCGCCGCGTGGGCCAGGTCGAGGCCGCGATGCGGCGCCAGGGCCGCCGCCGCCGGCATCGCCACGCCGAGCGACGACGGCAGGTAGCGATTCTCCGCCTCGAGATCCAGGTCGCCCGGCTCGAGACCCGTGCCGGCCAGGTGCTCGGCGAGCATCGCGAAGCCGCGCCGCAGCCCGACGATGGTCTGCTCGAGCCCGAGCACCGCGTAGGGATGCCGCTGGCGGTGCGCGGCGATGTCCATCACGTGCTCGACGATCGTCCGCGGCATCTGGACCGTGGCCGAGAGCGCCGGTGCATAGGCGATGTCGAGCGCGCCGGTTGACAGAGCGGTGGCGCCGTGCGAGCGCGCCGCCAACGCGACGCGGGCACCGTCGGCCCTGGCGCTCAGCGCCGCGAGCGTCCCCGCCATGCCACCGCCGATGACCAGGACGTCGAACATGTTGCCTCACGCGAACGGGGCGAGCGTCGGCAACCGCCACAGCCCGGTGTACTGGGTCATCAACAGCTCCGCCTGAGCGAGCTGTTGGCCGTGCAGCACGCCTCTGGCCGCGCGCCAGCGCCGGGTGAGCAAATCCATCAACGCCTCCCGCTCGTCGGTGGCATCGGCGCCCCGCTCTTCGGCCCAGAGTTGCGCCACGCGCAGGCCGCAGCGCAGACCCTGGCACGGCCCCATCGCGACGCGGCAGCGGGTCATCAGGTCACCGAGGCGCACCACCCTCTCGTGGCGCAGGCAGTAGCGCACCTCGCACTCGAGGACCGGCTCACACGGGCAGACGACCGAGAAGCCGGTCGGGGTCTCCCGGCCGACGTCGAGCACGCGCGGGGCGAGCGAGCCGTGGCGGTAGACGATGCGGCGGGCGGCCAGCCGATCGACGCCGTAGGCGCGCGCCAGCTCCGCCTCGTCGGGTAGCGCGTCGCCGCCGGGCAACGCGTGCATGTGGGTCTCGCAGCGAGCGTGGACGCCGAGAGCTGCGCAAACGGCGTCCGCGGCATCCTCGGACTGCTGGCGGAAGCTGGCCAGCTTGCCGCCGACCAGCGAGTAGAAACCGGCGGCCCGCTGCGCGCGGTGGTCGATGATCTCGTAGCGTCGGCTGAGATCGTCCTCGTTCTTGCCCCAACCGAAGATCGTGTTGCGCACCCCGACGCGCACACCGATGAGCCGTTGTTGCGCGAGGCCGGGCAACACGTGCGCCAACGCCTCCTGCAGGTAGCGCACCTCGTCCTGCGTCACCCACAAGTCGTCCAGGTCGCCGTAGTAGTCGTCGTCGGTGGTGCCCACCCAGGTCTCGTTCTGGTACGGCATCGCGAAGACCTGGCGACCGTCCACCGCGTTGGCGACCACCGCGAAGTTCGTCAGCCGCTTGTCGTAGATCAGGTGCACGCCCTTGCCCGGACGCAGGCGGACCCCGCCCTCGGCCAGCCCGGCGATGCGCTCGGCCCAGGGTCCGCCGCAGTTGACCACCGCGCGGGCGCGGACCTCGCTGACCTCGACCTGACCGGCGGCGCGCAGCCGCGCGCCGACCACCGCGCCGGTCTCGTCGCGCATCAACCCGACCACCTCGGTGTAGGTGCGGATCTCGGCGCCGTGCGCAGCGGCGTCGAGCGCGTTGAGCAGGCAGAGCCGCCCGCAGTCGATCCCCCACTCGTCGGAGGTGACACCGCCGAGCACGTCCGCGCGCAGGCCCGGCTCGATGGCGAGCAACTCCTCCCGGGTGAGCCGCGCGTGGGGGATGCCGTTCTTCAGCACCGCGAACCGGTCGTAGACGCCGAAGTAGACGTCGAAGAGCAACGGCGCGAAGCCGCCGAAATTGCCTCCGGGGAGGGCCGGGATGAGGAACGGGACGCGGAAGAGCAGGTGCGGGACGATGCGCTGGATGTAACCCGAGTCGGCGCAGGAGTGCCGCGTCGTCTCGACGTCGTTGAGCAGGTAGCGTGGCCCGCCGTGGATCATGCCGCTCGAAGCGCCGGTGGCGCCGCGGGCGAAGTCGCCCTTCTCGCACAGCAGGACGCGCAGGCCGCGCTTGGCCAGATCGCGGGCCAAACCGGTGCCGTTCGCGCCGCCGCCGATCACCAGCACGTCGGTGTCGAAGGCGCTGGTCACCGCTACTCCTTGACCGCGGTGCGCAACGAGAGCTCCGCCAGCTGCTCCGGCTCGAGCGGGGCGGGGGCGTCGAGCATCAGGTCGGTCTGCTTCTGGGTCTTCGGGAAGGCGATCACCTCGCGGATCGAGTCGGTCTCGCAAAGCAGCATCATGATCCGGTCGACCCCCAGCGCCAGGCCGCCGTGGGGCGGCGCACCGTACTGCAGCGCCTCGAGCAAGAAGCCGAACTTCTGCTGCGCCTCGGCCTCGCCGATACCGAGCGCCCGGAAGAGCCGCTGCTGCAGCTCCGGGTCGTGGATACGGATCGAGCCGCCGCCGATCTCGACGCCGTTTAGCACGATGTCGTAGGCCTGCGCCTTGACCCGCGCCGGGTCACTCTCGAGCAGCGCGGCGTCCGCCGATCGCGGCGAGGTGAACGGATGGTGGGCGGCAGAGTAGCGGCCGGTGGCCTCGTCCCACTCGAAGAGCGGGAAGTCGACCACCCAGACGAAGCGATACTCACCGGCCGGGATCAGACCGCGCCGCCGGGCGATGATCTTGCGCAGGTTGCCGAGCGTCGCGTTGACGACGCTCGCCCGGTCAGCGACGAAGATGGCGACGTCCCCGGTGGCGAGCGCCAGCCGGGCGGCGATCGCCCCGCGCTCCGCGTCGCTCAAGGTCTTGGCGATCGGCCCCTGCCAGCTCTGGTCCTCCTTGACCCGGATCCAGGCCAAGCCCTTCGCACCGTACGGCTTGGCCAGCTCGGGCAGCTCATCCAGGTCCTTGCGCGACCAGTCGCCGGTGCCGTGCAGGTTGATCCCCTTGACCACGCCGCCTTTGTCCACCGCCTCGGCGAAGGCGCGAAAGCCCGAGCCGCGAGCTAGGTCGGACAGATCGGCGAGCTCGAGGCCGAAGCGCAGGTCGGGCGCGTCGACCCCGAAGCGGCGCATCGACTCGTCCCAGGTCAGGCGCGGAAACGGCACTGGCAGCTCGACGCCGCGCAGCTCGCGCCAGACCCGCGCCAGGACCGTCTCGACCACCTGCTGCACGTCCTCCGGCGCGCAGAAGGACATCTCCAGGTCGACCTGGGTGAACTCGGGCTGGCGCTCGGCGCGCAGATCCTCGTCTCGGAAGCAGCGCACGATCTGGAAGTAGCGATCGTAGCCGGCGACCATCAAGAGCTGCTTGAACAGCTGCGGCGACTGCGGCAGGGCGAAGAAGTGACCCGGGTGGACGCGCGAGGGCACGACGTAGTCACGCGCCCCCTCGGGAGTGCTCTTGATCAGAAACGGCGTCTCGACCTCGAGGAACCCCTCGCCGTCGAGGACGGCGCGGGTGAGCTGGTTGAAGCGGTGGCGCAGGGTCAGGTTCCGCTGCAGCCGCGGCCGGCGCAGATCGAGGAAGCGATGCTTAAGGCGCACCTCCTCGCTGGTGTCGATCTCGTCCTCGATCAGGAACGGCGGCGTCCGGGCGCGAGAGAAGACCTCGAGGGCGGTGGCCGCGACCTCGATCTCGCCGGTCGCCATGCGTGGGTTGGTGTTCGCGCCCCGGCTGCGCACCGTGCCGATGATGCCGAGCACCCACTCCGAGCGCAGCTCGCCGGCCAACGCGTGCGCGTCGGCGTCGACCCGCGGGTCGAAAACGACCTGGGTGATCCCCTCGCGGTCGCGCAGGTCGATGAAGACGCAGCCGCCGTGATCGCGCCGGCTGGCCACCCAGCCCATCAACGCGACCTCACGACCGACGTCGGCCCCGCGGAGCGAGCCGCAACGGTGGGTCCTCTTCAGCTCGTGGATCAATCTGGGCACGGCGAACACTCCTCTGCTCGACGCCCGGCTCAGAGCCGCTCGACGCCGATCACACCGGACAGGCTCTTGATCTCGTTGAGCACCTTGCGCAGCTGGTCGGAATCGCGGATCAACACCTCGAAGGTGTTCACCGCCCGGTCGGCCGCGGTCACCTTGCAGTTCGCCTGCGAGATGTTGACCCCGTTCTCGCTGAACACCTGCGAGATGGTCGCCAGGATCCCGGGCCGGTCGCCGGTCAAGACCCGCAAGCTGACCGGTCGCGCCTCGCTGTGCTTCGCGTCCCAGGTCACCGGGATGCGCCGGTCGGGGTCCGCGTCGGCGGCCCGGGTGCAGCGGCTGTGGTGGACGGTGATGCCGCGGCCGCGCGTGACGAAGCCGACGATCGGATCGCCGGGCAAGGGGTTGCAGCAGCGGGCGAAGCGGACCATCACGTCGTTGAGCCCCTGCACCGTCACGCCGCCCGAGGAGGTCCGGCCGGTGACCTTGCGGATGATCTGGCCGATGACCGACGGCTCCTCCTCGGCGACCGGCGTGTCGGGCGCCAGCCGCTCGAGGACCTGCTGCACGGTAGTCCGGCCGTAGCCGATCGACACGAACAACGCGTCGACCGACGCGTGGCGGCTGTCGTCGACGAAGGTCTGCAGGCGGCCGTCCTTGAGCATCTTCTGCAGCGACAGACCGTGGCGGCGCAGCTCCCGCTCGAGCATCTCCCGCCCGAGGTCCTTGGACCGCGCGCGCTCGTGCGCCCGAACGAAGGCGCGGATCTTCGACTTCGCCCGCCCGGAGCGGACGAAGCTCAGCCAGTCCTTCGACGGCTGCTGCTGCGGGTTGGTGATGATCTCCACCACCTCGCCGTTCTTCAGCTCGTAGCGCAGCGGCACCATCCGACCGTTCACCTTCGCGCCGGCGCAGTGCACGCCGACCTCGGTGTGGATGGCGAAGGCGAAATCGACCGGTGTCGCGCCGCGCTTGAGCGAGATCACCTCGCCGCGCGGCGTGAAGACGAAGACCTCGTCGGTGAACAGGTCGTACTTGACGACGTCGAGGAACTCGTTCGGGTCCTTGAGCTCCCGCTGCCACTCGAGCAGCTGTCTGAGCCAGGCGAACTGCTTCCGGCTCTTCTCGCCCATGCGGCCGTGTTCTTTATACTCCCAGTGCGCGGCGATGCCGTTCTCGGCCACCTCGTGCATCTCGCGGGTGCGGATCTGGATCTCGATCCGCTGCCCGTCGGGGCCGATCACCGTGGTGTGCAGCGACTGATACTGGTTGGGCTTCGGCATCGCGATGTAGTCTTTGAAGCGACCGGGGACTGGATGCCACATCGCGTGCACGTGCCCGAGCGCCTCGTAGCAGTGGCCGACGGTGTCGACCAGCACGCGGAAGGCGATCACGTCGTGCACCTCTTCGAAGCTGAGCGAGCGGGCCTGCATCTTCTTGAAGATCGAGTGCAGATCCTTGGGCCGGCCCTGCACGTCGCAGGCGACGCCGTGCTTGGCCATCTCGTCGCTCAACAGGCGGATGACGCGCGCGACGTAGCTGGCCCGCTCCTCGGTCAACGTGTCGACGCGCCGGCGGAGATCACCGAAGTCGGCCGGCTGCAGGTAGCGGAAGGCCAGCTCCTCGAGCTCAGCCTTGACCCAGTTGATCCCCAACCGGTTGGCCAGCGGCGCGTAGATGTCCATCGTCTCCTGGGCGATGCGCAGGCGCTTGGGCTCGGCAAGGTGCTCGAGGGTGCGCATGTTGTGCACGCGGTCGGCGAGCTTGACCAGAATGACCCGGATGTCCTTGGCCATCGCGACCAGCATCTTGCGGAAGTTCTCCGCCTGCTTGTGCTCGTCGGTGTCGAAGCGGATCTGCGACAACTTGGTCACACCGTCGACCAGCTGGGCCACCTCGGCGCTGAACATCTGTTTCAGCTCGTCGATCGTGGTCAGCGTGTCCTCGACCGTGTCGTGGAGCAGGCCGGTGGTGACGCTCGCCTCGTCGAGGTGCATCTGGGTGAGCAGGTAGGCGACCTCGAGCGGGTGGACGAGGTACGGCTCGCCGCTCTTGCGCACCTGCCCGGCGTGCACCTTGGCCGAGAACATGTAGGCGCGCTGCAACATCTGCAGGTTGGGCGCCGGGTGGTAGGCCTGGATGGCCTCCAACACATCTTCGATCCGCCGCCTGGTTGCCATGACGACTCGCTGCCTGAACGGGGGGAGCCCCGCGCTAACGGGCGATCTCGGTGGCGCGCGCCTCGCGCACCACCGTCACCCGGATCTCCCCCGGGTAGGTGAGCTCGTCCTGAATACGCCGTGCGATGTCCTGGGACAACATGTAGGCGTCCTCGTCGGAGATCGCCTCGTAGTTGACCAGCACGCGCACCTCACGCCCGGACTGGATGGCGAAGGCCTTCTCGACGCCCTTGAACCCGAGGCTGAGCCGCTCGAGGTCCTCGAGCCGTTTGATGTAGGTCTCGAGCGACTCCCGCCGCGCGCCCGGCCGGGCGTTGGACAGCCGGTTCGCCGCCTGGACGACGACCGCGAGCAACGACGGCTGCTCGGACGCGTGGTGGAACTGGATCGCCTCGACGACCTCCTTCTTCTCGCCGAGGCGCCGGACCTGCTCGGCGCCGACGTCGGCGTGGTGGCCTTCGATCTCGTGCTCGAGCGCCTTGCCGACGTCGTGCAACAGCCCGGCGCGCTTGGCCAGTGCGACGTTCAGGCCCAGCTCGGCGGCCATCATCCCGGCAATGGCGCCGGTCTCGACCGCGTGGTTCCATAGGTTGTGGCCGTTGGCCGAGCGAAACTTCAACTTGCCGATCAGCCGGATCAGCTCCGGGTGCAACCCCTGGATGCCGAGGTCGAAGGTCGCCTGCTCGCCGGCGCGCTGAACGACCTGCTCGATCTCCTCGGTCGCCTTCTCGACCACCTCCTCGATGCGCGCCGGGTGGATGCGCCCGTCGGCGACCAGCTTCTCGAGCGCGCGGCGGGCCACCTCGCGCCGGATCGGGTTGAAGCCGCTGAGGATGACCGCCTCCGGTGTGTCATCGATGATCACGTCGACGCCGGTCGCCGCCTCGATGGCGCGGATGTTCCGTCCCTCGCGGCCGATGATCCGCCCCTTCATGTCGTCGGACGGTAGCTCGACGACGCTGACCGTCTTCTCGGAGACGAAGTCGCCGGCCAGGCGCTGGATCGCCGTGGCGATGATCGACTTCGCCCGCTCCTCCCCCTCCTTGCGCGTCTCCTCCTCGATGCGCCGCACCGCGGTGGCCGCCTGGCGGCGGGCCTCCTCCTGCACCGACTCGACCAGCTTCTGCCGCGCCTCGTCACGCGACAGGCCGGCGAGCCGCTCGAGCTCGCGCGTCGCCTCGGCGAGCTTCTCCTGCGCCTGCGCCAGGGCGCGCTGCGCATCCGCCTCCACCGCCTCGACCCCCGTCTCCCGCTTCTTCAGCTCGCGCTCGCGCCGCTCGAGCAGCTCGTTCTTGCGCTCGACGTTGGTCTCCCGTTGGCGCAGGCGCTTCTCCTGCGCCGCGAGGTTCTCGCGCTGCTGCTTGACCTTCTTCTCGTGCTTGCGCTGCAGGTCGAGCTGCGCCTCCTTCGCGGCGAGGTCGGCCTCCTTGATCAACCGCTCTTTCTCACGTTCAGCCTCGGCCCGGACGAGCTCCGCCTGGGCCTGGACGCTGCCGAGGGTCAAGCGGACGCGCAGCCACCAGCCCAGCGCGCCGAGCGCCGCGCCGCCGAGCAATGCGAGGACGATGCCGAGTGTGTCAGGCATGGTCCACCTCGAGCGACATCGAGAGCGCGTGCTGCGACGGACTGTCAGACAAGCGCGCCGTCTGCGGCGCCTGCTGCCTTCGGGGCGATGGCATGTATGCCGGCATCCTCGGTTGCCTTCCCGAGGGCGCGGGGCTCTCAAGCTACGACAACGGCTCTCGTCTCGCCGCCGGCGGCGCCTTGGCCGCCTCCCGGTAGGGCTTCATCTCGATACCGTGCGGCCCGTCCTGCATCGTTACCTCCGGGCGGCAGCCGAATCACCGGCGCAGCCCGGTCTCAGCGCGGAGACCTCCGCGTCGTCGCAATGCCTGTGAATCCCGCAACCTCATCCTGGGCTCCATGAGCCCGCTCCTGCGTCACCGCCGTCACGGCGGCGACGACCACGTCATGAAACATCCCCCGCCCTGGCCGTGTGACCTCATGGCCCCGAACCTGGAAAACCAGGTGGGTGCGACCTCTGGAGGTTTAGGCTTCCCGTCTGTTGCCAGTTGGGCGTGCACACCCCTCCACGAACGACCGCTCCCGAAGCCAATTCCGTTGGTTCCGAGCGCTTAATTGAGACCAATCACGAACCCGGCAGGGGAACTTGGATCCTCCTCAACAACCCCACGCGACCCACCACGGGCCGTGGCAGTATCCTCCTGCATGCCGAGGGAGGCGTCAACCCATTCGCGCAGGTCAGCCCTATGCCGGCCATTGACTCACCGCCCGCTCCGCGGCAGGGTACCTGGGCCCTCGTTGCTGGAGAGACCCGGTGCTCACCGTCGCGTTGCTCACCGCCCTGTTGGCCACCGACCCGCCGGACGAGGCGCCGATTCCGCCGGGCGTCGTCGCCCTGGAGGAGCCCGGCCGCTACCGTTCCAACCGCTCGTTCGACGAGACGATCGAGTTCTACAAGCGCTCCTTTCGGCGCGTCTGGGGCTTGCGCTGGCATCACATCGTCAGCCTCCCGGGCATCAAAGCGAAGAACATCGAGTGCCAGCGCAAGAAGAGCAACTGGGAGGGTATCAACATCTACGAGCACGCCGGAGAGGTGCGGATCTACGTCATCCCACGCGAGAGACCGCCCGAGCCGCCGCCGAAGCCCGCACCCAAGACCGGCGCTCCGCCGGCGACGACTCGCGCGCGCTGAGGCGTTTTTGCTTGCCAACGCGGCTCCGCTTTGCTACCTGAACGCCCCTCTGGTTGGCCCCATCGTCTAGCGGCCTAGGACGTCGGCCTCTCACGCCGAAAACACGGGTTCGATTCCCGTTGGGGTCACCAACCTTCCCTGCCCCGGCCACCTCAGCTCATCTTGACCACGATGTCGCTGATGATGTTCGCCGCCTGGTCGGCGCGGTCGGCGGCGTTCGACAGGTGCCGGTAGACCTCGCGCCGCTTGAGCATGCTGACGATGTTGGGCGGATCGGCCGGGCCGTTGAACAGATCGGCGATCGCGCGGCGGTAGACCTTCTCCATCCGGTTCTCCGCCGCCTTCGCCTTGCGCGAGTGGTCGTTGGCGACGCTGGGGTGCTCCTCGAGGCGCATGAGCGCCAGGTGCAGCTCCTTGGCCGCCTCGAGCAGCACCTCGGCCATCTGCTTGAGGTTGTCGCACGGCGTGATCTTGAGGATCTGCATCTCCTCGACCGTGGAGTGGGCGTAGTCGAGCAGATCGTCGACGGTGCGCGACAGGGTGTAGATGTCCTCGCGGTCGAGCGGCGTCACGAAGGTGCGGTTCAGCTCGTCGACCAGCATCCGGCGCACCTCGTCGGCCTCCTTCTCCGCCGCGTTCACCCCTTCGGCGTGCGTCTCCGACGGCTGTGACATGTAGGCCACCAGCGCCTCCATGCCGCGGACATCCAGCGCCGTCTGTTCGATCAGGTAGCGCATGAAGTTGTCCCGGCGAGGCCTGAAGAAGTCGCGGAACCAGCTCATAGGAACCTCTCGAGGATCTTGACGATCAACGCGGCGACGATCGCGGTCGCCGGAATGGTGATGAACCAGGTCAAGACGATCTGCCGCCCGACCCCCCAGCGTACCTTGGTCACCCGCTCGGCGCTGCCCACCCCCATGATCGCGCTGGAGACCACCTGCGTCGTGCTCACCGGCCCGCCGACCAGCGCCGCGCCGAGGATGATGCCAGCCGAGGACAGCTGTGAGGTCAAGCCGTGCACCGGTCGGATCTTGTAGAACTTGCCGCCGAGCGTGCGGATCAAGCGCCAGCCGCCGGTCGCGGTGCCCGCGGCGATGGCGCTGGCGCTGAGCGCGACGACCCACAGCGGCACCTCGAAGTCGGGGATCGCGCCCGCGGCGAGCAGGCCCATCGTGATGATCCCCATCGTCTTCTGCGCGTCGTTCGTGCCGTGCGACAATGCCAAGGCCACCGCGGTGATCAGCTGGCCGCGCTTGAACGCGTTGTTGACTCCCGGTGTCGCGCCGCGGAGCAGGAAGCGGACCAGCCGCATGACCAAGAAGCCGACCACCAGGCCGAGGATCGGCGAGACGAACAGCGCGATCAGGACCTTGAGCAGGCCGGCGCGTTGCAGCACAGTGAACACCGCGACCAGATCGTCCGGCGAATAGAAACCGAGCGCCCATTGACGAGCGAAGCTGACCGAGAGCCCGGCGCCGACCATGCCGCCGATCAGCGCGTGTGACGAGCTCGACGGGATACCGTAGAACCAGGTGATCAGGTTCCAACCCACCGCGGCGACCAGCGCCGCGAAGACCACCGGCATGGTCAGCAGATCCTCGCGCAGGACCTCGTGTCCGACGGTGGTCGCGACCGCCACACCGAAGATGAACGGGCCGACGAACTCGCACACCGCGGCGATCGCCAACGCCTGGCGGGGCGACATCGCCCGGGAGGCGATCATCGTCGCGACGATGTTCGAGCTGTCGTGGAAGCCGTTCAGGTAGTCGAACAGCAGGGCCGTGCCGACGAAGATCACCAGTGTCAGGGTCAAGGCTCTCACCTCGGACCGAGGCCGGCGCGCCGCTCGGTCACGGCCGAGACATAGCATACTCCGGCCGGCGAGGAGACACCCAACGGCTTGGATACGCGGCTTGTGTCGCCGGCCGAGTTTGGTTACCAATAGCGCACTGCACAGGTCGCACCGGCGGCCGGAAGGTCGCCGGAACCAGAACGAGGAGGTCGAGAATGAAGCGCTTGACTCGTCTGCAGTTGGGGCTCGGCGCCGTCATTGGTGCGTCACTCACCGCCTGCGTCGGCAGCGGCACGCACGAGGCCGTGGTCAACGAGCTGGCCAAAACCAAGAAGGAGCTGACCGACACCCGGACACAGCTGACCGGCGAGCGCGACACCGCGCGCCAGGAGGCGACCAAGTGCGGTGAGGACCTCACGGTGCAGCGCGACCAGAACACCCAGCTGGTCGGCAAAGTCGAGGCAATGGGCAAGGACATGGGTGCCCTCGCCGAGGAGAAGAAGCAGCTGGTCGACGAGCGGATGGCGCTGTCGGCCGAGGTCGAGGAGCTCAAGCGCATCCGCGCCGCCGCCGAGAAGCGGGAGCAGGAGTTCAAGACCCTGATGGCCAAGCTCCAGAAGATGGTCGACGCCGGCACCCTGCAGGTCAAGGTGCGCAACGGCTTGATGCTGGTGCAGCTCTCCAGCGACGTGGTCTTCCCTCCCGGTGGCACGCGCATCAAGCCGGAGGCGCAGGAGGCGCTCAAGGAGCTGGCCGGGGCGCTGGCCCAGTTCGCCGACCGGAAGTTCCAGGTCGTCGGTCACTCGGACGCGACGCCGATCAAGACCGCCCGCTTCCCCTCGAACTGGGAGCTGTCGACCCAGCGCGCCGTCGAGGTGGTCAAGCTGCTGGTCGAGCAAGGCGTCCCGCCGCAGATCATCAGCGCCGCCGGCGCGGCCGAGTTCGACCCGCTGGTCGACTCCGACCTGCCCGAGGACATGGAGATGAACCGTCGCGTCGAGGTGATCTTCATGCCCAAGATCGATGAGCTGCCGGGGATGGAGCAGCTGCTCAAGAAGTAGACGGTCAGGCGAGCCGCAGGCGCTCGGCGACGAAGTCGGTCGCGTAGTCGCCGGAGCGGAAGGCCTGGTCCCCGATCGCGCGGCGGTGCAGCTCGAGGTTGGTGACCACCCCCTCGACGCGGTACGAGTCCAGAGCCACCGCGAGCCCGGCGAGCGCGGCGGCGCGATCCGCGCCGTGGCTCACCAGCCTGGCGATCAGCGGATCGTAGGTCGGGGCAACGAAGTCGCCATCCCGCACGCCGACGTCGTTGCGCAGCCCCGGGCCCACCGGCACGAGGAAGGCGCCGATCTGTCCGGTCGAGGGAGCGAAGCCGGCGAGCGGGTCCTCGGCGAGGATGCGGCACTGAACGGCGTGGCCGTCGAAGGTGATCTCCTCCTGCCGCGCCGGCAACGGCTCACCCAGCGCGATGCGGATCTGCCACTCCACCAGGTCGATGCCGGTGATCATCTCGGTCGTCGCGTGCCCGACCTGCAAGCGGGTCTTCATGCCCAGGACGAAGAACTCCTCGCCGCAGAGGAGGAACTCGACGCTGGCCAGCGAGCACAGGCCGGCAGAACGGGCCAGGGTGATCGCCGCGTCGGTCATTCGCCGGCGCAGCTGGGCGGTCACCCCGGGGCTCGGCGCCTCATCGATCATCTTCTGCCGCCGGCGCTGGAGCGAGCCCTCCCGCTCGCCCAGATGGACGATCTGGCCGTGGTGATCGGCGGCCAGCTGCACGTCGATGTGCCGCGGCCGGTCGAGCACCTTCTCGAGGTAGAGGTCGTCGTTGCCGAGCGAGCGTCCGAGCCGATGACGCATCGGCGCGAAGCAGGCGCGCAGGCTGGCCTCGTCCTCGATGCGCATGACGCCGACCCCGGCCCCGCCGGCGTCGGCCTTGAGCAGCACCGGGTAGCCGATCGTCGCCGCGGCGGCCACCGCCGCCTCGACGCTGGCCAGGCGCTCGCTGCCCGGCACGACCGGCAGGCCGCAGCCCTGCGCCTGCTGGCGGAGGTCGACCTTGCTGCCCAACCGGTCGAGGGCGTCGAGCGCTGGCCCGACGAAGGTCAGGCCGGCGTGCACGCAGGCGCCGGCGAGGCCGACGCTCTCGGCCAACAGGGCGTACCCAGGGTGCACCGCATCGGCGCCGGTTTGCTGCGCCGCGGCGAGGATCTGCTCGACCTTCACGTAGCTGTCGATGCCGCCGGCGCCGATCAACACCCGCTCGTCGGCCGAGAGGGCGTGCAACGCCCGCGCGTCGGCCTCGGAGTGGATGGCCACTGTGCCGATCCCCAAGCGACGCGCGGTGCGGATCACCCGCGTCGCGACCTCGCCCCGATTGGCGATCAGCAGCTTCCCGATCATCCTCCCCGCCTCCAGCGCCGCGCGCTCACCGCCTTCGATGCAGGTGGTCCTCGACCTTGAACTGCTCGGCCGCCAGCTCACAGGGGATGACGTCGACGCGGAAGAAGACCTCGGCGCTGCGCGGCCGGTTGTCCGGCACCCGCTCCCCGGGCAGGACGCTGATCTCCTCCGGGATGGAGAAGATCAGCCCGTCTTTGTAGATCTGCGCCAGGCGAACCGGCGCCTTGTGCTGCGAGTACATGCCGACGATGTCGGCCCGCGCGAAGCACGCCGCGCTGCCGACGTTGATCAACGTCAACCGCTCGCGCACGAACTCGGTGGCGACGATCTGCGGGAAGGTGCCCTCCTGCTTGATCGTCACCTGATACGGGCCGGCGACCAGATCGACGAGCAGCTGTCCGCCGCCGGCGCGCAGGCTCAGGTCGCGCGGCGTACGACCGTCGAGGTTGATCTCCGCCGACTTCTCGGTGCCGTTGAACACGTAGACCACGCCGGTGCCGTACAACGCGCTGTCACAGCCGGCGGCGAGCAAGACCAGCGTGAGCCCAACGATGCGCATCTCGTCTCCTTGGTCACCTTGCCACAGCGCACGCGCCTGGACAACGGATCAACCGTCGAGCGGCCAGGCGAGGCTCACGCCGTGGGCGACAACGCGCGGCCGCGCCGTGCCGCCGGGTTCGACGACGGTGACCAGCGGCTTGATCCTCAGGCTGCGCGCGACGTTCTTGTTGTGCAGCTCGACCGAGTCCGAGGCCAGGTAGACGTCGGCGAGCTTGAAGCCGCCGAACAGGCCGAGCCCGGCGTAGAGCAGCACGTCCTGCGCGGCGTCCCCCGGTTCGCCGACGCGTGGCGCGACGAGCACCAGGGTCAGGCCGAGCACCTCACCGAGGGCCATGATCACGCCACGGACGATCTGCCCGGCGTAGAAGTGGCCGAAGCCGAACCCGGGCGCCATGCTGAGCATCGTCGCCGTCGCCGGGTCCTTCGCCATCACCTGGTAGTTGATCAGGTAGGTCTCGGTGTCCTTCGGGTAGTACTCCTGTGCCGCCGCGGGCTCGCCCCAGCCGATGAGCACCACCGCCAGCGCCCCGCAGATCATCGCTCGCATCACCACCTCCCGCGTCACGCCGGCCGTTCTACACGCAAGCGGCGGACAACCCAAGGCGTCCCGAGGCGAGCGGGGGGGTTTACACGCTGGTCGGATTGCTCAAGAATGCCGGCCGAGGAGCAGGCATGGACGTCAACGCACAGAGGGCACCGGCGCCCTTGGATCTGGTCAGCCTGGGGCGCGACGCCTGGCAGCTGTTCGTGCGCCAGCCGGCGGCCCACATCGGCGCGTTCGCGATCGTCCTGCTGCTCGGCACCATCACCGCCGGCTTGCTGACGCCGGCGCTGCTCGCCGGTTACATCCGCGTCGTCGATCGCGCCCGGCGCGACGAGCCGGTCCACGCGACGCACGTCTTCGACGGCCTGGCGCTGCTCGCTCCCACCCTGCTCGTCGGCCTGATCTACGTCGTGGCGGTCGCGCTCGGCTCGTTGCTCATCCTGCTGCCCGGCGTCGTCATCGCGGTCGGCTGGTGTTACGCCCTCTGGTTCGTGGCCCTCGAGGGCCACCAGACCGGCGCGGCGCTGCGCGCCGCGTGGGCGCTGGCTCGCCAGCAGACCGGCTCCCTGCTCCTCCTGCTCGTCGCGGTCGTCGCCGCGAACCTGGTCGGCGGCCTGTTCGTGGTCGGCGCCCTGCTCAGCGGGCCGCTGGCGTTGATCGCGTTGACGCTGGCGTTCGACCAGCTCAAGGGGCGGTGACCGTGACGCTGTGGCGACGCATCGCCGACGTCCTGCGCGCCCCGACGGCGCGTCTACAGGACGAGCTCGCCGAGCCGGAGTCCCCGGTCGCGCTGTTGACCTCCGTCGTCTTGCCGCTGACCGCGATCCGCGGCCTGGCGGTGCTGGTGCGCTCCCTCTTCGCCGGCAGCGTGCTGGCCGGCCTGGTGCTCGGCGCCGGCAACGTCGTGCTGCAGCTCGGCACGTGGCTCGGCCTGGGCCTGGTGTTACCGGCGCTGGCGCGGCAGTTCACCGTCGAGCTCAGCGATC
Source organism: Deltaproteobacteria bacterium (assembly GCA_041309305.1). Classification (GTDB taxonomy): domain Bacteria; phylum Myxococcota; class XYA12-FULL-58-9; order XYA12-FULL-58-9; family XYA12-FULL-58-9; genus JBFYZW01. Next base: position 3,682 of record JBFYZW010000479.1, on the reverse strand, counting down.
GCCGTGCGTTCGCGCTGGCCACCTTGGCGTTGACGCCGATGTGGCTGTCCGGCGTGCTCTTCCTTCTCCCAGAGGACTGGTTCCTCGCCGCGCTCTGGTCGCGCATCCTCGCCGCGGCCATCTCCCTCTATGGGGTGGCGATCTTCTTCCGCGGCCTGGTGGTCCTCGACGTGCCGCGGCAGGTTAGGCCGGCGCTGACCGCCGCGGCGATCGGCGCCACGGCCGTGCTCTACCTCGTCCTTTTCGCCGCCCTGGGCCTCACCTCGAACGTGATCCTGCTCCTCTCCGGCGGGGACTGAACCGCGGCCGCGACGTCCAATCACCTCGACCGCGCCTAAACGGGGGTGCGCGATTCGCGCACACCCCGTTTGCGTTTCTTCCTCGGGCGAGGCCGCTCTTGGTGATCGGGAATCGTGACCGTTCGTTTAGAGCGTCTCGTCCGGCGACGAGACCGGCTGGCGAGGAGCAGCTGGCGCGCCGTCGACCGGCGCGCGCGGCACCACCCGTTCGAGCTCACCGAGATCGAGCGCCGCCTGGTCGAGCACCTCCTGGGCGACCCAGATCGCCGCCCCCTGACCCAACGCGACGCCGATGGCGTCCGATGGGCGCGCCTCGACCTCCCAGGTGCGCGCGCCGAGCTTGAGCTTCACCTTGCCGAGGAACACGCCGCGGCGCAGGCCGTCGACCCGGACCTCGAGCACCTTGATGTTGCCGCTCTCGATCACCGACTCGAGCAGGTCGAGCGTCAACGGGCGCGGCGGTTGGCGCCGGTCGAGGCGCAGGCGGATCGCCAGGGCCTCCACGTCGCCGACCCAGATGGGCAGGAGCCGGGGCCCCTTGCCCTGGGTGCGCAAGAGCACCGCGTGCTGGCCGTCCTCGGTGGTGATCACCTCGACCACGTCGACCCGCTCCCCCTTGGCAGGTCGGGCTGCCGCCGCGGCGGTGGGCGTCATCACGACCAGCAGCGACAGCAGCGCGGCGCGCATCGCGTCACTGTAGCCGCAGCCGTCGGGGTTGACCAGGGGCGCAGCGCCCGACCGCCGACCCGAGTGAGGCGGGTTTGCCCTTGCCATCCGCGCGCCCCTGCGCTACCGCCTGGGCACTCAGCGTTGCAGAGGAGGAAGACGATGCTTCGCCTGCACGGTCCACTGCTCGCGCTTGCCGCCCTCTCGATGTTCGGCTGCCGGCCCCAGACGCTCGCAGTGCGGCTGGTGCCCCCACCCCAGCCCTTCGCCGCGCTGGTGATCCTGCCGGTCGAGGTCAGCGCGCCGATCGACGCCGCCGACCAGGAGCGCCGCGGTCAGGACCTGCTCGCCGCCCTGGCGCAGCAGGCAGAGTGGCGCGTACTCGGACCGCGCGCCTTCCGCCTCACCGACGAGCTGGCACCCGACTTCTTGCACGGCACCGACCTGGTGTTGCGCGGCCGGGAGCTCGGCTTCGACGCGCGTCAACTCCTCTTCGCCCGCCTACGCGTCGCGCTGCACGAAGCGCACGCGCGCGCCGCGGCCAGCGGACCCGCCGGCGCCGCGGCGCGCAGCAGCTACGACGGAGAGGTGATCGTCACCCTGACGCTGCTCGACGCCGACGGTGTGGACCGCGGCGAGATCACCGTGCGCGAGCACAACGACCCCTTCGCCGAGCACGCCGATTGGGACGATCTGCCGGCGGCGCGGCGCGCCATCGTCCGCGCCGTCGAGGCCTTGGTCGGCGCCTGTCCGGGGTGCGTCGCGGCCCGTCCGGCGCTGCCGTTCGCGGTGTTCGTCAACCCGGCCGTGCTGCTCGACGCCCGCGACGACGAGGGGGGCAGCCTGCGCCAGACGCTGGCCGCGGTGGATGCGCTCGAGCGCGACCGGCTGCTCTGGCGCACGATGCAGTACCTGCAGCCGGCGATCAGCCTCGAGGAGGCGCGCCGCCTCGCGGCGGTGCCCCCCGGCGCGTGCGTCGGCGAGACGCCGCCGCCGGGCCTCGAGGCGGGGGACTGCATCATCGCCGCCGAGGGGGTCACGGTCGACGGGCCGCACGCGCTCGCCTGGGTGCTCGGCCGCGCTGAGCAGGTGGCGTTGACGGTGATCGACACCGTCGGCTCGAGTCGGATCGTCCTCTACCCGCCCTGAGCGCCTTTACTCGACCGGCCGAGCCCGCATACATTCCCCCGGCGCCCGCGCGCGCCGGAGAGCTGCGACGATGCTGGAGATCCTCGCCAAAGGTTTTGACAACGCCAAAGCTCGCCTGACCGGCAAGCTGCAGCTGACCGCCGAGAACGTCGACGAGGCGGTGCGCGAGATCCGTGTCTCGCTGCTCGAGGCCGACGTCGAGCTCAGCGTCGTCAAGGCGTTCCTCGACCGGGTCAAGGCCCGCGCCATCGGCGAGGTGGTGCAGGTCGAGGTCAAGGCGGGCAAGAAGAAGCTCGCCGCCTCCCCCGGCGAGCACTTCGTGCTCATCTGCCATAACGAGCTCGAGAAGCTGCTCGGGCCGGTGGAGGAGGCGCCGATCGTCTTCCGCCGCCCGTACACGATCATCATGATGGTCGGGCTGCAAGGCACCGGCAAGACGACCACCTGCGCCAAGCTGGCCAGCTACCTGCTCGCCGATCGGCGCAAGCCGCTGCTCGTCGCCGCCGACGTCTACCGCCCGGCGGCCATCGAGCAGCTGCAGCAGCTCGGCGAGCGCCTCGGCGTGCCGGTGTTCGCCGAGGCGGCGCTGGCGCCGGAGCAGCTGTGCCAGGACGCGCTGCGTGAGGCGAAGAAGCGCAAGCGCGACGTGGTCATCTTCGACACCGCCGGTCGGCTGGCGATCGACGACGAGATGATGGCCGAGCTCGAGGAGATCAAGCGGCGCACCCGGCCGGACAACACCTTCCTCGTCTGTGACGCGATGGCCGGCCAGGACACCGTCCGCACCGCCAGCGAGTTCAACCGCCGCCTCGACCTGACCGGCTTCATCATGACCAAGATCGACGGCGACGCCCGCGGCGGCGCGGCGCTGTCGATCAAGGAGATCACCGGCAAGCCGATCAAGTTCCTCGGCGTCGGCGAGGGGCTCGACAAGCTGGAGCCCTTCCGCCCGGAGGGGTTGGCCTCGCGCATCCTCGGCATGGGTGACGTCGTCGGCCTGATGCGCGACTTCGAGCAGGTGGTCGACGAGAAGCAGGCCGAGCGCGACACCAAGAAGCTGTTGCGCGGCGAGTTCACCCTGCAGGACTTCCTCACCCAGCTGAAGATGCTGCAGAAGGTTGGCAGCGTCGCCGAGATCTACGAGAAGTTCCCGATCTTCGGCTCCGGGACCCTGCCCGACGGCGTCAAGATCGACGACAACGCCTTCACGTCGATGGAGTCGCTCATCCAGTCGATGACCCACGCCGAGCGCAACCACCCGGAGCTGATCGACGAGCGACGGGCGGCGCGCATCGCCAAGGGTGCCGGTCGAACGCCCGAGCAGGTGCTCGACCTGGTCAACCGCTTCAAGATGATGCACACGGTGATGGCGAACCTGGCCGCCCAGCCGGGCCTGCTCAGCGCGCTGCCCGGCTTCAAGCAGCTGGCGCAGATCCGCCAGCTCAAGGGCCAGCGCATGGACGACCTCATCGGCGACGTCGGCGACAGCCTCCGCTCGATGGCGCGCGGCCAGCCGCGCGCGCCCGGGTTGCCGGGCTTGCCGGGCCTGCCTGCCGGCGGCCTGCCGG
>JBFYZW010000478.1:0-10619 GCA_041309305.1 Deltaproteobacteria bacterium | reverse complement strand
TCGGCAGGCGCAGCGCGACCGCGGCGGCGGCCGCGGCGGTGAGGTTCGCGGCGTTGAACCGACCGACCAACGGCGAGGCCAGGCGCAGCTCGCCGACCGGGGTCGCGAGCAGCAGCGCGATCCCCTCCCGGGTGATCTCCACCTCCAGCGCGCGCACCTCGGCCTGACGGCGGGCGTCGAGGCTGAAGCCGAGCGTGGCCGAGGTGGACAGCTCCCCGCTGAGCCGCGCGCCCCAGGCGTCGTCGAGGTTCACCACCGCCTGACCGTTCGGCTTGAGCCGCTCGACGAACAGGCGACGCTTGGCGGCGAAGTAGGCCTCGAAGGTGCCGTGGTAGTCGAGGTGGTCGTGGGTCAGGTTGGTGAACAGGCCGACGTCGAAGTCGACGCCGGCGACGCGCTCCTGCGCCAGCGCGTGCGAGCTGACCTCCATCGCCAGGGCCGTGCAGCCCTGGTCGACGAGCCGCCGCAGCGCGGCGAGCAGATCGGTCGACTCGGGCGTGGTCAACCCGGTGGTCTCGCTGGCGCCGGCGAAGCGGACACCGAGGGTGCCGACCATCGCCGGCCGGTGGCCGGCGGCGGCGAGGATCCCCTCGAGCAGGTGGACGATGGTGGTCTTGCCGTTGGTGCCGGTGACGCCGACCGCGCACAGCTGCGCCGACGGGTCGGCGAAGAACCGCCGCGCAGCGCGGGCCAGCGCCGCGCGGGCGTTCTCGGCCACCAGCCGCGTCGCCGTGCCGGTGTCGATCTCCCGCTCGCACAGCACGGCGCCGGCGCCGGCCGCGACCGCGGCGCGGACATGGTCGTGTCCGTCTGCCCGTGCGCCCCGCCAGGCGGCGAACAGCGCCCCGGGGACGACCCGGCGCGAGTCGCAGGTCAGCGCCGCGACCTCGACGTCCGGGCCGCGCTGCGCCACCGACTCACCCGCGAAGAGCTCACACAACCTCATCCGCACCACCACTCAGTCCCGCGCCAGCACCAGCTGGACGCGCAGCTCGGCCGGCCGCGGCTCACCCGGCGCCGGGCTCTGCCGGACAACCCGCCCGCTTCCCTCGAGACGCAGATCGACCCCCGCCCCCAGCTCGACGTAGCGCGACAGCACCTCGCGCGCCGACAGCCCGATGAACGACGGCACGCGGTCGTCCCCCTCGACCACGGCCACCGGCGCCGGTATCCGTGGCGCCGGGGTCAGCGCCGCGACCGCGCGCTCCTCGACGCCACCGGCGCGCGGCGCCGGCTTGAGCGCCACCTCGCTCGGCACGACCCCGAGGTAGCGCATCGCCGCGGCGCCGATCTCGGCGAAGATCGGCGCGGCGGCGCCGCCGCCGGTGTGCACGGTCTGCGGCTCGTCGAGCACGACGACGATGACCACCCGGGGCGTCTCGGCGGGCAGGAAGCCCGCGAACAGGGCCAGGAAGCGATCGGCGCTGTAGCCGCCGGTCACCGCGTCGACCTTCTGCGCCGTGCCGGTCTTGCCGGCCACCCGGTAGCCGGCGACCGCCGCGAGCAGGCCGGTCCCCTCGCTGGTCACCACCTGCTCCATCATCGCCGTCACCCGCCGTGCGGTGGCGGCGCTGAACACCCGCCGCTCCTCCGGCGTCGGCCGGGGCAGGTCACGCCCCTCGGCGGTCTCGATCTGGCCGACCAGCGTCGGGGCGCGGTAGACGCCGCCGGCGGCGACGGCGCGGTAGGCGGCGGCGAGCTGCAGCGCGCTGACCGCGACCCCGTGACCGAACGAGACAGTCGCGGTGGTCAGCTTCGACCAGGAGGCGGCCGGCGCGAGCAGGCCGGCGGTCTCGCCCGGGAAGGCGATGCCCGTCTTGCGGCCGAGGCCGAGCGCCGCGAGGCGCTGGCTGAGCTGGTCCCGGCCGAGCGCCAGGCCGACCTTCGCCGCGCCGACGTTCGACGACTTGGCGATGATCTCGGTCAACGTCAACCAGCCGTGCGGCTTGCCGTCGCGGATCGTGTGATCGACCACGGTCAGCTGGCCGTTCTCGGTGAAGATGCGCGCGCCCGGCTCGACCGCGCCGGCCTCGAGTGCCGCCGCGACGACCAGGGGCTTGAGCGTGCTGCCGGGCTCGAACATGTCGGTCACCGCGCGGTTGCGCCGCGCCGCCGGACCGAACTCGGCCGCTTGGTTCGGGTTGAAGGTCGGCTCGGCAGCCATGGCCAGGACCTCGGCGCTGTCCACCGCCAACGCCACCGCCATCGCCGCCTTCGCCTGCGTGCTGCGCACCCCCTGCTGGAGCGCCGCCTGCAGCGCGTGCTGCAGGCGCAGGTCGATGGTCAACGCGACCTCGGCGCCGGCCGAGCGCAGCTCCGCCTCGACGTCGGTCTGCAGCAACGCTTTGCCGCGCCCATCGCGCAGCGCCTCGACCACCTGCGGCTCGCCGGCGAGCAGGTCGTCCAGCTGCCGCTCGACCCCCTCGAGCCCGTGCGCGTCGACGCCGCAGAAGCCAATCAGGTGCGCGCCGACCTCCCGGTTGGGGTAGAAGCGGCGCGACTCCTTGGTGATCCCGACCCCGGCCAGGCCCAGCGCCTCGACCTGCTCGGCGACCTCGGGCGTGACCTGACGCTTGAGCCAGACGAACAACCGGTCGCTGGCCAGCCGCTGGTAGACCGTGTCGAGGTCGAGCTGCAACGCGGCGGCCAGCTGGCGGGCGGCCTGGCGCGGATCCTCGACCTGGCTGGGGTTGGCGAACACCGATGGGACCGCGACGGTGATCGCCAGCGGCTTGCCGGTGCGCTCGACGATGTGCCCGCGGCGGGCCGGGATGCGCAGATCGCTCAGGTACTCCTCGCGCGACAGCCGGCTGAGCTCGTCGTAGCGGCCGATCTGCAGCGCCGCGGCGCGCGCCCCCAACCCGCCGAGCCCGACCAGGGCGAGGGCGGTGAGCACCCGGGCGCGGCGCACGAGACGACGGCGGTCGGCGCCGGTCATTGCGCGTCCCCTTGCGGTCGCGGTGAACCGCCGAGCACCTGCTCCGGCCGCGGCGCGACCAGGCCGAGGTCGACCGCGCGGCGCATCAACTGCTCGGGAGAGCGCTCGGCGGCCAGCTCGACCTCGAGCTGCTGCAGCTCGCGACGCAGCGCCTGGCGCTGGCGGTTGGCCTCGGCGAGGGAGTAGCCCAGCTCGACCTTGTCGTGGTGGACCCAGACGCTGAACAGCGCCGCGCTGACCGGCAGGGCGGCGAGCAACACCGCGAAGGCCAGACGCTCGAGCACGGCCCTCATGCCGACCTCGGCAGGCGGCGGGCCGCGCGCAGGCGTGCGCTCTGCGCCCGCGCGTTGCGCGCGATCTCGTCGGCCCGCGGCCGGAGCGGCTTGCGGGTGATCACCTCGAGCGTCGGCGTGTGGCCGCAGGCGCAGGCGGGCAGGCGCGGCGGGCAGACGCACCCCTGGGCCTCGCGCGCCAAGGCTTGCTTCACCGCCCGGTCCTCGAGCGAATGGAAGCTGATGAGCACGACGCGCCCGTCCTCGGCCAGCACGTCGGGGACCGCGGCCAGCAGCGCCGCCAGCTCGCCGAGCTCGTCGTTGACCGCCAGGCGCAGGGCCTGGAAGGTGCGCGTCGCCGGCTCGAGCCCATCGGCGGCGCGCGGGACGAGGCGCCGGACCAGCGCGGCCAGCTCGGTGGTCGAGCGCGGGCGGTCCTGCTTGAGCGCGCGCGCTACCCGCCGCGCGCGGCGCTCCTCGCCGTAGCGGTGCAGCACGAGCGCCAGCTCGGGCTCATCGAGGCGGTCGATCAGCTCCGCGGCGCTGACGCCCCGGGTCGGGTCCATCCGCAGGTCGAGCGGCGCGTCGTGGCGCCAGGAGAAGCCGCGCGCCGGTGTGTCGAGCTGGTGCGACGAGACACCGAGATCGGCGAGCACCAGATCGGCGAGCGCGTCGTCGTGATCGAAGACCACCTCGCGTAGCGCCGAGAAGCACCCGTGCACCAGCTCGACCCGCGTCGCGAAGGCCGCCAGCCGTTCGCCCGCGGCGGCGATCGCCTCACCGTCGCGATCGATGCCGAGCAGCCGCGCGCGCGGATAGGCGGCGAGCAACGCCTGCGCGTGTCCCCCCCCACCGACCGTGCAGTCGACGATGCGTCGCGGGCTCAGGCCTTCGACCAGCGCCAGCACCTCGCGCAGCATGACCGGGTCGTGTGCGAAAGCGGTCACTGGCACCTCACACGCCGCGCCTGTCACAGGCCCAGCTCCGTCAACGCCCGGGCGATCGCGTCGCGCTGGCCCCGCGTCGCCGCCGCCTGCTCGGTCCACAGGTCCTTGGCCCAAACTTCCGCGTAGGTCACCATGCCGGCCCAGACCAGCTCGCGCTCGAGCTGAGCGTACTCGCGCAACATCGGCGGGATGAGCAGCCGCCCGTGCTTGTCGATCGCGCACTCGGTGGCGCCGGCGACGTAGAGGCGCTTGAGCGTCACGACGGCCGGGTCGAACTGGGACAACGACGCGAGCCGCGACTCGAAGGCTCGCCACGCGTCGGGAGGATAGGCCACCAGGCACTTGTCGATCCCGGTGGTCACCACCAGCCGTGTCTCGCTGCCCTGCGCATCGCCGCGCTGCGCCTCGAGCAGCTCGCGGAAGCGCACCGGGATGCTGGTGCGTCCCTTCGCGTCGATCGCGTGCTCGTAGAGCCCTTTGAACACGTCAACCTCGTCGGCGATCCGCCGTGATCGTCATGGATCCTGTTTGATCCATGTTGATCCAATTCCTCCCACCGGCACTCTACTGAAAGTCTGATTCGAGTCAAGTTATTTTCCTGGATTCCTCAAAAAAAACGTGAAGATGGGTGGTCTGATGTAGTCGTGAAACCTTCAACAATCTCACTTGTGGAAGTACTGCAATTTCAGCAACATGAACAAATAAAGCAGATGCTAATGATTAACTTATGGAAGTAACTATTAAACTATCATAACTAAATGAGTTTCAACGGTTTTGGGTCCCTGGGGATCGCCTATATAATGATCCGGCGCGACAGGAGGTGGGGCACCCCCGCCGACGGCTCCCGCCGGGCGGACATTTCTGCTTGAAGATCCGAAACAATTGGATATAGATTGCGCCGCCCAGCCGCCCTGCCCGGAGGTCCCCATGCTCCCCCGCTCCAGCTCGTTGCTCCTCCTCGTGTCGTTCGTCGCCGCGAGCTGCGCCGACGAACGGCTGACCCGCCGGGAGCCGCGCCTCGAGCTGACCATCTACACCGACGGCCAGGCCTACGCCTCCTGGGATCAAGAGACGCTGCGCATCGACCTCGGCCAGGTGCCGGTCTTCGCGACCAAGTGGGCCATCGTCGCGCTCGAGAACCCGACCCAGGTGCCGCTGAAGGTCGACGCGGTGACCTACACCTCGACCACCGGCGAGCGCTGGGGCGATGGGATCTGGATCGACAAGGAGGACGTCCGTCGCGCCGACCGGCCGCTCTCGCTGCCCGGCCCGAAGGCCCCGTTCGTCGTCGCGCCGTTCGCCACCACGTTGCTCGGCATACCCTACTCGCCGATGCTCGTCGGCGACCACCTGGCGGTCGTCTCGATCTCCTCAAACGCCGCCAACGGCACGACCCGTGAGGTGACCATCACCGGCCAGGCGGTGTTCACCGGCGCGCCGGATCTCGAGGTCCAGTTCGGCACCTACCTCGGCCCGAACCCCGAGGACTGCGCCGACACCGACAGCGATACGCTGATCGACACCTGCGTCGTCCCGGAGACGCAGGCTCTCGACGTCGGCAACATCGGCCTGGGCGCGCAGGGCACCGTGCCGCTGATCCTGCGCAACAAGGCCGAGTGCGCCGCCTTCCTCGGCGTCGACCCGTGCACGCTCTGCGCGCTGACGCTGGCGCCCAACCCGGGGCGCCAGAACCTCGGCTTCGGCTTCAAGGCCGGCACCAACGACGCCGGGCTGTTCAACTTCTTCGGCAACACGCCGACCCCGTTCGACATCTACCAGCGCAGCATCTCCCCCGAGTGCAACGAGGACGGCGAGGAGCGGATCCTCGTCACCTTCGACGCCCCCGAGACCGAGGGCGACTTCTCGACCGTGATCGTCATCGAGAGCAACGATCCGGACGAGCCGCTGGTCGAGATCCCGGTGCGCGCCGGGGCGCGCAACGCCCCGGTGGCGATCGCCAAGCTGCGCGAGATCGATCCGCTCAACCCGACGGCACCGTACACCGACCCGGACGACATCCAGCCGCTCGACCGGGTCTACTTCGACGGCCGCGACAGCTACGACACCGAGGATCCGCTCAACCCCGCGCTGGTCGCCGCCTACCTCTGGGAGGTCATTGCCTACCCGCCGGGGGTCAACACCAACGACTTCGATCCGCAGGGGCAGAACACCGGGCTGTTCTCCTTCTGGGTGCCGCTGGCCGGCGAGTACACGGTGCGGCTCACGGTCTGGAACGCGAATGGTATCCGCAGCGGCGACACCGCCGACGCCCGGGTCGAGTTCCTCGCCGTGCCGGGCAGCCGCATGCACGTGCAGCTCACCTGGGACGACCCCCAGAACGACCAGGACCTGCACCTGTGGTACCTGCCCGAGACCGACACGCTGTGCGAGGAGCCGTGGGACTGCTACTTCGGCAACAAGACCCCGCAGTGGTTCGACACCGAGCCCGCGACCGAGGGGCCGAACCCGCGGCTCGACATCGACGACACCAACGGCCTCGGCCCGGAGAACATCAACATCGACGACCCGGTGCCGAGCACCTACCGCATCGTCGTGCACTACTGGTCCGGACACGGCACGGCGGCGCCGACGCGCAACACCGTGCGCGTCTTCCTCAACGGGCTGCAGGTGGCCGAGTACCGCCGGACGCTCAGCGAGGAGACGATGTGGGAGGTCGCCGACATCACCTGGTCGACCGACGGCACCGGCACGGTGACCCCGTACCCGAGCGACTCCCCCGGGCAGATCGGCACCGTCTCCCCCGCCCCGACCTCCGACTGCTGGGGCTACTGAGCTCCCGGCCCGCGGCGCCGCGGCTCAATCGCCGTCGGCGGTGCGCTCGAGCTCGACGCCCTGCTCCTCGGCGTCGTCACCGTCGCCGGGTTCGACGTTGACCGGGGTCCGCCCGAGCAGCTCGACCAACGCCTCGACCAGGATCGGCGCGCGCCAACCCTGGAGCTCCTCACGCCGGCGCAGCGCCTCGACGTCGGCCGCCGGGAGGCGCGCCAGCTCCTCGAGCGGCGCGTTGCCGAGCAGCACCTCCGGATCGAGGCCGAGGCTCGCCGCCTTCTCGCTGCGCAGCGCGCGCAGCTCCTGGTAGCGGGCCCGCAGCGCCGGGTCGAAGAAACGGCCAGCGCGACGCCGCGAGCGCCCGACCGGGACACGCCCCTTGTGCGGCTTCGCGCTCGCCAGCGCGGCGAGGATCTCGTCACCGAAGCGCTCGACGCCGGCGCGGCGCAACCCGGGACGCGGCTGCAGCTCCTCGCGCGTGCGCGGCGGGCGCGCTGCCAGCTCGAGCAGCAGGCTGTCGGAGAAGATCTTGAACGGCGGTCGATCGAGCCGCGCCGCCAGCCGCTCGCGCGCCTCGAACAAGGCCAGCGCCCGGCCGAGCACCTCGGGGGAGAGCTGGCGGATGCCCTTGAGGCGACCGAAGCGCGACGCCGGCCCGTTGTTGCGCGCGCTGACCCGCTCGGCGACCTCGGGCAGGCGGGTGAACTCCTCCTCGGCCCACGCCAGGCGGCCACAGGCGGCGAGCTCCTGCTCGAGCGCCGCGGCCAGACGCTCGAGGAAGTGCGTGTCGTAGCGGGCGTAGGAGAGCTGGACGTCGCTGAGCGGCCGCTGCGTCCAGTCCGAGCGTTGCAGCCGCTTGTCGGCGACGTAGCCGTAGCGCTGCTGCAGGATGGTGGCCAGGCCAAAGCTCTTCGCCCCGAGCAGGCGGCTGGCCAGCATCGTGTCCCAGAGGTTGGCGAAGCTGAAGCCGAAGTCGCGACGCAGGCAGATGAGGTCGTAGCAGGCGTCGTGGAAGACCTTGCGCTGGCGCGGCTCGGCGAACAGCGGCGCGAGCGGCGCGAGCGACCCGAGCGCCAACGGATCGATCACCGCGTCACGGCCGCCGGCGCTCATCTGCACCAGGCAGACCTTCTCGCGGTAATGGTGGAACGAGTCGCTCTCGGTGTCGACGGCGACCACCGGCGCCGAGGCGCAGAACGCCGCCCACTCGGCTAGCGCGGTCGGGGTGTCGATGTAGATCGGTGGCGGCGGCTCGTTCACGGCGCGGCACCATACGCCAAACCGGACCGCCCGGCCAGCCTCGTTGACCGCCGGCCTGCGACTCAGGGACGAACGCCGGTCCAGGTGCCGCCGAGGTCGGCGCCGAGGAGAACCTCGAACGCGCCGTTCTCGAGCTGCCCGGGGCTGCTGGGCAGCCAACCGAGCCGATCGGCGTTCCCGTCGGCGGTCTGATCGTGGGCCTGCGCGCGCTGGTCGAACTCCATCACCTCCCAGTCGACGTCGATGGCCAACAGCCGCGCGGTGAGCTCGCCGATCACCTCGTCGCGCGCCGCGACGCAGGCGGCGCCGACCGCCGGCTGCGCCCCGCACAGGCCGAGGTTGTTACACAAGAAGCCCTCGACCGCGCCCTGGAACGCGACGCAATCGATCATCGCGGTCAGCGCCGCCTGGAGGCTCGTGTACTGGCCGTTGCTGGCGATGCGCGCCAGCTGGTCGACGACGTAGAGGACGAACTCGCTCAGCTCCATGCGCACCTGACGATTGACCAGGCGGACCTCGGTGCCGGTGAGCGTGCCGGCGAACGGCAAGGCCTGGGCACTGAGCACGCCGTAGTTGGTGATCACCTGGTTGAGCGGCACCGGCAGATCGGCGCAGGCCGGGTAGCTCGGGCTCGCCTCGCCGAGCGGACATTGATCGATGATCTGCACGAAGCCCCAGGTCCACAGCTCCTCGGCGGCGAGCTGCGCCGGCGCGCCGGTCTGGTGCTGCAGGCCGAGCATCCCCTCGACGCGCACGTCCTGGAAGAAGTGGACGACGCCGTTGAGCAGGTGCACCAGATCGCCGACCCAGGCCGGGACGTACTGGTCGATGAGTTGCTCGATGATCGAGCCGACGATCGGCAGGTCACCGATCGCGCTGCTGCCGAGCAGGAGCTGATCGAGCAGATCGAGCTCGGAGCCGAGCCCGGCGAGCGGGCCGAGGTAGTCGGAGAGGTCGAGGTGGTAGGTGGTCTTCCACTGCCCGCCGACCCACAGCCCCGGCGTCGGCGGAGGAGGAGGCGGGGGCGGCGGGGGCGGCGGAGTCGATCCACCCTCCTCGTCGGGCACACAGACCCCGTCCTCGCACGACTCTCCGTCGGGGCAATCAATCGAGGTCGTGCAATCGGGCGCGCCGGTGATCTGCGCATCAGGCGCGGTGACGACGCCGGTCAACGCGTCGTCGCCGCACGCCCCGAGCAAGAAGCCGACAGCCAGAGCCAACGCCGTTGTTCTCGCCATGACGCCCTCACCTCTCCCGCGCAGGGCCGCACAGCGCGACCCCTCCACGAAGGAGTTATCGGCGGCGCAGATTGATCGTTTTCGCGAAAGAGATCACCCGGGTAGGTGGATGTAAGACAGCGCACGGCCAACGCGGTGGGCCATGCGCCGACCAGGCCGGACGGGTATACTCGCCCACATGCGACGCCTCTCCCTCCTCGCGCTCGTCTGGCTGGCTCACGCCTGCTCCGGGGCCGGCGGCTGCACCGGCTGCGGCGGTGCGGCGATCCCCTACCCTGATCCCCCGCCGGCCGGCGGCGAGCTCCAAGCCGGCGTGGTGCACGCGCGGCTGACCGAGAACCTGCTCGCCTTCCTCGAGCGCCAGCTGCCGGCCCTGCTCGGCTCCTTCTTCGTCATCGAGGACGGACGCGCGGTCTACGAGCTCGACGAGACGCTGTTCGACCCGGCCAGCGATCCCTTCTTCCTGCGCGACGGCTGCATCGGCGAGCCGGACGAGCCCTGCCCGGCGCGCTCGACGCCGGCCGAGGAGGCCGGTCCGAGCCACCGCTCGCGCGTCGCGCTCGATCTCGACAACCTCAGCCGCGGCCTCAGCCTCGCCTGGCTCGCCCCCGACGCCGGCGGTCGCCCCGGCCTCCGCTTCGTCGCCAGCGACGTCGATCTGTTCGTCGATCTCGGCCTGGTGATCAACGTGCCGGAGCTCACCGGCGTGGCCGCCTGTCGGGTCCGCGACGCCGGCGACCAGGCGGCGTTGACCGTGGCCGAGCTGAGCTTCGAGCTGCGCCTCGGCATCGACGGCTCCGGCGCCGCGCCGGCCTTCACCAGCGCGGTCGAGAACGTACGCGTCGACCTCGGCGGCGCCGACGACTCGGCGTTGAGCCTCGCCGTCGCGCCGTGTGACGGCACCGTCGACCCGACCTGCGCCGATCCGCGCTGCGTCGGGCCGTACGGCGCCTTCGGCGCGCCGGACTGCCCCGGCGTCTGCGGCCTCATCGACCTGTTCGGGCAGCTGGGCGGCTTCCTCACCCAGGTGCTCACACCGCTGCTCGACGCGCTGGCGCCGTCGCTGGCCGGCGCCGTCTCCGACGCGCTGGTCGGCGCGCTCGGCGACGTGCCGCTCGGCGTCGAGACGGCGCTCGATCTCGGCCTGGTGATCAACGTGCCGGAGCTCACCGGC
>JBFYZW010000477.1:0-3741 GCA_041309305.1 Deltaproteobacteria bacterium | reverse complement strand
TCGAGATGCCGTCAACGTCCTGGGACCAGAACACGCTCGGCGTGACCGTGACACCTGAGTTGAGGACATTCAGGTAGTCCGCCGCGAGGCGCAGGCGGTAACCCCATGCCGAGTCGGTGATGTAGCCGTCGTTCTTGCAGCCGAGCGGCGACGGGTTGTAGACCGAGCTCGGCAGCGTCGGTGCACCCGCGAAGGTCGGCGAGCAGGTGTTGCCGCCGGTGACCGGCACCTGTGCGGCGAGGTCGGGGTTCGAGCCCACGCCATACATGAAGCCGCGGCCGTAGCGCACGCCGCCCTTCTTGTAGTTCTCGTTGATGCTGTTCATCTGGTAGCCGATCTCGCCCACCAGCAGCAGGTTGTCGGCGCCGAGGACGTTGCTGTACGTCTTGACCGTGTTCACCTGAAACTGGGACTTGTCGTACTGGTCGTAGCCGTGCGATACGACGTCCGCGCCCAGCAATGTGCTGGAGATACCACGCGACGCGTTGGGACCCACGAACCCGAGCATGCTCTGCAGCAGGTCGTTGCCGTTGATCTGCACCGGCACGTCGGCGCTGTAGCTTGCCTCGGCCGACACCGACCAGCCGAACAGGTTCGTCGCCGCGCTCAGCCCGAAGATCTGGATGTCCTCTGGGTACTCCCAGAATGCGCGGCCCGGCGTGATCGCGCGGCCGAGCTGCGCGCCAAGCGCCGCGTGCAGCGCCACCGCGTTGCGCACCGCAACGTCGTCATTCGGGTCGACCGGGTTCGGGCCCGAACCCGGGATACGCCAGAACGGGAGGCCGTTCGGGGCGATACCGGCAACGACGTACGGATTGGTCTGCTGCGGACCGAGCGTGCCGGGCGGCAGCACGAGCGGCGTGGTAGGTAGCGTGCCGGTGACGGCGCTGATGATCGGCAGGCGCGAGTGGATGTTCATGTAGTACAGGCCGAACTCAGTGTCGAGCTTGTCCACCGGGAAGCGGAACGCGGCGCCGAACTGGCCGCTGTCGCTTGGCTCCTGTCCCTTGATGAGCGGCACGAATAGGCCGTTGCCCTGCGCGAACGGGTTCGAGCCGAGCTGACCGATGAGCGGGGTCGTCGTACCCGGCGCAGTGCCGCCGACCCCGCTGGTGATCACGGTGGCGCTGCCGCACTTGCCGGGACGCGTCGAGATGACCGGCTCGACCGTTGCCCAGTATGTGCCGCAGCCGTCCACCGAGGTGTTGTTCCACTTGAACTGGTAGAACGCTTCGAACGAGCCCAGGTTGAAGCCCCAGTTCGCGTACGCCATCCACACCGGCAGCAGGATCTCCTTGAGTTCCGCGCCCGCGCGTCGGGCCGCCGGCACGTCGATCGGGTTGATCTGGTTGACGCCCTGGATGAACACGCTCTCACCCCAGTTCACCACCTGGTTGCCTAGGCGCAGCTGAAGGTCTGTGTTGCCGACCGCGAACGAACCGTACACGTAGGCGTCGAGCAGGTAGACGTTGTCGAATTTCTGCTCGTCCTCGAAGCCGTCGTCGCTCAGCTTCCGCTTGGGCCAGTTGTTGGTACCTGGCGGGGAGAAGGGCAGGCAGGGCACGCCCGCCGGCGTGGCCGGGGTGCAGAGTGAGTAGGGGCCCGTCGGATACGGGCCGAGACCGGGGCGCGTACCGTTGTAGTTGTTGACCTGGTTGCCGACGTTCACGTCGCTGCTGTTGAGCGCCTGGTCGTACCAGGCCTTGACGCGCACGAGGCCACCGAAGCGGCCCTTCTTTACCTCGACGTCGCTGATCAACTTGAAGGGCATCGAGAAGACGTCACCCTGGTCGTAGTTCAGGTTCGCACTGGAAGCCGCCTGGTTGCCGGCGATTCCGTCCCTCCGGGTGGGCGCGGTGCCGGCGGGCAACGGCCCCGAATCGCGGCCGAGCAACGCGCCGTCCCCGCGACTGTAGAGCAGCCGACTCTGTTCTTCTGCACGCCAACTCGCGCCCACGGACAGCGTGGTGTTCCAGTTGACCGTCGTGCCGTTCTCGAACTCGAACTCGAGCGCCGTCGCACTGCCCGCGTACGTCGCAAGCACCGTGCCGATCACGGTAGCGAGCGCCGTGTTGCGCCGGCACTGGGCCATGGTTTCGTTCGTCATCGCAAGTCCCCCGGTTGTCGAAAGAAAACTTCCTCGCTCACGCGAGCGAGCGGAAAGCTGCACGTCCCATCTCTTCAGTGACCCGATACGGTCCACTCTGCCGATGCCATCAGTCGATTCGCCGGAGCGAGGGCATTCGATAGGCCCTGAACTCCTCGACCCGAGGCCGGTAGGCACGCAGCAGGAGGCCCCAGCCATCCTCGGGCGTGTGAATCCAGTTTGGCGCCTTGTCCCGGCATGGCTCGCCGCCAAAGACGACGGTGAACGACCCGTCAGGCTCCGTGACCGCGCCGCGGATAGAGCTGACGACGTTGTTCTCGTTGGTCATGAGGAACTTGTCGGGCCCGTAGGCCGTGACCGAAAAGAACTCCTCCGCCGGTACGGGTGGGAAGGTCCCGATCCAGCACTCACCACCCACCGCGCCATCCGGCGTGTAGATGGCGTACATGGCATGCTGATCCATCGACAGGCCGAAGGCGCCCGCAGTGGTGTAGGTGAAGACCTCCCAGTCCTTGACGTCCCTGGTGTGCGCCTGCATGACTCCGAACGTATTGGGGAGCTTGCTGTACTGGACAATCATTGGCTCCCGAACCTTGAGCATCTCCGCGAGGTCCGGCCGCGGAAGCGAGTCGACGTCATTCGCCCCTGTGATTCTTGTAGGAAGCTGAATCGTGTCGACGATCTTCGCGATGTCCGCTGGCGTGCCGTCGGTGCCGATCCGGAGACCGATCCCGACATAGTCGGTTTCGAATTGATCGGCGGTGAACTTGCGTACCCCGCCGCCATAGAGGTGGAACGGCGTGATGTGGTTCTCGTCGGTGATCTGGATCGACAGGAACCGGTTGCCAGTGTCGGGGATCTCCAGGGTGAATCCTTCGGTCACGTTGACGATTGCGATCGAATACAGCGTGTCGATGTTGGGCGACACGACCCAGGTGTCGTCGGCGTTCGCCAGCGTCTTGAAGTGAAAGAATTTGTTGATCCCGGCGCGCCCGATGAACTTGGCGAAGAACGCATGCGCCTCGGCGTTGATGTATTCGGCCGCAGTCATCCCGTAGTCCACGGGATCTGCAGCCCAATCGGAACTGTCGATGTCGGGGAGCTTCGCGTGGGCAACGCCGAGGCTGCCAGCGATGGTCGCAACGGCAATGACGGACAGGCAGCGCATGGTCAGGTCTCCGTTCTGTTGGTGGTAGCGTGGTCAGCACCACGGACAGGGATCAGCGGGCGACGACCGGCGGTGGCAACCAGTCGCCCGTCACGATTGCCGGAAGCGGCGAGTAATGCCGCAACACGAGGTAGAACGGTCCGGCAGGTGCGGGCAGCCAGTTCGCCCGCTCCTTCGGATCGCTCGGTATCTCATGCTGGATGAAGACGTCGACGTTTCCGCCCTCGCCATAGACGATGCCGGGCGTTCTGTCGCCGACCGAGTAGCGGTTGACCGGGTTGGGCACGAGGCGGGACGTTTCGGCCGAGTACATCGTCACCGACCAGAAGGCCTTGACCGGCGGCGGCGGGTCGAGGCGCAGGACGTAGCGCTTGCTCCCGTCGAGCCGCGCTCCGCTGCCGTCGAAGAAGGTGATGTCATAGCCGTTGATCTCGACTGGGTTCCAAAGCAGTCCGAGCATGGCTCC
>JBFYZW010000476.1:0-2565 GCA_041309305.1 Deltaproteobacteria bacterium | reverse complement strand
AGGTGGCGGTGGGCGTCGGGGAGACCGGCGGCGCTGGCGATGACGGCGGCTTGATCGACCAGCGCGAGCACCAGGCTCGAGGCGATCACCGCGGCGGCGTGGTAGGCCGGCTTGGCGCCGGCGGCGAGCAGGACCGGGCAGCCGCCGAGCGCGCGCGCCAGGCGCTCGAGCAGCGGCAGCGCCGCTGGGTTGCCCTCGAGCGCGACCGCCGCGCCGCCGAGGGTCGGCGCCGGCGAGGCGGTGAAGGTGGTGAGCGGGTGGAAGCTGGCGCGCCAGGCGCCGTCGACGGGCGCGAGCTCGGTCGCCGGGAGGCAGCCGGAGGTGTGCGCGACGACGACGCCGGGGCGCACCCCGCCGCGGGCCGCGAGCGCCTGACTCAACGGGGCGATCGCCTGGTCATGGACGCAGAGCAGCACCAGCTCCGCGCGCGAGAGCGCACCCGGCAGCTCGCCGCTGGCGACCGACTGGTCGAGCAGGGCGCTGGCCCGCCGGGCGCGCTCCGGGCTGCGGGTCCACAGCGCGGCGATCGGCCAACCGGCGCGCAGCATCGCGGTCGCGAGCCCCGTCCCGACCGCGCCGCAGCCGAGGATGACTGTGGCGGTCATGGCGCGCGGGCGTGCGGACCCTTGCGCGCCGGGGGCGAGGTCGGCGGCGGCGCCGACACCGGCGCGTCGGCGGCGGAGCTCTGGACGGCGACCTCGCCCTTCGGACTGACGCTCACCCGCGCCAGGTCACCCGGGTTGATCGCGCCGGCGAGCAACAGCTCGGCCAGCGGGCCCTCGACGTGGCGCTGGATCGCCTGGCGCATGCCGCGCGCGCCGCTCTCTGGGCTGAAACCGCCGTGCTCGAGCAAGAAGTCGAGCAGCGACTCCTCCCAGGCGAAGGTGATCTCGCGCTCGCCGAACAGCGCGCGGGCGCTCTCGGCCAGCTGCAGGCGCGCGATGCGGCGCACCTCGTCCCGCCCGAGCGGTCCGAAGACCAGCTTCTCGTCGAGCCGGCCCCACAGCTCGGGGGCGACCTGGGCGCGGGCGGCCTCTAGGACGGTGTGCTCGGCGCCGGTCGCGTCGTCGCCGGCCGAGAAGCCGATCGCGCGCCCGCCGGCGTGGGCGCGGTCGGCGCCCAGGTTCGAGGTGAGCACGACCACGGCGTTGGCGAAGCTGACCCGCCGGCCGCGCGAGTCGGTCAACTGGCCCTCGTCGAGGATCTGGAGCAGGAGGCTCAGCACCTCGCGGTGGGCCTTCTCGATCTCGTCGAACAGCACGATCTGGAACGGCCGTCGGCGCAGCGCCTCGGTCAGCTGGCCGCCGTCCTCGTAGCCGACGTAGCCGGGCTGGGCGCCGATCAGGCGCGCCACCGAGTGGGGCTCGGACAGCTCGCTCATGTCCAGGCGCACGACCGCCTCGCGCCGGCCGAAGAGGAACTCGGCGAGCACCTTGACCAGCTCGGTCTTGCCGACGCCGGTCGGGCCGAGGAAGAGGAAGCTGCCGATTGGCCGCCGGCCGTGGAAGCCGGCGAAGCCGCGGCGCAGCGCCCGGCAGACGGTGCCGATCACCCGCTCGTGGCCGATCACGCGCTCGCCGATCAGCTCCTCGGCGCGGCTGAAGCGATCGGCGTCGGCCTCGGCCAGCCGCTCGAGCGGCACCCCGGTCCATTCGTTGACCACGCGGGCGATGTCGAGCCGTTCGACCCGATCGGCGCCGCGCCGGCGGGCGCGCGCGCCGGCCAGGTCGATCACGGCGAACGCCTTGTCGGGCAGCTGTCGCTCGGTGATGAAGCGGTGCGACAGCTGCACCGCCGCGTGCACCGCCTCGAGGCTGTAGTCGACCCGGTGATGTTCGGCGTAGGGGCCGATCGCGCCCTCGAGGATGAGGATGGCCTCGTCGACGGTCGGCTCCTCGACGACGATGGGTGTGAAGCGCCGCTCGAGGGCGGCGTCCTTCTCGACGTGCTTCTTGAACTCCTCGTGGGTGGTCGCGCCGATGCACGGGAACTCGCCGCGCGCCAGCGCGGCCTTCAGCTCGTTGGCGGCGTCCTGCGCCCCTTCGCCGCTCGTGCCCGCGCCGATCAAGGTGTGCAGCTCGTCGATGAAGACGATGATCCGCCGGCCGGCCTGGCGCACCTCGTCCTTGATCGCGCCGAGGCGCTCACTGAAGGCGCCGCGCAGGCTGGTGCCGGCGACCAGCGCGCCGGTGTCGAGCGACACCAGGTGGCGGTCGAACAGCGGCGCGACCTCGTCGTCGCGGCGGGCAATCTTGACCGCCAGGCCTTCGACGATCGCCGTCTTGCCGACTCCGGGCGGGCCGACCAGCACCGGGTTGTTGGCCCGCCGCTTGAGCAGCGTGTCGATCAGGGCGTCGAGCTCGCGATCGCGACCGATGGCCAGATCGAGGTGCCCATCGCGCGCCTCGGCGACCAGATCGTGGCCGACGGCGGCGAGCGTCGGCGCGAGCTCTTCGAGCGGTGGCAACGCGCCGGCCGAGGAGTGGGCCGGCTGCGGCGCCGGCGGCTTCGCCACGCCGCGCGCGGCTTCGGCCACCGCCTGGGCCACGGCGCTGAACTCGTCGG
>JBFYZW010000475.1:0-2874 GCA_041309305.1 Deltaproteobacteria bacterium | reverse complement strand
ACCACGATCGTCTTGTCGCGGTACTGTTCGCGGCGGGCCAGCTCCAGGGCGGCCCAGGCCGCCGCGCCGCTGCTGATGCCGCAGAAGAGCCCCTCCTCGCGGGCCAGCCGGCGCGCCGTCTCGAACGCCGCGTCGTCCTCCACCGGAATCACCTCGTCGATGATCTCGACGTTGAGCACCTCGGGAATGAACCCGGCGCCGATCCCCTGAATTTTGTGCTTGCCCGGCCGCAGGGCCTCTCCGGCGCGGTACTGCGCGATGACCGGGCTGGCGGCCGGCTCGACCGCGATGCTTCGCACCCGCGGGTTGCGGGCCTTCAGAACCTCCGAAACGCCGGTAATGGTGCCGCCGGTCCCCACGCCGGCCACGAAGGCGTCGATTTGGCCCCGCGTGTCGCGCCAGATCTCCTCGGCGGTGGTGCGGCGGTGGATCTCGGGGTTGGCCGGGTTGTCGAACTGCTGCGGCATGAAGGTGTCCGGCCCGCTCGCGGCGATCGCCGTCGCCTTGCGGATCGCGCCCGGCATCCCCTCGGAGCCGGGGGTGAGCACCAGCTCCGCGCCGAGGGCGCGCAGGAGCTTCCGGCGCTCGAGGCTCATCGTCTCCGGCATGGTCAGGATGAGCTTGTAGCCGCGGGCGGCGCAGACGAAGGCGAGGCCGATGCCGGTGTTGCCGGAGGTCGGCTCGACCACAGTGACGCCCGGCTTGAGCTTGCCGTCCCGCTCGGCGGCGTCGATCATCGCCAGGCCGATGCGGTCCTTGACGCTCGAGAGCGGGTTCATGAACTCGAGCTTGGCGGCCACCGTCGCGCCGCTGTCGCCGGCCAAGCGGTTGATGCGCACCAGCGGCGTGTTGCCGACCAGCTTGGTCACGTCGTCGTAGATCTTCATCTGGATCTCCTCGACCGCCCGCGGGCGGCCTCAAATGAAGTACATCGTCGCCGGCGCCGCCTCGGCGCGGGCCACCAGGTCCGCGAGGGTGTGGCGGTCGAGCAGGGCGTCCACCTCACGCTCGGCGCCGGTGAGCCACTCATTGACCAGCCGCGCGCCCGCGGTGCGCGGCGGTCGGAACGAGCGGCGCCCCTCGAGCACCGCGATGAGCTCGCGCAGCGTCACCGCCTCCGGCGCGCGGCGCAGCTCGTAGCCGCCGCGCGCCCCGCGCACGCTGCCGAGGATCCCCACGTCGCACAGCGTCTTGAGCAGCGTGTGCAGGTATTTCGGCGACAGCCGCTGCGCCCGAGCCACAGTCTGCAACCGCACCGGTCCCTCCTGCCTCCGGCGCGCGATCTCCACCAGCGCTTGCAGCCCGTAGCGGGTCTTCGTCGAAATCGCCATCATAAGTAACATAATCTACAGATGAACTAGACAATGTCAAGTCACGGACGGGGTCACGGACGGGGTCAGGACTCTACATATGACATATTAAAGTCAATACATACAGGCAGCTGCGGGTTACGGCGTTGCGCCTGGAATATGTAAAGTGTAGAGTCCTGACCCCCTGCCGACCCCCTGCCTACTTGTCCCAGGCGTCGCTGACCAGGGTGTCGACGCCGATCGGGATCGAGGTGAGCACCTCGGCGCCGGCGGCGCGCATCTCGTCGGCGAGGCAGCGCTCGACGGCGGCGGCCTGGGGCTCGGCGCACTCGACGACCAACTCGTCGTGGACGGTGTTGACCAGGTAGGCGTCGTCGAAGCGGCGCAGGGCGCGGCGCAGGCGCGCCAGGGCGATCTTGGTGATGTCGGCCGAGGTGCCCTGGATCGGCATGTTCTTGGCGATGCGCTCGGCCTGGCCGCCGGCGGCGTCGCGCTCGAGCATCAGGCGCCGGCCGGTCATCGTCACTGCGTAGCCGCGCTCGAGCGCTTGGCGGGCGCTCTCCTCGAGGAAGCTCTGGATGCGCGGGAAGGTCTGGAAGTAACGCTCGAGCAGCTGCTGCGCGGTGCCGAGGTCGCTGTCGATCGCGCGCGCCAGGCCCGGCGCGCCCATGCCGTAGGCCAGGCCGAAGTTGATCGCCTTGGCGCGGTCGCGCAGCTCGGGCCGCTCCTTCTTCGACACCGGCACGCCGAAGACCGCGGTGGCGACGCGGGCGTGCAGATCCTCGCCGCGCGCGAACGCCTCGGCGAAGACCGGATCGCCGCTCATCTCGGCGAGGATGCGCAGCTCGCAGGCCGAGTAGTCACCGATGACCAACCGCCGGCCGGCCGGGGCGCGGAAGCAGCGCCGGTGGGGTCCCCCCTTGACCACCGCCTGCAGGTTCGGCGAGTGGCAGGCCATCCGCCCGGTCGAGGCGCCGATCTGCTCGAAGGTCGGGTGGATGCGGCCGTCGGTGCCGACCCACTGCAGGAAGTTGTCGCCGTAGGCCGAGGCCAGCTTGCTCAGCTCGCGGTACTCGGCCAACAGCGGTCCGAGCGGCGCCGGCAAGCCGGCGAGGGTCGCACGACGCATGTCAGGCACCGGGTGACCGAGCGCGGCGAGCGCCGCCTTCAGCTCGAGGTCGGAGTCGAGGTTGAGCCGCGCCTGGCCGAACAGATCGCTGCCGGTGGTGGGCGCGAACAGCGGCAGCAGGCGCTCCGCCACCGCCTGGCGCGCGTCGGCCGCCTCGGTGGCCAGCTGCTGCCAGCCGCGGCCGTCGAACGGCATGCCGCGCGCCTCCATCTCGGCGACCGGCGCGACCGCGGCGGCCTCGATGCGCGACACCCACGCCATCCCGGTCTGCCGCAGCTCGGGCATCAGCCGTTCGATCACCACGGCGACGGCGCGCGTCGCCTCGACCAGCTCAGCGAAACCCGCGTCGGCGGCGGGCGGCGGGGGCAGGCCGAGCCGGGCGGCGACGCCGGCCAGGTCGGTGGGCGCCTCGCGCCCGGCGGCGAGCAACAGGGA
>JBFYZW010000474.1:0-36893 GCA_041309305.1 Deltaproteobacteria bacterium | reverse complement strand
CGGAGGTGTCGAGGTCGGCGTGACGCGCCAGCGCCCGCAGGCAGGTGAGCACCGGGAAGGTTAGCAGGAGCGCGCCGTCGGCGTGCGCGGTCAGGGCGGCGCGTGGGGTCCACCAGCCCAGCTCGGCGACCTCGTCGCTCACGACGCGGGCGCGCTGGCCGTCGGGTAGCCAGGCAGCGTAGTAGTCGGCGACGTACGTGACCGGCGCGTAGGGCGGGGTGCGAAAGCGCCCGCAATCGAGCCGCCAGGTGGTCGTCGGCTCGAGCCTGACGCCGACCTCCTCGGCGAGCTCGCGCACCGCGGTGCGCCAGGTCGCCGGTGAGCCGTCCGCGTCCTCGCCGTCGACCGGGTCGGTGGCGCCGCCGGGGAAGGCGTCGAAGCCGGGCAGGTAGGCGAGCCCGCCGGCGCGGCGGACGAGCAGGACCTCGGGCGCGCTGTCGCCGCCCGGGCGCAGGAGGATCACCGCGGCGGCTCGGCGCTCCGTGCTCATGCGGCTCAGAGTCGGCCTCCGGCTGGCCCGTGTCAACGGCAAATAGGCTTGATTGACCAATAAAGCCTACTAATGTACGATTGGTGGATGATCAAGACTACCGCGACGCGCTTGAAGGCGAACCTCGGCAAGTACCTGCGCGTCGTGCGGCGCGGGCAGGAGGTGCTGGTCATCGCGCGGGACGAGCCGGTGGCGCGGCTCGTCCCGGTCGATCCGGCCCCGCCGGCGCGGAGGGGGCTGGTGATCTCGCCCCGCGATCCGACGGCGCCGACGCTCGGTCAGATCACCGCGCCGGCGATCCGCTATCGCGGCAAGAGCACGACCGAGCTGTTGCGCGAGGATCGCGACCGGCGATGAGGGTCTACGTCGACTCCAGCGTCCTGCTGCGCCGGCTCTTCGGTGAGGCAAACGGGCTGGCCGAGTGGGCCGAGATCGACGAGGCCTTCGCCTCGCGCGTCCTGCGCGTCGAGGTGGGCCGGGTGATCGACCGGGCGCGGCTCGCCGGGGCGATCGACGATGCCGGAGTCGAGGCGCTGCACCGCGGCCTCGGCGAGATGCTCCGCTCGATCGCCCTCGTCGAGCTCAGCGAGCCCATCTTGAGTCGCGCTGCCGGCCCGATGCCCACCGTGCTCGGTTCCCTCGACGCGCTCCACCTCGCCACCGCGCTCGAGCTCGCCCGCGAGCTCGACGCGCCAATCCCGCTCGCGACCCACGACGCGCAGCTCGCCCGGGCCGCGCGCGCCTCCGGCCTCGCGGTCATCGGCGCCTGAGCGCGCCGCGTCGCATCGCCCAGACGATTGACGCGCTGCGCTATTTGGCGTTAGGTGAACCGTCCAAACGGGGGTGCGCGATTCGCGCACGACCCGTTTGCGGTTCTTCCTCGGGCGAGGCCGCTCGTTGGTGACCGGGAATCGTGACCGTCCGTTTTTAACCTCTGCTGGCGGGAGCGCGAGATGGTGACAGCGATCGTGATGTCGGTGTTCTTGGCCGCGGGCCTGGTGGTCTTCGCCGCGTTGATGGTGCCGCGCGTGCGGCTGCTCCTCGCCGCCAAACGCGAGCAGCGCTTCGACCAGTTCGGCGCGCGGATCCTGGGCACGCTCCAGTTCGCCTTCGGCCAGTGGCGGATGCCGCGCGAGCCGGTGGCTGGCTTCGCCCACATCTTCATCTTCTTCGGCTTCCTGGTCGTCTCGATCGCGACCGTCACCCACTTCGCCCACGCCTACGATCCCAGCTGGCACCTGCCCGGGCTCGGCGGCACGGCCGGGCTGTACTACGTGCTGGTCAAGGACGTCTTCGAGGTGCTGGTGCTGCTCGGCGTCCTCTACGGCTTGTGGCGGCGGCTCAAGCCCACGCCGTCGCGCGTCGGCCGCTCGTGGGAGGGCGTGTTCGTGCTGTTTATGATCTTCCTCCTGATGATCACCGACTTCGTCACCGCCGGCGGCGAGCTGGTGGTCGCCGGCGCGTCGGGCCTGCCCTACAACCCGGCCGGGCACGTCGCCGCCCTGGCGCTCGCGCCGCTCGGCCCAGAGACCGCGCATCTGGTCGGCGTCGGCTCCTGGTGGATCCACTGCGTCGCGATCCTGGTCTTCTTGAACTTCTTGCCCATCGGCAAGCACTTCCACGTCATCACCGCGATCCCGAACGTCTTCGTGCGCAACCTGCGCGGCGGGGGCACCTTCCCGCCCGTCGACGTCGAGAAGGAGATGGAGGCGGAGCGGCCGGTCGGCATCCGCTCGCTCGCCGACCTCAGCTGGCCGCAGGTGCTCAACACCTACTCGTGCACCGAGTGTGGCCGGTGCAACGTCTACTGCCCGACGGTGCTCACCGACAAGCCGCTGTCGCACCGGCAGGTCAACCTCGACCTGAAGCACGCGCTCTACGATCAGAAGGCGGACCTGCTCAGCACCGATCCGGCCAAGCGCGAGGCGCTGACGCCGATCATCGACACCGTGCTCAAGCCCGAGACCGTCTGGGCCTGCACCACCTGCGGCTCGTGCGAGCAGGAGTGCCCGGTGTTCATCGAGCAGGTGCCGCGCATCGTCGGGCTGCGCCAGTACAAGGTGATGATGGA
The DNA here is from genome assembly GCA_041309305.1 of Deltaproteobacteria bacterium. Classification (GTDB taxonomy): domain Bacteria; phylum Myxococcota; class XYA12-FULL-58-9; order XYA12-FULL-58-9; family XYA12-FULL-58-9; genus JBFYZW01. Next base: position 34,332 of record JBFYZW010000474.1, on the reverse strand, counting down.
GGCCGACATCGCGCCGGAGCTGGCGCGCGCCTTCGAGGGGATGGAGCGCAACAGCAACCCGTGGGGGCTCGGCTCCGACCAACGCGACGCCTGGGCCAAGGAGCTCGATCTCCCCCGCGCCGCCGACCTGCACGCGGCCGGCAAGCCGATCCCGCTCCTCTACTGGGTCGGCTGCGCCGGCTCGTACGACGACCGGGCCAAGAAGATCACCCTGGCGATGATCAAGATCCTGCAGGCCGCCGGGGTCGAGTTCGCCATCCTCGGCAAGGAGGAGGGCTGCACCGGCGACTCGGCGCGGCGGGCCGGCAACGAGTACCTGTTCCAGATCATGGCCAAGGCCAACGTCGAGCTCTTGAACGGCTACGGCGTCAAGACGATCCTCGCCACCTGCCCGCACTGCTACCACACGCTCAAGGTCGACTACCGCGAGTTCGGCGGCCACTACGAGCTCATCCACCACAGCGAGCTCATCCGGGACCTGCTCGCCGCCGGCAAGCTGAAGCTCAAGGAGACCGCGACCAAGCGGGTCGCCTGGCACGACTCCTGTTACCTCGGCCGCTACCACGAGATCTACGCCGCGCCGCGCCAGGTCGTCCGCGCGGTGCCCGGCCTCGAGCTCGTCGAGCTGCCGCGCAACCGCTCGCGTGGGGTCTGCTGCGGCGCCGGCGGCGGGCGCTTCTGGATGGAGGAGCACATCGGCGAGCGGATCAACGTGCACCGGAGCAAGGAGGCAGTGGCCGCCGGCACCGACTGCGTCGGCTCGGCCTGCCCGTTCTGCCTGACGATGCTCAAGGACGGCGTCGCCGAGCTCGGCAAGGACGAGCAGGTCAAGACGCTCGACCTGGCCGAGATCGTCGCCCAGGCCCTCTGACGCGCGCGCGCTCCGGCGGTTTTTTTGCCTCGGCGCGCCCCTTGGTGTTCACTCAGGGGCACAGGCCTGCGCGGGCCACCTGCCGACGGAGGATGCCGTGGATCGGGACCGCTTCGAGCTGTTCGCCAGCGTCGACACCGCTCATTATATGAAGGAGTACATCCGCCAGCACTTTGGCGAGCTGCTTGGGCCCTACGCGGCCCTGCTCGACGAGCCCGGCGGCCTGGATTTGCTCGCCTATATGGTGCGGCAGGGGCGCTTCGGCGGCTGAGCTACTCGGTGCGCTTGCCTTTGCCGACCACCGCCTTCTCGTAGTAGTCCGCCCGCCCGAGGCCGCTCTGCTTGGCCTTGGCCAGCTCCTCGTCGATGAGCCGCTTGAACGCGTCGAACGGCTGCGCTCCGGAGAGGAACCGGCCGTTGATGAAGAACGCCGGCGTGCCGCGGACCCCGAGCCCGGTGGCGTAGACCTGCTCGGCCTCGATCTGCGCCTTGGGCCGCTGCGCGTCGACGCAGGCCCGCCACTTCTTGAAGCTCATCTGCTGCACGTCGCGGGCGTAGCCGGCGATCGCCTCGTCGTCGAGCGTGCGCTGGTTGGCGAACAGCGCGTCGTGCAGCGGCCAGAACTGCCGCTGCTCGTGGGCGCACATCGCCGCGATCGCCGCCGGCATCGCGCGCTGGTGGAAGGCGAGCGGGTTGTGCTTGAAGACGATGCGTACGTCGCCACGATAGGTCTCGAGGATCTGATCCAGCGTCTGGTTGACCCGGTCGCAGAACGGGCACTGGAAGTCGGAGACCTCGATGATGGTCACCCAGGCGTCGCTCGGCCCGCGCACCGGCGAGTCGCCGACCGGGAAGGCGTAGACCGCGGCCGGGTCCGGGCCGCTCGGCCTCGGGGCCCTCGGCGCCGCGGTCTTGAGCGCCTCGAGCTTGTCGCCCAGAGTGGTCTGCGCCTCCTTGACCGCCGCGAGCTCGCCACGCAACGCCTCGACCTCGAAGGCGAAGGCCTTGCGCAGGTCCTCGTGGTCGACCTGCTGCTGCGCCTTGAGGGCGTCGAGCTCGGCGCGCCACGGCTCCTTGGCCGCGGGGCCGGCGCAGGCGGCGGCGAGCACAAACACGAGGGCCAAAGTGAGGCGAGCGTGCATCAAGAACCTCCGTCGGAGTGTGGGGCGCGGGGTTGGTCGAGCGCCGCCTGCCAGGAGTCGGCGAAGCCGAGGCCGACGGCGAGCAGCAGCGCGACGGCGCCGATGGCCAGCGCGGCGCGGCGCGGCGCGCGCAGCTCGGCGCGGAAGGCCAGCGCGGTGGCGCCGGCGACCGCGGTGTTGGCCAAACCGAGCGCGAAGGCCAGGCGGGGCAGGCTGACGTGGGTGAGCAGCAGCGTGACGAACAAGAACGCCCCGGCGAGCGCGCCGAAGTTGTCGAGGGCGAGCAGCTGCCCGGCGTTCTCGCCCAGCTTGGGCACGTAGGTCTGGTTGAGGCGCACGAGCAGCGGGATCTCCATGCCGATGAGCAGCCCGACCAGCGCCGCGAGGCCGTAGGTGGCGACGCCGTGGCCGCCGCCGAGGGTGAACAAGAGGTAGACCAGCATGACCGAGAAGCCGCCGCAAAGGCCGAGTCCGAGCTCGAGCCAGAGGAAGCGCTCGAGCAGCCGGGTGGTGATCAGCTGCTGCGCCGCGGCGCCGACGCCCATCGTGCAGAGCATCGTGCCGACGATGAGCAGCACCTGCTCGTAGCGCCCGCCGATCAGGTAGTTGCCGACCAGGCCGAGCAGGTACTCGTAGATCATCCCGCAGGCGCCGAGCAGCACCATCGACAACGCGATCACCATCCGCCGCCGGCGGGACATCCCGAGCATCCTGCCGCAGACCGGGGCCGTACGCCAGCGGCGCATGACGAGACGCCCGGCCTGTGCTACAACCGGGCAAGGTGGTGATGACCATGCGCAACCTGCTTCTCTTGATCTTCGCGGCGAGCCTCCTCGGCGCCTGCACGAACACCAGCGACTGCTTCGTCGACACCGACTGCGGGAAGGGCAAGATCTGCGAGCGCGATCGCTGCGTCACCGGCAGCCGGGGCCGTACCGACGACGGCGACCCGCCGCTCGACGGGGACGGTGTGCCGATCGTCGGAGATCCCGGGCTCGAGCCTTCGGACGGCATCGGTCCGCCGAACAACCTGGTCGGACCTGAGATCACCGAGCTCGTGCCGACCGAGTATCAGATCGTCGCGGGGGTCATCCTCATCCGCGCGCGCGTCGTCGACCCGGACGGGCTGTCGGAGACCGAGCCGGTGCTGGCGATCATCGGTGATTACTCTGTCCTCGAGTTGCAGAGCACGGGGTTCGACGAGTTCGTCGGCGTCTTCGACACCGCGGAGCTCGGGTTGATGCAGTATCCGCGGCTGGTGGTCACCGCCGCCGACTTCTACGGCAATCGCAACTCGGTCGGGCACGCGTTCACGCTGGACAGCTTTGGGCCGGTGGTGGCCTTCAGCTCGCCCGAGGTGCAGTACTACCGGACCGGCGAGACCGGACTGACCGAATGCTCGGACGACTTCGATCCCCTCGGGGAGAACGAGGTCGAGGACCGCCACGTGTTCGAGGCCAACCCGGGGGATCCGTTCAACGGCTACACCTTTGCGCCACGGCTGCGCGTTCAGGACCGCTCCAACGGCTCCGGCGGGTTCTACGCCGGCGTCGAGGAGGTGTACCTCTACCTGCTCGACAAGACAGGCATCGACACTGGTCAAAAGCTGGTCGTGGGGACGAACGGCGAGTGCTCCGGGATCAACCCGGCGCTCGTCCCAGATCCGGCCAACCCGCAGCCGTGGCAGGCCATCGTCCAGAAGATGGTGCCGGTGACGGCGTGGGGTCAACCGGATTTCACCGAGGACAAGGCCACCAACCTGGCGAGTCGATGCGCGTCGAATGGCAACAGCTGCACCGTGGCCAACGGCTGCTGTTCGCCGGAGGCGGCGCCGTGTTACGAGGCGCCGGCGCAGCTGTGCGGGTGGGAGCCGTTGACCATCTGGTGGACCGACGCGGGCAGGAGCCCGGCCGTCTACGTCCTCAACGCCTATGACGCCTACAATGCGGCGCTCTGCGCTGGCGGCTCATTCGACACCCGGAACTTCCACGCCGATGGGCCTGTCTGCCTCGCCGCGGTTGCCTACGACAGGGTGCGCAACCTCGGGGTCAGCCGGCCGATCGCCATCTGCGTCAACCGCGACGGGATCGGCAACGAGTGCGCCGGCTTCGACACCGGCAACGACTCCGCGGCGCTTTGCTCGGACGGTTGTTCGGCCCCGGACTTCAGCACCTACGGGAACCTCTTGTACTGGGGGGAGTAGGCGCGGAGGCGCGGCTCAGAAGCAGCTCGAGACCGGGATCGTTCCGCTGGCGCAGTTCACGACGGACCCGAGCTCGACGAAGCTCGAGGTGCGCAGGCGCTGGCCCTGCTCGGTGTCGAGCACGATGACGGCCGAGTAGCGCATCGCGGTGCGCGGCCGGGCGGCGACGAAGTCGACCTTGGTGGCTATGTCGACGAGCGGCACGTAGAAGGTCACCTGCGACTGCGGCATGATCACCTGCCGGACCCTGGCGGACTGGTTGCGCAGCTCCGGGGCGTCGGCGTTGTCGGAGATGAGCTGCAGGCGCCAGCCGGTGATCACCTCCTGGCCCTCGAGAGGGTTCGTCGGGTTGGCGGGGGCGTCGTTGCGTAGGGTCACGCGCCCCACGTGGGCGCCGTACGGTTCGACGGAGCACTCCTGGATCTCACCGTCCTGGAGCGTGGCGCAGAAGGTGGGGGTGACATCCACCATGTGGACCGTCTGAGGCGGTTCACCTCCGGTACGCCACTCGTCGATCGGCTCGAGCTTGACCACGGTCTGCAGGCTGAAGTCGCCGCAGCCCACCAGGGCACCAAGAACCGCCAAGTTGGCGAGAGCGCGTGAGCATCGCATGCTATCCCCGTACCATACCCGGCCGGAGCTCGGCAACAGGACCAATCGTTGACTGGGCCAGGCGCACCGACTATGAGATCGCCAGCATGAACCTACCCTTCTCGTTGGTCGTGGTCGTGTGTCTCGTGACGGCGGGCCCCGCCTCGGCGGGGAAGCGGGCCGAGGATGGCGCCGAAGGCGGCGGGGTGGCCGACCGGGAGGTGAGCATCTACGGCACGAGCTTGAAGCTCAGCGCCGTGCTCGAGCAGCTGGCGCGGACGCAGAATCTTCACCTCATCATCCGCAACGACGTCGAGACCAACCGCGAGGTTGAGATCCCGACCCTGAAGAACGTCCCGCTCAAGACGGCGCTGAAGGTCCTGCTCACGCCGCTCGGCTACAGCCACGAGTTCAACAACAACGAGCTGATCGTCTTCTCCCGCTACATGCGGGTCTTCCGGGTCAACGTGCCGATGATCCGCCAGTTCTGGGACTCGCACGTCGCCAACGACTCGGCGATCACCGAGCTGGCCGGGATGCAGGCCGGCGGAGCCGGTGGTGGCGGCGGCGGTGGCGGCGGCGGCGGTGGTGGCGGCGGCGGCGGCGGCCGGGAAGGCTCGATGGGCGCCCGCATCTCGCTGGCGACCGAGTCGGCCTCCAAGGGGATCTGGGAGGAGCTCGAGAAGGCCTTCCAGACCATCCTGAGCAAGGACGGCACCTTCTCGATCAACCAGACCGCCGGGCTCGTCACGGTCAACGACCGCCCGTACGCCCTCGACGCGGTCGAGCGCTACATCGCCGAGATCAACGAGGAGATGGCCCGCCAGACGGTGATCGAGGTGCGGCTGGCCGAGGTCTCGCTCTCCGACACGAAGAAGGCCGGCCTCGATTGGAGCGCGGTCTACCAGCAGGTCGGGACGCTCTCGTCCACCAGCCTCACCTCCGGGTCGGCGTTGATCAAGAACGCCACCGACGCCGGCGCGCTCACCCTCTCGTTCGGCGGTGTCAACGGCTCGGTGGTGCTGCGCGCGCTCGAGGAGCAGGGCGAGGTGCACCTGATGTCGCAGCCGAACCTCCTGGTCGGCAACAACCTGCCGGCCTTGATCCAGGCCGGTCGGGTGCAGACCTACGTCAGCTCGGTGACCCAGACGGTGATGCCCCAGGTCGGGGTGCAGACCGCGATCGAGACCAACATCCTGTCCAACGGCTTGATCATGTCGCTCTTGCCGCGCATCAACGACGACAACACGATCACGATGGCCGTGTCGGTGATCCTGCAGGAGGTGGTCGATCTGCAGACCCGCAGCTTCACCGGCGGCGCCACCGTCGAGCTGCCGGTGTTCAACCGGCGCAGCTACACCGGCGTGGTCACCGGCAAGCTCGGCGACACGCTGGTCATCGCGGGCCTGATCGACGAGAAGGACAACACCATCAGCCGCGGCGTGCCCTTCCTGTCCAAGATCCCGGTCCTCGGCGTGCTGTTCGGCTCGAAGGATCAGCTCAACGCGCGCACCGAGCTGGTGATCATGCTCACCCCGAAGTCGATGCAGTCGGCGCAGCCGACGCAGCAGACCATCGACCTGTTGTCCAACAACTAGCCTCCAGGGCACCACACCCATGGCCAAGGCCATCCTGCTCGACAACGAGCGCATCGTCGTCACCAAGGGCAACAAGCTGGTCGCCGGCACGATGGCCGAGCTCGAGCAGGTCATCACCGAACCGACCGACGTCGGCGTCGTGCCGACGGAGCTTCTGCGTCTGGTGGCGACCTCCGAGGACGGGTTGCACCGCCAGGTGAGCGAGCGGCTGCCGCAGGGCTCGGTCTACTGCTGGGAGAAGGTCGACACCGCGGTCTACCAGGTGTTCGTGATGCCCGAGGCGATGCTCCAGGGCCTGCGCACCTGCAAGCGCGTCCGCGCCGTGGTGCCCTACGCCATCCTGGCCCGCGAGGGGCAAAAGGCCGCGCTGCCGGCCGGTACCTTCAGTCAGATCGTCACCGGGGGCCTCATCACCCGCGCCGGCCGCGCCTTCCTCGGGCCGGACTCGACCGAGGGCCCGACGGTGGGCACCTCGGCCACCTCGACCACCACCACCGCCGCGGCGAAGAAGAACGAGGTGATGGTGGTCGACTCGTTGCTCGATCGCTTCGCGATCGTGGCGATCCAGGGCACCGAAATCAAGGCAGTCCGGGCGTTGTTCCCCGAGGACGACCTGCAGCGCGAGGTGGCGATCACGCTGCAGGGCCTCAACATGCCCAACTGCCCGATCTACACCTCGGCGCGGAAGGTCGCCGACCTGCTCTCGAGCGGTGGGCGGGACGCCAACGCGGTGCGCCTGCCGCCCGACGTGCCGGCGATCGGGTTGCACGGGTTCCGCAAGGTGCCGGCGGTCCAGTTCTACCTGGCCAACGAGTTGGCGCGCGAGCGGCGCCGTCAGGTCCGCCGGCGCGAGCTGCGCTCGGTGACGATGATGGGGGTCCTGTTGGTGGTCGCGGTCGGCCTGGCCGGCCTGGCGACGGCGCGGCGGATGGTCGCCGAGCACGAGCTCGCCGCGCTGCGCCAGCAGCAGCTGCAGACCTCCGACCAGCACAGCGCGCTCTTTCGCGAGCGCTACGCCAGCCTGCTCACCCGCCGGTCGTTCGATCTGCCGCAGGCCTGGGTCGAGCTGGAGTTCATGATGCCGCCGCAGCTGGCGGTGCAGCACGTCTCGGCCACCCCGGAGGGGATGGTGGCGATCCTCGCCCGGCGCGAGACCCCCATCGACCAGCGCGACCCGCCGATTACGCTGAAGGAGATCCGCGCTGCGGTGGCGCGCTCCGGCAGCTGGCGCGGCGCCACGGTGTCGATGATCATCGAGACGCAAGACTTCCTCTACAAGCTGGAGAAGATGCGTGAGCCTGCGAGTCCTTAGGATCCTGTTCCTGCTCGGCGCGCTGTTCGTCTTCTACCTGGCGTTCAGCGAGTACGAGGCGGGCAACGGCTTCATGGCCCAGTACGCCGCCGAGATGCCGCTCTTCTCCCAGGCGCAGCAGGAGGTGGCCGAGCTGTCGGCGCTGCCGTCGAAGCAGCTTTTGCCCGCCGATGAGGCGCTCGAGGAGTTCCTCGGCCGGATGCTCGACGACACCGAGCTGATGGGCAGCAGCGTGCGCCTCGACCTCGGGCAAACGGGCATCGCCTGGCAGCCGATCAACCACGGGGTGCAGAGCACCGTGCTCGGCCTGACCACCTCGTCGCTCAAGCAGTCGGCGCTGGGCTACTTCTCGATCCTCTGGCAGTTGCTCGGCCGCCAGCCGCTCCGGGTGCGCAGCGCCCGGATCTCCGCTGGCGAGGACACCGTGACCTTCAACGTAGAAGTCGAGCTCATCGCCCTCGAGGGCGGCGGCACAGGAGGTTGACCATGATGCGCAGTCTTTCCTGGACATCGATTGTTGGCGCGCTGGTTGCGCTGCTCGTCGTGGCGTGGGGGCCGGGCGTGGCGTTGGCGGCGAAGAAGCCGGCGGCGAAGCCGGCCAGGACCGACGGGGTGGCCGAGCCGACCGAGGACGACGCCTTCGAAGGGGTCGAGCTGGTCGACGTCGGCACGCGGGACGTGCTCGACCGGCTCAAGCTGCTGCGCGTCCAGATGGCCCTCGACCGGGAGGAGATCGCGGCCCTGGACCTGCGCCTGGAGAAGATCGCCAAGGAGCGCGAGTTCGAGGCGGTGATGGGCACCGGGTCGCGCGGCCGGGTCGTCCGCCGGGCGAGCGCCGGCTCCGAGATCCTGGTCAAGTCGATCACCACGCAGCCGCGGCGCGAGGCGGTGATCATGTACCGCGGGCGGATCTTCACCGTCCGGCCCGGCGATCGCCTGGGCACCAACCTGATCATCAAGGACATCAACGAGTCGGGTCTGACGATCAAGAGCGGCGGCAAGGCCGGCTCGACGACCACGGTTCGCTGAGCCGAGCATGGCGCACCAGCGACTCGGCGAGATGCTGATCGCCGCGGGCCTTCTGACCGCGGAGAAGCTCCAGCTCGCGCTCAACGTGCAGAAGCGCACCCGGGAGCGCCTCGGCGAGATCGTTCAGCGGCTGGGCTTCATCGGCGAGACCGAGCTCGGCCAGATGGTCGCCAAGCAGTACGGGATGCCGTTCGCCGGCCTGCGCCAGCTGCGCGAGGCGACCGTCGATGCGCCGATGCTGCAGAAGCTGACCGTCGACTTCGCCCGGCAGCACTTCGTCCTGCCGGTGGTGCGGCGCGACAAACCGTTCCTGGTCGTCGCCGACATCCTGAACACCACCGCCAACGATCGGGCGCAGGCGTTGATCGGCCGCCGCCCGCTGGTGGTCTCGACCAAGACCGCGATCGCCACGGTGATCGAGACCTACACCTTCGGCGGCACCGACGGTGAGAAGCTGGTCGAGTCGGCGCGCGAGGCGATCGGCAAGGGCGAGCTGACCGAGCTGCTCGGCTACATCCTCGGCCGCGCCGTGCTCTCCGGCGCCTCCGACATCCACATCGAGCCGGTCGGCCCGGTGAGCGTCGTGCGCTTCCGCGTCGACGGCGTGCTCCAGCCGGAGATCTCATTGCCGCGCGAGCGGCACGACAACCTGGTCAACGTGCTGTTCGGCAAGAGCGGCATCGACCTGTCCGACTTCCACCGACTGCGCGACGGGCGCTTCTCGTTCGCCTTCGCCGGCCGGACGCTCGACGTCCGCTTCGCCTCGAGCCCCACCGTCGAGGGGCCGATGGTGGTCATGCGTATCCTCGACGACACGCGCTCCTGCGTGCAGATGACCCAGCTCGGCTACTCGGAGCACAACCTCAACGTGATCCGGGAGCTGATCCGCTACCCGTTCGGCGTCATCCTGCTGGTCGGTCCGACCGGCTCGGGCAAGACCACCACGCTCTACTCGATCCTCTCGACCTTGAACGACACGCAGAAGAAGATCCTCACCGTCGAGGACCCGGTGGAGATCAAGCTGCCCTCGGTGCAGCAGGTGCAGGTCAACGACAAGGCCAGCGTCACGTTCGCCAACTGCATCCGCGGGTTTCTGCGCCAGGATCCGGACATCATCCTGGTCGGCGAGATCCGCGACGCCGAGACGGCGCGTGAGTGCTTCCGGGCCGCCAACACCGGCCACTTGGTGCTCAGCACCCTGCACGCCAACAGCGCCATCGAGGCGGTGCCGCGCCTGGTCGACCTCGGGCTCGAGTCGTACCGGGTGGCCGACGGCACGATCGGGATCATCGCCCAGCGCTTGATGCGGCAGCTGTGCCCGAAGTGCTCGGCGCCGGCGCCGCTGCCAGGTCTCCCAGGGGCGCGCAACGCCGGGCCGGGCTGCCCGGGCTGCAGCAAGGGCTACACCGGCCGGACGGTGGTCGCCGAGGTCCTCCACTTCACCGACAAGGTGCGCACGATGGTGCACTCCTCACGGGCGGCCGCCGAGATCGAGGTGTTCGCCCAGAAGGAGGGCTTCAAGACGATGCTCGACAACGCGCGCGAGTTGGTCAACGCCGGCGCGACCAGCCCCGCCGAGGCCGAGCGGGTCGTCGGTCCGATCGAGGGCTATGCGCCGGAGGCCGTACCCGCGGTGGCGGTCTCCTGACGAGGGCTCATGTATTATCACTACCAGGCGGTCAGCTCGACCGGTCAGATCCTCGCCGGCAGCGCCGAGGCGCCGTCGGGGCGCATGCTGACCGAGCGGCTCGAGAAGCAGGGCTATCAGGTCATCGAGCTGCGCGTCGACTGGAAGGCGAACTTCTCGCGCGGCTTCAGCAAGCGGCAGCTCAAGCGCAGCGTGCTGGTCGAGTTCTTCGCCAACATGAAGGGGATCCTCGAGCTGGGGATGAACGTCACCGCGGCGATCTCGACGGTGAAGGACACGCTCGACGATCGCACGCTGCGCCAGGCGCTCGATCAGATCGAGGACAGCATCAACAAGGGGTTCTCGCTCCACGAGGCGGTCGACGAGACTGGTGTCTTCCCCGGTTTGGCGGTGGCGTCGGTCGCCGCGGCCGAGCGGGCCAACCGGCTCGAGGAGGTCTTCCAGGAGCTGGCCAACCATTACCGCGAGCTCGACACGTTGGCCAAGAACGCCAAGAAGGCGGCCACCTACCCGATCATCGCCATCGTCGTGCTCTCACTCGTCTTCACGATGCTGCTCGTCTTCGTCGTGCCGCAGCTCGAGGCGATCCTGCCCAAGGAGCGGCCGCTGATCACCGACATCGTCTTCGGCCTGTCGCACATCATCGAGTACGTCTGGTGGATCCCGCCGGCCACTGTGGTCGGGATCTTCATTGTGGCGCGCAACCTGCCGCCCGACCTGCGCGCGCGGCTGAGCGAGTTCAGCTACCATGTGCCGCTCATCGGTCGCCTGAAGCTCAACCTCGAGCTCTCGTCGGTGTTCATGAGCTTGGCGATGCTCAACGGCGGTGGCATCCCGCTGCTCGAGAGCCTGCGCATCGCCACCGGCGCGACGAACTCGCCCTACATCCGCAACAAGCTGGCCGTCTGCCGCGAGCTCGCCGCTCAGGGCACCTCGCTCACCGAGGGTTTCCGCGACAAGCTCTTCCCGCCGGTGGTGACGCGCGCGGTGGCGCACGGCGAGGCCACCGGGCGCTTCGACAAGCAGTTCGCCGGCATCGCCAACTTCTTGCGCGACCGGGCCGCGACGCAGTTGCAGCTGCTGTCGAACTTCGTCGAGCCGCTGCTCATCCTGGTCGGTGGCGGTATGCTGATGATCATGGCGCTGTCGATCTTTCTGCCCATCTACGGCAACCTGTCGAACTTCGGGAAGTAACGTGGGTTGGTGTGGGTTTGCTTTGCGCAATGGTTTTCGTTTACGATGACCGGACCGGGCGGCCATGGTGGCTGCGCCGTGCGAGCGACATCGTTGTTGCGCTCCACCGAGGAGATGACCATGAGGCGAGTGTCGATGCGTGAACGTGGCTTCAGCTTGATCGAGCTTGGTATCGTCGTCGCGGTCATCGCTATCTTGGCGACCGTCGTGCTGGTCGGCCGAGGCTTCCTCCAGTCGAGCCGGGTCAGCAAGATGGTCGAGGTGCTCGACACCATCGCCAAGGGCTCGGCGGTCTACGCCGGCACCAACGGCGGCAAGCTCCCCGAGGCGGCTGGTGTCGATTACATGCCTCAGCTCGTCGCCCGGACGCTGATCACCGCCGGCATCGGCACCTCGGTGCCGGACTTCACCCTGGCCGCTGTCAACGCGCAGGGCCCTGCCGCCCCGAGCTACGGTGAGCACTTCATCATCCCGGTGACCTGCGGCGGCTCGAACCCCAATCAGGCCTGCCAGGACCTCTGCTACGCCAAGCGCCGTGACCACGCGATCATCGGCATCGCGGCCGCGGCCCCGGGCGTGATGGCGCCGGCGGCGGTGACCGGGTTCAACTGCGCCACCCTGGCGGGCACGGTCGCGTTCCGCTACCGGTTGTAGTTTGCCCTCCGTAACGCGGCGCGGGTAGCCTCCCGGCGCCGCGTGCGATACAACGATCGTCGAGATGAGCAAGGTCTCCGACCTCAAGACCGCGGCTCTGCCCCCGAGCGGCCCTCCGTCGGTCGACGAGGACGGCGACTCGTGGAACGACGATCCCCAGAGCGAGCCGCCCGAGGAGACCCCGGCCACCGACTCGACCGAGCTGCCCTCGATCGCGCTCGGCTCCCAGACCTTCAAGCTCGGCAAGCTGCTCGGCCGCGGCGGCATGGCCGAGGTCTTCGTCGCCCACAAGGTCGGGCCGGCCGACTTCGCGCGCAAGGTGGTGATCAAGAAGATCCTGCCCGAGCGCAGCAGCGACCAGACCTACGTGCAGCGCTTTCTGCGCGAGGCGAGCCTGGCGGCGCAGCTGCACCACCCGAACATCGTCGAGATCCTCGAGCTCGGCCAGTTCGAGCGCAGCTACTATATCGTGATGGAGTACGTCGACGGGCGCAACCTGCACGACCTGCTGCGCCGGCTGCGCAAGGCGAAGAGCTTCTGCCCGCCAGTGATCGCCGCGCGGGTCGTCGCCGACGTCGCCAGCGCTCTCGACTACGCGCACAACTTCGTCGGTGACGACGGCCAGCGGCGGCGCATCGTCCACCGGGACGTCAGCACGACCAACATCATGGTCTCCTTTTCGGGAATCGTGAAGCTGGTCGACTTCGGCGTGGCCAAGGATCTCAACGCCGCCAGCCTGACCGTGGGCGACCACATCATCGGCAAGCCGCTCTACCTGCCGCCCGAGAGCCTGCGCGGCGGCAAGCCGACCCTCTCGTGGGACATCTACGCGCTGGGGCTGGTGCTCTACAAGCTGCTCGCCGGGCGGGCGCCGTTCGACATGGGTAAGGGGCCGCAGGGGCTCGCCCGGCTGGTCGGCGAGATCGCCAACAAGGTGCCGGCGCCGCCGCGCCAGTTCAACCAGGAGGTGCCGCCGGAGCTCGAGCGGATCGCGATGCGCGCGTTGGAGAAGAACCCGCTCGACCGGCAGGCCTCGGCCGCCGAGGTGCAGCAGGAGCTCGAAACCTTCCTGCTCGGCCAGGCGCCGATCTCGTCGACGGTGATGGCCACCTACTTGAGCGAGGTCTTCGACCGCGCGCCGCCGAGCGCCGAGATGCGCCTGTCGTCGCTGCCGAAGACCGGCTCGGCGCCGATCACCGCGCCCCCGGTCGAGACCGAGACCGCGCCGCCGCAGGTCGCCCCGGGGCGGGATCCGTGGGCGGCGGGGGACGAGCCACGCAAGAACCGCAGCTGGCTGGTGGGCCTCGTCGCCGGCGTCGTGCTGGTCGTCGCCGGGTTGGTCGCCTGGCAGACCGGCCCCGTGCAGCGCTTCCGCGCCGCGTGGCTCGCGCAAGGGCAGAAGGAGGCACCCGGCCCGGCGGAGCCGGTCGAGCCGACCCCGGTGCGGCCGGTGGTGGAGTCGGGCACGCTGGTGGTCCGTTGCAGCTCGTGGGGCTTCGTCGCCGTCGCCGGCAAGCAGATCGGCACCTGCCCGCTCGACCGGCCGACGCGGCTACCGGCGGGCGAGTACCGGGTCACGCTCGAGGTGAACCAGCGGTTGACCGAGCGGCGGGCCAAAGTGGCAGCCGGCGAGACGACGGTGATCGACTTTGACGTCCCGGTCGGCGGCGGCGGCGGCGGGCGCAAGACGCCGGTCGTCATCAACCCGACGCCGCGCTAACCGGGGGGTGCGCGCTTCGCGCACGCCCCGTTGTCGGTTCTCCCGCGGGCGACGCCGCTGGTGGCGATCGGGAATCGTGACCGTCCGTTTGGATCGTCAGCGGATCTGCGCCGTCTGCGTGCCGGGCGCCACCGGCGCCAGCTTCTCGAAGCGCGCCTTGTCGCGCGCGGCGAGGAAGGCGACCCGGGGGCTCACGTCGCCTCTGCGCACCAGGTCGAACAGCGCGTCGTCGAGCAGCTGCATCCCTTCGTTGCGGCCGGACTGGATGATCGAGTCGATCATCGCGGTGTTGCCGTCGCGCACGACGCTGGCCATCGCCGGGGTGCGGAAGAGGATCTCGAGCGCCGCGACCCGGCCCCGCCCGTCGGGGCGGGGCAGCAGGGTCTGCGAGAGCACCCCGGAGAGCGAGCCGGCGAGGATGGTGCGCACCATCGCCTGCTGCTCGCCGGGGAAGACGTCGACGATGCGGGCGATGGTGCTCGCGGCGCTGTTGGTGTGCAGCGTGCCGAGCACCAGGATACCCATCTCGGCCGCGTCGAGCGCCCGGGCGATCGTCTCGTGGTCGCGCAGCTCGCCGAGCAGCAGCACGTCGGCGTCCTCGCGCGTTGCCATGCGCACCGCGTCGGCGAAGCTGCTCGTGTCCGAGCCGACCTCGCGATGGGAGATGACCGACTTCTTGTTCTTGTGCACGAACTCGACCGGATCCTCGATCGTGACGATGTGCTTGGCGTAGGTGCTGTTGATCTTGTCGACGATCGCCGCCAGCGTCGTCGACTTGCCCGACCCGGTGGGGCCGGTGACCAGCACGAAGCCGTCGTCGAGGTGGGCGAAGCGCTCGACCGCCGGCGGCAGGCGGAGCTGCTCGAGTGTGACGATCTCCTCGGGGATCAGGCGGAAGACCGCGCCGACGCCGAACTCCTGGCGGAACAGGTTGACCCGGAAGCGCCCGACCCCCTTGAGCGCGTACGCCAGGTCGAAGTCGTTGCTGGAGATGAAGCGCTGCCAGATGTCACGCGGGCAGATGGCGGCGAGCATCTCCTGCAGCACGGCGTCGGCGAGCGCCGGCGCGCCGCCGATCTCCTCGAGCGCACCGTGGCGGCGGATGCGCGGGATGCGCCCGGCGGCGAGGTGCAGGTCGGAGCCGCTGTAGTCGCGCACGTAGGTGAGCATCTCGTTGAGGGTCAGCATCAGCGTCACCTCGCCAGCGCCGCGGGATCGATGCAGTGGCGGCGCGCCTCCTCGGCGGTGACCAGGCGCTGGCGCACGAGCCGGCCGAGCGACTGGTCGAGGGTGGACATGCCGTCCTTGCCCAGCTCCTGCGTCGAGATGATCAGGTGGGTCTTGTCGTCGAGGATCAGGCCGCGGATCGCCGGCGTGACCATCAGGACCTCCAGCGCCGGCAGTCGGCGGGTCTTGTCGGCGGTCAACGCCAGCCGCTGCGAGATCACCGCCCGGAGCGAGTCGGACAGCTGCGCGCGCACCTGCGGCTGCTCGGCGGCCGGGAAGCTGTTGATGATCCGGTTGACGCTCTCGACCGCGGTGCGCGTGTGCAGCGTCGCGAAGACCAGGTGGCCGGTCTCGGCGGCGGTTACCGCCAGCGAGATGCTCTCGAGGTCGCGGAGCTCGCCGACCATGATGACGTCCGGATCCTCGCGCAAGGCCGCGCGCAGCGCGCTGGCGAACTCGCGCGTGTGGATGCCCACCTGGCGCTGGTTGACGATGCAGCCCTTCGAGTGGTGGACGTACTCGACCGGGTCCTCGACGGTGATGATGTGATCCCGCTCCTCGCGGTTGATGATGTCGAGCAGCGCCGCGATGGTCGAGGTCTTGCCGCAGCCGGCCGGGCCCACGATCAGCACCAGCCCGTTGGCCCACTCGGTGAGCTTCTTGAGCTCCGGCGGCAGCATCAGCTCGGAGAGGCTCGGCGGCTGCTCCGGGATGAGCCGGAAGACCGCGTCGAGGCCGCGCTGCTGGCGGAAGATGTTGACCCGCGCCCGGCCGCCGCCGTCGACGCTCAACGCCAGGTCGAGCTGCCCAGCCTCGGCGAGGAGTGCGCGTTGTTCGTCGTCGAGCACGCCCATGAGCAGCGCCTCGGCCGCCGCGGCCGGCACCGGCTGCTCGCCGCGCTCGAGCAGCTCGCCGTTGACGCGCAGGCGCAGCCGAGCGCCGGAGTGCAGGTGGACGTCGCTGGCCTTCAGCTCGAAGGCGCGGCGCAGGATGGCGTTGAGCTTCTCCGGGACCGGCATCGGCCAAGACCGACACGTCCGGGCGGAGAAATCAAGGGGTCAGCGCGACAGGAGGATGATCTCGCAGTTGTTGCAGCCGAAGCAGTTGTTCGCCGGCGGCGGCGGCCACTTGGCCATCTTGGACGTCGCGGCCCGCAGGTCGAAGCAGGTCTCCTGATCCGGCACTCGGAACTTGATCGAGATCCCGTCGGGCACGGGTTCAGCCGGCGGGTAGGAGGCGATGGTGACGGCGGTGTCGAACGGGCTCTTGAGGTCGGCGGGCAGGAGGTTCTCATCGGCGAGGGTGGCGTTGGTGATGTTGGCGAAACTCTGGCCGCGGTTCGCCCGCTTGACAAACTCGCGCGCCGCGAGCTGCACGGTGTTGATCATCTGGATCGTGCCGCTGACCCGGCTGGCGTTGATGAAACCGGAGGCGGTGATGACGCCGACGCTGAGGACGGCGATGACGCCGAGAATCAAGCCGACCTCCATCAACGTGAAGCCGCTCGTTCCGGGGAAACGCCGAGAAGATCGCTGGTTCATCGTTACCCCTCCATCAGGAGCCACCCGACTGGATCTGCATCAGACAACCGGTGCAGCCCGCCGGGCATTGGTGGGTTGTCAGGTCGGCAGGGGCGGGGGCGGCGGCCGGGGCGATGCCTGGTCGTACCACGACGCCGCGTCCTTGGAGCATCCTCTGGAGATCGTCGGCAGCCTCTCTGGTGGGTGTGCAGAAGACCACCTCGTACTCGTACCAGATGCCGCCGGCGATCGAGGTGGGCACGTGCCGGACCGTCATTGGTGTGCCCCAGCCGGTCTGGATCCGGCTGATTCTGCCCGGCAGACCCGCAACCGCGTCGCCGGTGGAAACCTTGGGCAACATGCCGCTGGCTTGCAATTCGGTGTTGGTCAGGAGAGGGAGGCCACCCCCAGCGAAACCGCGGCCCCGCCGCCGGCGCTCGCTCCACGAGGGGGTGATCTCCTGGATGCTGCGCACCATCGTCGCGGTCGACTGCGCCTTGGCGTTGTCGGCGTGCCCCTTGGCGACCAGGACCGTTCCGATGAGGATGCTGATGACGCCAATGACGATGCCGAGCTCGACGATGGTCATGCCGCGCTCGAGTCGTCGAGCGGGTTGTCGACGCACCGACCATCGCTCACGCCTGTCGAGCATCCGTGCCTCCCGGTCCGATCGCGTGCCATCAGGATAGCACCGACGCCTCTCGGTCGGCAATGTGATGGCGCGCGAGATGCCCGCGTGGAGGCTACGCGCAGGCGTTGTGGGATCATGTGGGCAAACAAGCGAGGGAACGATCGCCGGCAGGGCTGGCGCGTGGACGTGAGATCCCCTATCATCATGTGAGGTCATCGCGCGAGAAGAGTTCGTCGTAGCCAGACGAGGGGCGACATGGTCAGCGTGCGGATGCGTGAGCTGCGGCGGCCGACCTCGATCGGCTTGACCCTGATCGACATGGCCATCGCCCTCGGGGTGATGTCGATCCTCGCCGCGGTGATCGTCCCCAACGCGCTCGAGTTCGCGCGCAAGCGGCAAGTGGAGGCGGCGGTGCGCCAGACGCACTCCATCCTCGACGCGGCGAAGTGGTTCTGGGTCAGTCACACCGGGCGACGGATCCCGCTGCCACCCGCCAACCCGAACTCGCGGCTGATAGCTCACCGCCCGCCGCCGAACATCCAGCCCTTGGGTCGGTTGCTGGCCTATGGTGCGGAGCTCCCGGTGGACGAGAGGGCCGCGCCCGCGGGGTTGGGCCAGCGCGGCTACTATGTCGGGGCGGGCAATTGCATGGAGGCCACTGTGCCACCGGCCCCGGGGGCGGAGACCAACGACGCGCTGTGCAACGCCCGGGTCCGTTGGGGCTCCTACGCCGCCGCGCAGCCCGGTGCGAACGCCTTGTTCGCTCTCGGGGTAGGCTACCGCGACGGTACGCCGGCTCCCGCTCCGGCCGGCCCGCCGTCGTTCTGGTTCATTCCGAACCCTGTGCCCGCGGTGGACGCCGCCTTCGACATGGACGAGGCCACCGGCTACTGGCCGGGCCAGCTCGAGCGCACCAAGTGCTCCGGGGGCATCGACTTCGAGCTCGCGAAGAAGGAGCTGGCGACCTACCTCGGGATGACGAGCACGAGCTACCACGAGATCTTCATCAACCCGTGGCAGGAGGAGTACCTGATCTCGCTTGATGACTGCTCGCAGGTGGATCCGGCTGCCTGTGCGCAAGGCAGTGAGATGATGCAGGAGAACTGCTGGCTGACCTTGTCGAGCAACATCCCCGAGCAGCACGCGACCACCTACAAACGGATGGTTCCTCTCGGCATGTGTCTGACCGACGGACCGTGGTGTCCGGCCGGGCCTACGGCGATCCCCGCGGATTTCACGCGCTGCTGCTCCCGGATCCCTTGGCCGGGCAAGGAGCCGCGCTTCCGGCGCTGGCGTCCGCTTCTGGAGGACTGGTACTGCGCGCCGTGGGAGACCACCAAGGAGGCCGAGTGCATCGGGCCGTGAGTGCGGCGGAGGACGTGAGGTGGAGCGCATGACGAGAGTCAGAGCCTGCCGGGTCGGCGCGGTCGCCGGCTTCACGATCATCGAGCTCGGCATCGTGCTGGCGATCATGTCGGTCATCGCGACGGTCGTCGTGCCGAACTTCATCGAGCTGACCAAGAACGATCTGGCGCGCCAGGCGGCGGACCAGGTCCAGGTGGTCCAGGACGCGGCCCGCTCGTTCTACCTGGCCAGCATCCGTGACCCGGCGCGCAACATCAACGACCCGACGATGGCGATCTGGCCGGGCGAGAGCTACCCGAACGAGTGTCCGGAGATCGGCGTCGATCCGATGGCGGTGCTTTTCGACTACGACATGCTCAAGCCCAACCAGGCCGCGCCGCGGGCGTTGGTCAACCAGTGGGGCAGACCGATCGAGGCTCGCCTGCGTCAGGCGCGGTCCCCCGCGCCAGACAGCCAGTTCGCGGGCGGATCGATACCGGCGCGGACGCTGTGCACCATGGTGGTCAGCACCGAGGTGCCGCTGGTCACCGGGACGAATGATCCGCAGGCGCTCGGGAACATCGTGCGCACCTACCTGCCCGGAGCGCGCTGCAACGCACCGGGGGTCTGTGGCCCGACCGCTGCACTCGGGTTCGTGCGCTGCTGTAGTTTGATCCCGAAGCCTGGTCTGTCAGTGTCGATGATGCGGAGCATGGTCGAGGAGCGCGTGCGCACCCCCTGAACGTTTGGTGGCGAGGAGGAGAGCGATGATCGTGCGGTTGCGTCGTCTCAACGAGAAGGGCGGGTTCACGCTGGTCGAGCTCGGCGTCGTGCTCGCGGTCATGGCGGTGGTGGCGAGCACCGTGCTGCCCGACTTCATCGAGTCGCTGAAGAACGAGCTGGCGGTGCAGGCGGCCGATCAGGTGATGGATCTGCACGCCGCGGCGCGCACCTACTACCACAACAGCGTCAAGGATATCGAGAACCCGGCCTTCATCGGCGCGATCGATCCCTCGATCGCAATCTGGCCGAGCGAGGAGGGGGCGAACACCTGCAACATCGGCGAGCGAGAGCTGCGCAAGGGGGTCCATGGCAAGGGGGCCAAGGGAGACAAGGGCAAGTGGGAGCCCGACACCGTGCTCGTCGACCTGGGGCTCATCGACCTGTCGCAGACGGTCAACCCTTGGGGCAAGCCGATCGCCATGCGGTTGATGCCGTCGGGTAGCGCGTTGATCGACGAGGACATGCGCAAGGTGTTGTGCACCATGGTCGTCGCCACCGAGCTGCCGATCGAGATGGCGAATATCCTGCGCGCACGCCTTCCGGGTGCGCACTGCAACGACGCGGCGCTGTGCGGCGACAAGGAGTCGGCGGAGGCCGAGTTCGTCCGCTGCTGCAGCGCGATGACCAAGCCCGGCCTCGAGGTGGCGCTCGAGCGGTCGATGGTCGAGAAGTACGATCCGGTGGACGTCAAGATATTCATGCCTCCCCCTTGACCGCCGAGGGGAGGATGAGCGAGGGAGTCTTCACCGAGGAGGTGCATCGATGAACCGTCGATTGAGCAGCAAGCGTCGTGCCCAGCACGGCTGGACGTTGGTTGAGCTCGGTATCGTCTTCGTGGTGGTCGCGGTGATCGTCGGGGTCGCCGGGCCGAAGATGGTCGGCTTCATGGAAGGGGCGCAGGGCGAGGCCACCGAGAACGAGCTGATCGCGCTCGCCGACGTCGTAACGGCCTACGGCTGGAACGCGCTCGGTGACGCCGCGGATACGATCGCGTTCAACGTGCCGGCGACTGACGGCTCCGCGCCGCCGGTGGGGCGCCGGCCGGACAACAGCATCGGTCCGCCGGCTGACGCCGACCTCATCGCCTCGCTGAAGGTCTTGATCCCCGGTTTCGATGGGCTCAGCGCGTTCAAGGAGATCTACCAGGCCCGGTTGGTCAGCCCTGGCGAAGACAGCATCGAGACCCCGGGGGTGCAGATCGGCACCTGCGTGCCAGCTGCCGAGTTCGGCGACGGCTGGATGCCGCGCAACTACACGATCCAGCTCATGAAGGCCGGCCACGACTGCGGCGCTGGCTACTACGTTCTCCTGTTCAACTCCCGACTCGTCGCCCCGGCGCTGGTGGCCGACAACCTGGCCGAGAAGCAGCAGACCTTTCACGACTTTCCGATGCCGCCGGCCGGCTTCCTCCCCGGTGGCGCCGCCGCGCCGCCGCCGCCGCCTTCGGGCAAGTAGCGCGACCTCGGCAGCTGGCGTCACGAAGCGCCCTGCGGCAGGATCCGGACAATGATCGGCAGGCGCACGCGTCTATTCCTTGCCGTTGCCACCCTTCTTGTCGGTGCCAGCGGTCTGCTTCATGAGTACGTCCTCAGCGTGCTGGGCAACAGCCTGCTCGGCAGCCGCCTCGAGGAGCTGTTCATCATCATGGCGATGATGATGTTCGCGATGGGCGTCGGCAGCCTGGCGCAGCAGCATCTCCAGAACGCGTTGGTCGACGCCTTCCTCTGGCTGCAGCTGGGGCTGGCGTTGGTCGGCGGCAGCGCGGCCATGGTCGTCTCGGTCAGCTACGTTCATAGCGAGTCCTACGCGGTGGTGCTCTACGGGCTGGCGATGCTCATCGGGATCCTGGTCGGCGTGCAGGTGCCGCTGCTCCTGCGCCTGAACCAGGGCTACGTCAGTGAGCTACGCCACAACCTCGGCCTGCTCTTCTCGCTCGACTACGCCGGCGCCCTGGCCGGCGCCCTCCTGTTCGTCTTCGTGCTGCTCACCACCGTCAGCCTGCAACGCATCGGCTTTTCGCTCGGCCTGGCGAGCGTCGCCGTCGTGGTCCTCGGCCTGGTCGTCTTCCGCGAGCGGGTCGCGCGCCCGCGCGCGTTGACCTACGCGGCGGGGTTTGTCGCACTGCTGCTCGGCCTGGGGGTCCAGCACGCCGACCGCTGGGCGGTGGCGCTCGAGCAGACCTACTTCCAGCACCCGATCGTCTTCCGCGAGACCTCGCAGTACCAGCACATCGTCTTGACCCGGCGCGACGATCGGCTGCGCCTCTACCTGAACCGCCACCTGCAGTTCGACAGCCGCGACGAGGTGATCTACCACGAGCTGCTCGTCCACCCGGCGATGAGCCTCAGCGCGGCGCGCCGGCGGGTGCTCATCCTCGGCGGCGGGGACGGGTTGGCGCTGCGCGAGGTGCTCAAGTACGCCGAGGTCGAGGAGGCGACGGTCATCGACATCGACCCGGCGGTGGTGCGCATGGCCGCCACCGAGCCACACCTGGTCAGGCAGAACCGCCGCGCCTTCGCCGATCCGCGCGTCCGGCTGGCGCCCCCGGGGATGTCCGGCGCGCGTGGGGCACGGGTCACCGTCGCGCTGGCCAACCAGCGCCGGTTGGGCTACCGCGACCGGCAGCTTCACCCGGTGGCCGAGGTCGAGGCGGTGGCGCTCGACGCCGACACGTTTCTGCAACAGACCAGCGGCAGCTACGACGTCGCGATCCTCGACTTCACCGACCCGCGCGAGGTCGAGACCGCCAAGCTCTTCAGCCGCGAGTTCTACCTCGCGCTGCGCGAGCGGCTGGCCCCGGGGGCGACCGTGGCGGTGCAGTCCTCGAGCCCGTTTTTCGCCCCCGAGCTGTTCTTGTGCGTCGGCGCGACGCTGCGCGCCGCCGGGTTCGCGGTGGCGCCCTATCAGCACAACGTGCCGAGCTTCAACGCCTGGGGGTTCCACCTGGCGACCACCGGCGAAGGCACCGACGCCGAGCTCCTGGGCCGGTTGCGCGCGCCGCCGCCGCTCGCGGTCGAGACCACCTTCCTCACCCCCGAGGTCATCGCCGCGACCACCTACTTCGGCAAGAATTGGCTGGCGGTAGCGACGCCGATCGAGGTGAGCACGAAGATGAACCCGGTGATTTTGCGCTACGCGGTCGCCGGGTGGAGGAACTACTGAGATGAAGACCGCCCGCCTGCTCGTGGTCTGCGCCGCGGTTGGCCTGCTCGCCTCCGGCTGCGCGAAGCAAGACCTGGCGCTCGCCTGCGACACCGCCGCGGAGATCATCGAGATGGAGGGGATCTCGAACGACGAGAAGGCGCGCCAGTTCGCCGTGCTCCTGCACGAGCGGCTCAGCGCCTTCGGCGCGATCCGCAAGGACCTGATGCGCGCCGCCGCGCTGCCGATCGGGCAGCGTTACCGGCACATGCGCCGCGTCGCCGCCGAGCACGGCCTGCCCGACTGGGAGTGCGAGCCGCTGCGCATCGTGCTCGAGCCGGACGTGCTCGAGGAGCGACTTCACCTCGACCGTTGAATCGGAAGGACGCGCTCACCTACTGGGTGTTGATGATCACATTGCAGCCGCCGTCGCAGATCGCCGGCGTCGCCGCTTTGCAGTCGGGCGAGATCCACTGCGCCATCGTGCTCACCGCCGCGCGCAGGTCGATGCAGGCCTCGCGTTTCGGGACCGAGAACTGGATGCGGATGCGATCTGCCGGGATGCCTTCCGGTGTGATCGAGACCGCGGTGTCGAACGGTGACTCGAAGGGGTCGGGCAACAGGTGCTCGGCCTGGAGGGTCGCCTTGGTCACGCCGTTGAAGTTGAGCGAGTAGTTCTTGCGCTTGGCGTACTCGCGCGCGGCGTTCTGGATGGTGTTGACCATCTGGATGGCGGAGCCGACCTTGCTCGACGAGATGAAGCCGGCCATCACGATGACGCCGCTGACCAGGACGCCGAGCACCGCCAGGATGAGGCCGATCTCGATGATCGTGAAACCCGCCCCCGGCCTGCCGCCTGAGCGTTCGTGTTGGCTCATGGTCGCCTCCGTGCTCATCCGTCGAGGATAGCACCGCGCGCGACCGATCGGCAACGCGGGCGGTCCGGGGCCTGCCGCTCAGCGGTTGCCGAGCTGCTCCTGCAGCAGGGGCAAGAGCGTGTCCCAGCGCAACAGGCCGGGCTTGCGCCCACCGCCGACCCGGACGGTGCGGCCGCCGGCGGTGCGCGAGGTGCCGCCGGGGTGCAGCGGGTGTGGGTTGTTGTCGCGCAGGTCGAAGGCCCAGGAGTGGCCGCGGCGCAGCGCCAGCCGGCCGGCGCCCTGGCCGGCCATGTAGGCGGTGGTCAGGCCCGCGACCTCCGCGGGGGTCATGTTCGCGTCGATGGTGATGCCGCAGTAGCCGGCCATGCGCTTCAGGTGCTCGGCGGCGATCACCGCGGCCTGCAGGCAGGCGGCCTCGTTGTCGACGCCCCGCTGCCAGGTGCCGAGGCGATGGCGGGCGAGGACCTCGTTGCCCCAGGCGGTGGTCACCGAGCGGTCGTCGAGGCCGAAGCCGCTCTCCGGGCCGCGCACCGAGGCGTTGTAGGCGCCCTGCGACGACTCGTTGAAGTGGATCGCGGCGATGATCGCCGCCGGCACTCCGGTCAGCTCGGCGGCGCGGCGGTAGATCGACGCGTGCTCGGCGGTGCGCGCCCGCAACTCCGCCGCCGCGTCCGAGGTGCGCGCCGCGGCCAGGGCCCGCGGGTTGGGTTGCCACTGAATCAGCCCGCCGCGCTCGGCGAGCGCCAGGGCGGTCCAGGTGTTGGCGCCGACGATCGCGTCGTCGACCCGACCGGCACGGCGCTGGAAGGCGCGTACCGCGTTGCGGGTGGCGTCGTCGAAGCTGCCGTTCACTGGACAATCGATGCCCAGTGCCACGAGGCGCTGCTGCAGCGACTCGACCTCCGGACCGCTGGCGCCGCGGCGCAGCGTCGGCAGGTTGGCGGTCGTCACCGGAGGCGTCGTCGTCGCCGTGGGCGGCGGCGGCGCCGGGGCCCACGGCGTTGGTGGAGCGGTGGGGGCCGTGGACGTCGGTGCTGCGTCGACCGTGTCCTCGACCGGCGGCGCGGTGACCTCGAGCAGCGCCAGCCAGGTCTGGAGGCCGACCTGACCGTCCTTCGCCAGCCCCCTCTGCTCCTGGAAGGCCTCGATCGCCGTCTTGGTGCCGGGGCCGAACCGCCCGTCGACCGCGACGTCGAGGCCGTGCTGCTTGAGGTGGTATTGGACCCGCGCCACCGCGGCGTGTTGCGAGCCCTCCTTGAGCAGCGGCAGGTCCTCGGCGTTGTCGAGCTGCGCCAGAAGCCACCAGGTGCGCGCGTCGACTCGTCCGTTCGGCCGCACGAGCCCCATCTCGGTCTGGAACTCGCGCACCGCCGCCTCGGTCTGGGCGTCGAAGACCGAGCTCGACTCGAGCTCGAAGCCGTGCTCGGCGAGCAGGTCCTTGAGGTAGAGGACGTTGTCGTTGCTCGCGCCGCGCTGCAGCGCCGGCAGCTGCGGGGTCTGAGAGCCGGCGACGCGCGGCATTCCCGGGAGGGCAGGCAGGATCGATGACATCGGCCAACCTCGTCTATTGTTGCCCTCCGATGGTAGCTGGGCGGCCTTGCGCTGGCAAGCGCAAACTCCCCGCTCACCCGGCGAGCAGGGCCGCGTCGACCTCGGCGTCGGCGCAGGCTGGCAGCGCCAAGGGGACGGCGGTCTCGAGCGCTCGCCCGCAGACCTCGCAGGTGCGGCGCGCGCTGGCGCCGGTGAGGTCGTCGAGGCCGAGGCGGACGACCTGCCCGGGGCGGGTGATGCCGTAGGCGAATACGCCGGGGGAGAGCTCGTCGGCGACGTTGCCGCCGAGCAGGCAGGTGGTCTTCGCCGCGCAGAGGCGCGCGAACCAGCGCGCGCGCTCAACCGGAGCGGCGAGCGCCTGCGCCGCGGTCTGGGCGACCACCGCCGCCAGGCGGTTGGTCTCCACCGGCGTCGCCGGCTCGGCGACCAGGTTCTGGTAGGCCGCGGCGCGGCGAGCGGCGTCCGGCTCCTGGTAGAGGAAGTGGGCCACCTCGTCGGTCACCGGCGTGCGCGGCTCGCTGCCGGCCCACAGGTGGCCGCGCAGGCAGGCGAGGCACGGCGTCTCGGCCTCGGGCAGGACCACCGCCAGCTCGAAGAAGCGCGCCTGCGGGTAGGCGTAGGCCGCGAGGTGCGGGACCCCCCGCTGCCACAGCGCGCCCGCCAGGGCCGCGTCGTCGTCGGTCCCGGTGGTCAGTACGCAGAGGTCCGGCCGATCGGCCTCGATCAGCGCGACGAGCGCGGCGACCGAGTCGGCGTCGAGCCGGCGCTGCACCCGGCGCACCGGCTCGGGGGCGAGCCGCGCCGCCAACGCGTCGGTCTTGGCCCGGCCGATCTCGTCGCAGCCGTACCACTGGCGGTGCGGGTTGAAGACGCTGACCACGCCGTCGTCGACCAGCGTCCAGCGACAGCCGCGGCCGACGAGCCGCCGCGCCACCTCGCTGCCGACGCTGCCCAGGCCCACGAGCATCAGGCGCTTGCCGGGGAGCGTGACCTGCTCCGGCTCCGCCGCCGACGGCCGGATTTCGCCCTCGCCGAACGGCCAGAGCGCCGAGCCGTAGTAGCGCACGCCCCGCGGCCACGCACGGCGGCCGAGCAAGAGGTCCCGGAGGTCGCGGGCGACGCTGACCGCGACCTGCTCGTAGCCCCAGAGGTCCCCGGCGACCAGGTGCAGCGTGACCCGCCGCTGCGGCTCGTCCCAGACGACGAACGGCGCCGCGCCGGGAAGGAGCAGCCGCGCGCCGACGGTGACCTCGGGCTCGCCGCGGCGCAGCCAGGTCATCGGCGTGAAGCTGTTCTTCCAGGCCAGGTAGTCGCCGAGCCAGGCGCCGGCCGAGCGGCCGCGGGGGCGGTGGCCGCGGCACAGCGTGGTCAGCGGCCAGCCGGCCGGCTGCTCGGCGTCGGCGACGATGACGCGGGAGAGCAGGCAGCCGGCGAGCAGCTCGACCACGCGGCCGGTCAACGCGGGTCGCTCGATCGCGATCGTCGTCGCGCCGAGGCCCCGGCCGAGCAGCGGGCGGACCCGGGCGAAGTAGTCGTCACGCGCGCTCATCGAGCACCTCCTCCTCGGGCCCAAGCCACGAGCCGTCGAGCCGCCGCTCGACGGCCCGGCCGTCGCGCCGGGTGACCAGGAACCGGCGCACAGGCGCGGCGGGGAAGTCGAGCGGGACGAGCAGCACGACCGCGCCGCCCTGCCGGTCGCGGGCGACCAGCCGCCGCCAGCCGCCGAACAGCTCGTCGGTGCGCACCCGACGCCCGAGCCGTCGTTGTCGGCGTCGCCAGTGGCGCAAGAGCGCGCGGGCGATCGGCTGGCGGTCGAGGGCAGGCTGGAGCGCGAAGTCGATCTCCGGCCCCCGGTTGGCGACCACGCGGGCGAAGCCGAGGTCGACCACCCGGCCAGAGCGATCGATCGCGAAGCCCTGCAGGCGCCAGCCGTGCCCGGCGGTGCCGCGGCAGGCGATGAACGAGAAGCTGGTGTTCAGGCCGGCGGCGCGGCTGCGGTGCCACAAGGGCAGCATGTGCCCCTCGACGTCGCCGCTCGCCCCGCGCGACGGGGCGGTGCGGCCGGTGGCGAACGGGTGGGAGTGCAGGTAGGCGCAGGCGCGCAGGCGGGGGAAGCGGGCCACCTGCGCCTCGATGCGTCGGCCCACCTCGTCGTCGGTCTCTGGCAGCACGCTGACCCGCGCCAGCCGGTTCTCCTGGCGCGCGCGGGGCACGAGCAGGACCGCGGCGATGATCACCTCGGCGATGGCGTCGAGCTCGAGCATCGCGCAGGGGTTGGCGTCGGCGGCGCGCGGCCGCAGCGCCACCAGCGGCACGAGCAGGCCCTCGGCCGGGGCGACGCGGTCGAGCTCGCGGACGATCTGCCGCCAGGCGAAGTCGCTGACCACGGGGGTGGGCGTCATCGTCAGCTCACGATCGCGAAGGCGTTGCGCTTGCCGTTGGCGTAGTTGAGCAGCTTCACCGCGTGGGCGTAGGCGCGCTGCTGCAGCACCTCCCGCGCGCTCGAATCGGCGCGCCACTGGCCGCCGGCGAACAGGCACATCTGTCCGCCGGAGAGCAGGTGGCAGGTGTGGCTCGGGGCCGGCTCGGGCATTCCGGCGATGCTGAACATCCCCGGCAGGTAGCTGACCTCGACCGGGGTGCGCGGGAAGGTCACCGGGTAGGTGGCGATGAGCGGCACGAGCAGGAAGGTGCCGATCTCGTCCCGCCGGCCGACGACGTGCTGCCTGGGCTGGCGCCGGCCGAGCGCCGCGCGCACCGCCGGCAGGCCGTCGATGCCGATCGGCGGCAGCAGGCCGAACCAGGCGAGCCGCGCGCCCGACCCGAGCTGCTTGGGTGAGAGCGCCTTGCCGCAGGCGACGCAGACGAGGCCGCGATCGAAGACCAGCGTCCCGCCGCAGGCGCGGCAGGAGACGAGCTGGTGCGCGGTCGCCACGGTCAGCACCCAGCGCGGCAGGTGCTCGGCCATCTCGCGGGCCTCGCGCAGCAGGCGCTTGGCGTCCAGCCCGTCGCCGCGGTGGCAGCGCAGCGCGGCGTCGAGGTCGACGGCCCAGGTGACGTGGACGAGCTGGCCGTCCTGCTGGCGGGGGAAGCGTTGCATCACGACGCTGGACATCGGCGCGCTCCTTGGTGCTCAGCGGCCGGCGAAGGTGGCCTTCTCGAGCACGATGCGGGTCTTGGGGCCAGTGCGGGTCGGGCGGTCGTTCAAGACCTCCGGTTCGCCCGCCGGCGCGAGCGCCGCGGGGCCGCCGGTCACCCGGTTGCCGTCGGGCTCGAAGACCCCGTCCCCGCGGTCGAGGTAGGTGAGCTGGGTGGTCGGGCAGCACAGCCGGGTCGCGTCGAGCTGCGCGTGGGGCATCAGCGCCTGCGGCTCGGCGCAGCAGGTGCACAGCGCGCGGACCAGGCCGGCGACCACACCGGGGCGATGGGCGAGCGGACCGTTCATCGTCGACTCCTTGGTTTGGCGCTCCCGCGGGAGACGCCGGTTGAGCAGATCTCGGCCAGACCCGCGTCGAGCAGGTCATCGATCGCCGCCGCATCGAACACCGGCGCGCTCGGGACCAGCACCCAGGCCCCCTGCTCGTTGCGGTGCTTCTCTCCCGAGCGGCTGCAGACCACCTGCTGGCCCTGCTTCTGCAGCGGCCGGCGCGGGCGGCAGCACTGGCACAGCCCGTAGGGCAGCTCCTCGATCAGCGCGAAGGTGCCGTCCGCGAGGCGGATGTGCTCCTTGCCCGAGTGGGAGCAGCACAGCGCGGCGCTGCCGTGCCGCTGGATGAGGATCTTCTGCGGCAGGCAGCAGCGGCAGGTGCCGAAGCGCAACCGCGCGAGGTCGAGGAAGTCGCCCCGGCCGTTGGGGATGAACTCGGCGCCGCAGCCGCGGCAGCGCAGGTGCCAGGCCTGCCACTCGACCAGCGACCGGCAGTGAAAGCAGTGCAGCGTGGCCACCGCCTCGCCGGCGGAGGCGACCGGCTCGTCGTCAGTGAAAACCTGCACCTCCGGGGCCAGCGCCAGACAGGGGTAGACGAGCGCCGCCTGCGGCAGCGCGCGGTTCTGGGCCCGCTCGTCGCCCTGCGTCGCAGGCACGGCGCGAACGATCGGGCTGTCGCTCTGCTGCAGGTCGGCGAAGCGGGCGCTGACGCGCAGCTCGTAGGTCCGCCCGTTGCACAACGGCGCGCCGCGGGTCGCGTCGAGCGCGAGGCTCTGCACCTCCGGCTCGAGCGCGAAGCTCTTCCACGGCCGGCCGTGGTCGAGCAGCTCGACGATCACCCGGTCGACGAACCCGGGGCTGCGCCGCCAGTAGACGGTCAGGCGCTGATCCTGGGGCATCACCGTCACCCGCTCGATCCGGCCGAGGTGGGCGCCGAGACCATCGCCGGCCTCGGCCGGCAGCGGCGCCAGCCCGGCGCGCGGCGTCACGGTGAGCCAGTTGGACAGCTCGCTCTGGCCGTTGCGCAGCCCGAGCGCCGCGACCCGGTAGCGCTGGTGCCGGCTGAGGTTGTCGATCTGGTAGCGCCGGGTGTCGCCGCTGAGTGACAGCGAAGTGAAGGCCGGGACGCTGCCGGTGCGGATGAGCAGCAGCGTCAGGGCGCCGAGTTTTGGCTCGGCGTCGACCGACAGCGCCAGGCTGCCGTCGCGGGGGATCTGAGCGGTGAGGTCGATGGCCATGACGAGCTCCTCCGCGGCGCTCAGGCGGCGCTGCGCTGCTTGACGATCTGGGAGATGGCGCAGAACAGCTGCGGTGAGCGCTGGACGATGCGCTTGAAGTCGGCGCCGCGGATGGCGAGCACCTCGCAGGCGTCGATCGCGACGATCGAGGCGTTGCGCGCCGCCTTCAGGAACGGCGCCGTCTCGCCGATCAGCGTCGCCGGCTCGACGATCACCGGCGCGCCGGCGACCAGCAGCGGCTCGCTGCCCTTGTAGACCTGCACCCGGCCGGCGATGAGCACGAAGACGGTGCTCGACGCCGAGCCCTCGCGGATCAAGGTGGCCCCCGGCTCGATCGTCCGGCGCACCGCGTGGCGGGCGAGCAGGCTGCGGGTGGTCACCGAGGCCTCGGCGAGCATCGGCACGCGGTCGAGGTCGGCCCGCTTGCGCCACAGGTCGGGCAGCGCGGCGGTGAGGTTGGCCTGGCGGGCGAAGCGGCGGAACAGCTCGCCCGGGACGCGCAAGAGGCGCGCCGGGGTCAGGGCGCGCACCGACGCGGAGCGCGGCGCGTCGTTGACCGCCGCCATCTCGCCGAAGATCTCGCCCGCCTGCAGCGTCGCCACCGGGTGCGGTTTGCCGTCGCGCTCGACCAGCACCATCAGCTCACCGGCGAGGATGACGAAGACGTCGGCGCTGCGGTCCTGGTGGCGGACGACGACGTGGCCGCGGTTGACCGACACCGGGCTCGCGGCGTCGAGCACCGCGGTGATCCAATCGACCGACGCCTCGGGGTAGGCGTCGCACAGCGCCTTGTGCCCGAGGCCGCGCTCGAGCGGGGTCGGCCGGGCGTGCTCGGCGACGATGGTGTAGCGGTGCCCCGGCTCGGCCAGGGTGTAGAGGTGCTGCTCCTCGGCTTTGAGTGTACCGGTGTGGACGCAGACGACCTGGGTCGAGCCGTTCTGGCCGAAGTCGGCCGGCATGCCGT
This sequence comes from Deltaproteobacteria bacterium, assembly GCA_041309305.1. Classification (GTDB taxonomy): domain Bacteria; phylum Myxococcota; class XYA12-FULL-58-9; order XYA12-FULL-58-9; family XYA12-FULL-58-9; genus JBFYZW01. The sequence goes on along the minus strand of JBFYZW010000474.1, from coordinate 3,666 downwards.
GGATCAGGCCCGCGCCGCCGTCGAAGACGACCAGGTCACCGCGCCAGGCGTAGAGGGCGAGCAGCTCGTCGAGCCGTGACTGGCTCATCACCCCGGCGTTCGCCGCCTTCTCGATGTTGGCGCGCGAGTTGTTGTCGCCGACCAGCAGCACCTTGCGCACCGTGTCGCCGTCGCGCATCGACAGCTCGACGCCGGTGCAGGGGATCGAGTGCATCGTGTAGTGGAAGCGCAGCTCGAGGCCGAGGAAGTCGTAGGTCTGACCGGGCTCGACGTAGACCAGGTCGAAGGCGTCGTCGAGCAGCGTCGCGGGGCTCTTCACCTCCGGGTTGAGCAGCGCCAGCTTGCGGCGCATGACCTCGGCGTTCTCGCGGCTGCAAAAGAGCGTGATGCGGTGCGCGAGCGAGAGCAGCGCCGACAGGCCGACCGCGTGGTCCTCGTGCGCGTGGGTGAGGACCAGCGCCGAGAGCTGATTCAGGCTGACGCCGGCGTGGCCGAGCAGCGTACGGATGTACGGCCCGCAGTCGACGAGCAGGAAGCGGCCGTTGGCCTGCACCAGCGTGTTGGCGCACGGCCCGCCTGGGTCGAAGCCGTTGGTCGTGCCGAGGGTGACCACTTCGAACGGCTGGGCGAGCATCGGCGCGCTGGCCTGGGGCAGCGGGCGGGCGTAGGGCGGCACCTGCGCGCCGTCGACCTCCAGCCGGTACTCCTCGAGCCGGTCGTCGGCGGTGAAGAAGGAGTAGGTGTTGTCGCCGTGGCGCCGAACGCGCAGGCCGCCGAGCTCGACCACGCCGTCGGCGTCGAACAGGTGCGGCTCGAGGAAGTCGGTCACCTGCGCGATCCGGCCGTCGGCGTGCTTGAGCGCCAGGTAATCGCCCTCCTGCGCCAGCATCTCGCCGACGGCGGGGGCGACCCCGGCGGCGCGCAGCTCGTCGCGGGTCAGGCCGAGCAGCGTCAGGCGCAGGTACTCACAGACGTCCGGCCAGTCGCGCTCGCTGACCAGCACCGCGAGCTTCTCGCCCCGGGCGAAGCTCCCTCGGATGAACAGCGCGAAGTAGAGCGGGAACTCGAGCGCCCACTGGACGACGCCGTCATGGGTGCGCCGGTCTGGGATGAGCCAGGCGTTCGGGCTGCGCCCCGCCCGCATCCACGCCTTGACCACCTCTTCGGGGAAGCCGATCGCCAGCTGCAGCGTGCCGGCACGGAGCAGGTCCGCCCCGGGCATCAGGTGGTCGAGCTCGATCGTGCCGGCGGGGTTCGGGGGCGTGGTCGTGCGGTCGGTCATCTCGCTCTCCTTGTGGGCCTCGTGCCCGGAGAGGAAAGCGAGGGTCGTGCCAGCGCGCTACATGGCTGCGAACAGGTGAGAATCAGGGGCGCGGGGCCTCGGGTGCACCGAAATCGCGCAGCGCGTTGGTGCAGCTGGCTCGAGTTGGCGCAGCGCTACTTGAAACGGCGGGTGAACGCGGGGAGCAGGCGGGTCACCGCGCCGAGCTGGCCGCGGGCGATGTCCTTGAGCGCGCGGGCGGCGGTGAGCAGCGCGTCGTTGTAGGGGTACCACCAGATCTCGCGCGCCTTGCTCGTGTCGACCAGCACGAAGCGCGGGCGCACCAGCTCGTGCAGCGCGATGTGCGAGTTGGTCGCGCCGTAGCCGGTCTCCTTGACGCCGCTCCACGGCGCGAACGGCAGCGCGCCGGTGAACGAGTGGTTGTTGACCGTGACGACGCCGGCGTCGAGGCGGCGGGCCAGGTCCATGCCGCGCCGGGCGTCGCGTGTCCAGACGCTGGCGGTCAGGCCGTAGCGGTTGCCCTTCTCCAGCTCCACCGCCTCGTCGGCGCGTTGGACCACCCGGATCGGCATCACCGGCCCGAAGGTCTCCTCGCTCCAGACCTCCATCGCGTCGCTGACGCCGGTGAGGATGGTCGGCGGATACCAGTAGCCGTCGCCCGCCTCGGCGGCGCCGCCACAGACGATCGTCGCGCCGGCCTTCTTCGCCGCGTCGACCTGCGCCGCGACCGTGTCGCGCTGCTCGGCGGTGGTCAGCGGGCCGTAGTCGCGCCCGCGCACCAGCTCCGCGGTCAACGCCTTGACCCGGGCGAGGAAGGCGTCGGCGATCGCCGCCTCGACGTAGACCCGCTCGATCGCGGCGCAGTTCTGCCCGCAGTTGGAGAAGGCCCCCCAGACGACGCCGTGCGCGGTGCGCTCGAGGTCGCAGTCGGCGAGCACGATCGCCGGGTCCTTGCCGCCGAGCTCGAGCGCGTGGGGGATGAAGCGTTGGCCGCAGGCGGTGGCGATCTGCCGGCCGATCGGCACCGAGCCGGTGAACATCAGGAAGTCGATGCCCGCGTCGATGATCGCCGTACCGGTGTCGCCGCGGCCGATCACCACCTGGAACAGGTTGGCCGGCAGCTCGGCGGCGAACAGCTCGGCGAGCAGCCGCCCGAGCCGCGGCGTCTGGCTGCTCGGTTTCCACACCACCGCGTTGCCGGCCATCAGCGCCGGCACGATGCTGCGCAGCGGGATGGCGATCGGGAAGTTCCACGGGCTGATGATACCGACCACGCCGCGCGGCACGTACTCGATGAAGCCGCTCTTGCCCGGGTAGTTGATCGGGTTGAGCGCGACGCGCTCGCGCTTGAGGAAGTCGGACGCGTGGCTCGCCCAGTAGACGAACAGGTCCGAGTTGGCGACCAGCTCGGCGGTCCAGGCCTCACCCTCGGGCTTGCCGGTCTCCTCGCACAGCGTTTTGGTCAGCTCCTCGGCGGCGTCGAGGAAGCGCCGGTGCACCCGGCGCAGGACCTTGGCGCGCTCGCGGATCGGCCGCGCCGCCCAGGGAGGCTGCGCGGCCCGCGCCGCGGCGACCAGCGGCTGAACGCCGCCGGCGTCGACCGCCGGCACCTCGGCGAGGGTCTTGCCGTCGCGCGGCGAGCGGCTCGGGATCGTACGGGTCCCTGCGTTGGACATCGTCACTGCTCCGCGGGGTGGAAGGTTACAGCCGAGGCAGGCGCCGCCCTTCGAGCAGGAACTTCCCGAGCAGGCCGACGCCGAAGAGCACCTGGAAGGCGCCGATGACGTTGATCGAGCTCTGCGCGAAGGCGTGGCTCTGCAGCGGCGTGGCCGTGCGCGGCACGTGGTGCCAGCCCTGGTAGGTGGTGATGTGCATGTAGGCGTCGAAGGTGAGCGACCAGGGCATCACCAGCAACACCACGCCGACCAGGCCGACGCCGACGGCGCCGAGCAGGCTGCCGCGGCTCAGGAAGGCCTGGGCCATCATCGTGCCGGCGGCGCCGGCGACGACGTTGCCGAGCACGAACGGCGGGTACCACCACCACAGCGGCCAGGAGGCGGCGTCGACCGCGTAGGCCCACATCCAGTCGGGGAAGTAGGCACACATCCAGCCGACGGCGAGGCCGTAGACTCCCCCGAACAGCGCCCCGGCGCTGACGTAGCGGGAGAAGAGCGTCGTCTGCTCGGCGAAGATCTGCCGGTGGGCGGCCAGCGCCACCAGCACCCCGACGCAGAAGCTGGTCTGGAGATCGATGATGACTGTCTGAACCACCCCCTCTCTCGCCGCCAATGAACACCCGAACCCGAGGTCCAGTCAAGGCCGGGAATTGGCGCCGGTCGGCCGGAGGTGGTCTGCTGGAGCCGATGCGGTGGTTCGGCCCCATG
>JBFYZW010000473.1:0-2639 GCA_041309305.1 Deltaproteobacteria bacterium | reverse complement strand
CCGGCCCGTGGCCGCTGGCCGAGCGGCTGGCCGGCTACCTGGCGCAGCTCGAGCTGATCGGCGCGCGTGCCGGCCTGCGCCTGAACCTGCGCCGCCGGGATCCGACCGTCGCGCCGATCCTCGCCGCGTTCCAGACCCTCGCCGGCCTGGCGCCGGCGGTGCGCGTCGCGGGAGACGGCGAGCTCCCGCCGGCGCTGATGGCGCGGCTCGCCGCGGTCAGTGAGCGGCTGAACGTCCGCGCCTTCGCCGCGCTCGAGCGGCTGGTGCACGCGCTCGGCACCGGCCGCCTGGACGCGGCGCTGCTCGAGCAGGTGTTCGCCTCGGTGCGGCGCGAGGGGGGCTTCGCCGGCGCGACGATTGCGCCGCTGGTGCTCGAGCTCGAGGCCGAGCTGCCGGCCGTGGTCGTGATGCCGCGCGCCGCGCTGGTCGACGTGCTCGCCAACCTGATGCGCAACGCGTTGCAGGCCGAGGCCGCCGCGGGCCTGACGCCGCTCTGCCTGGCGGTGCGGGTCGCCGATCGCGTCGACGAGGTCACGGGTCTCGAGCGGCTCGAGATCGGCGTCGTCGATCAGGCGCCAGGCCAGCTCGACGCGGCGGCGCTAGCCGACCCGGCGCGTGGTCACGGCCTGGGGTTGGTGCGCGCCCACCTCGAGCGCTGCGTCGGGCAGCTGCGCGTCGAGCCGGTCGCGGCGCCGTGGACCAAGGCGGTGATCGTCACCCTGACGCGCGACAGCGGCGAGGCGGCGTCGTGAACAGCGCGGGCGGGCTCATCCTCGTGGTCGAGGACGGCGACGAGTACCTGGACAACCTGAGCCGGCTGCTCCCCGACTGGCGGCTGGTGCAGGCCCACGACGCGGCCGACGCGCTGTCGATCCTCGCGCGCGAGCGGCCGGCGCTGGTCTGCCTGGACATGCGCTTCGACCGGCTCGAGCGCGGGCGGCTGGTCGGCGACGTCGGCGAGGTACAGGGCGCGCACGGCCTGGACGAGGAGCGGGCCTGGCGCCACCTCGCCCAGCACCAGGGCCTGTACATCCTCGCGGCGCTGCGTCAGGCCGGCCACGGCGAGCTGCCGGTCGTGCTGTTCTACGACTTCTCGGCCGAGCCGCGGCGCTTCGCCAACCTCAGGCGCACCTACCCGGGGCTGCGCTGGCTGCCCGACGCGGCGACCGCGGCGGAGCTCCGCCTGCTGGTCGACGAGCTGACCGGCGCGACCGGCGGCGGGCACTTGCCACGCGAGCCGAGATAGGGAACAACACCTTGACGGCGCAGGGGTCGCGCCGTGGGGCAGGCTCTTCCGGGGCGGGCAGGGATCGACGATGGGGAAGCACAATCGGGCTGCGTGGTGGTGCGCTGGGGTGTGGGGCGCGGCGCTCGGGTTTGGCGCGCTGGTCGGTTGTGTCGAGGTGCGCGGGTTGCACAGCAGCCTGCCCGACCCGTGCTTCGATTGTCACGGCGATCTGGCCAACGGCAACGCCGCGCCGCCGCCGGTCTTCTGGGACGGCAGCGCGGCGGCGGACGCGCATCAGCAGCACCTCGGCGGCGCTGACTGGCGCGGTCGGGTGCTCTGCCAGGAGTGTCACCTGGTGCCGGTCGGGACGCTCGACCCCGGACACCTCGACAGCGCGTTGCCGGCCGAGCTCGTCTGGGGACGGCTGGCGACGTCCGACGGGGCGACGCCGAGCTGGGATGGCGGCGGCTGCACCAACGTCTACTGCCATGGCGCGACGCTGGCCAATCGGGGTGACGCCGAGGTCGCGCCGCGCTGGACCGGCTTCGATCCGGAGGCCGAGCTGTGCGGCGTCGCCTGCCACGGCGAGCCGCCGGCCGAGCCCCACCCGCAGCGCGCGGAGTGCGCCGACTGCCACCCGTCGATGGTCGGCGAGCGGCAGTTCGCCGATCCGGGGCTGCACATCAACGGCGTCGTCGACGTCGTCGCGCTCGAGTGCGACAGCTGCCACGGCGGTGGTGGCGAGGCGGCGCCGCCGGCCGACACCGCCGGCAACAGCGCGACCACGGCCCGCGGGGTCGGGGCGCACCGCGCGCACCTGGCGACCTCCTCCTGGCGCGCCGCGGTGGCCTGCAGCGAGTGTCATCTCGAGCCGCTCGACGCCGACGACCCCGGCCACCGGGATACGCCGCTGCCGGCGGAGCTCAGCTGGGGCGGGGTCGCGACCGCCGACGGCGCCGCACCGAGCTTCGATGGCGCGACCTGCGCCAACGTCTACTGCCACGGCGCGACGCTGCGCGGCAGTGGCACCGCCCGGCAGCCGGTGTGGACCACGGTCGACGGCTCCCAGTCGCGCTGTGGCTCCTGCCACGGCCTGCCGCCCGGCGGCGGTCACCCGGCCCGCACCGACTGCGCCACCTGCCACGCGGCCGTGATCGACGCCGCCGGCACGTTCGTCGCGCCGGAGCGGCACATCGACGGGCAGGTCGACGTCTCAGCGACGTTGACCTGCAACCTCTGTCATGGCAACGCCGCCGCCGACCCCGCGGTGCCGAGCCACTGGGCCCCGCCGGCCGATCTGCAGGGGAGCAGCGCGGTGGCGAGCCGCGGCGTCGGCGCGCACGCGGCGCTCCTGCGCGGCAACTTCCTCCACGCGCCGGTGGCGTGCAGCGAGTGCCACCTGGTGCCGGCG
>JBFYZW010000472.1:0-10134 GCA_041309305.1 Deltaproteobacteria bacterium | reverse complement strand
CCGGCCGAGTCAACGGAGGTGACGGCGGCGGAGGCAAAGGCGGCGGAGGACGAGCGCGGCATCCTGGAGCGGGTCAGCGCGCCGGCGCGCGCGGCGTACGAGCAGGGCGTGACCCTGGTCGGCAGCGACGCGGCGGCGGCCCTGGCCGCGTTCCAGCGCGCGGCGCAGGCGAGCCCGGAGTTCTACGTGGCGCACTACAACGCCGGTTCGTTGCTCTGGGCCGCGGGGAAGGTGACCGAGGCGGCGGCGGCGTTCGCCGCGGCGCTCAAGGCCGCGCCGCGCTACGCGCCGGCGCTGGCCGCGCAGGCGGTGGTGCTCGAGTGGCAAGGCCGCGCCGCCGAGGCCCAGGCGCTGCTCGAGCAGGCCCTGGCGGCTCAGCCGGAGGCGACCGAGCTCGAGGTGACCTTGGCGGAGCTCCTGGCCCGCGCCGGTCGGCTGTCCGAGGCGCGCGAGCGGGCCATCGCGGTGCTGCGGCGCGACGAGCGCAACCCCCGGGCGTTGACGACGATGGGGATGATCTACCGGCGGCAGAAGATGTACGAGCTGAGCCAGCAGGCGCTGTCGACCGCGCTCGAGATCGCCCCCGCGGCCGCCACCTACGCCGAGCTCGGGCTGGTCTACTGGGGCCAGGATGACAAGGCCCGCGCGGTGGCGGCCTTCGAGCACGCGGTCGGCGTCGCGCCCAACGACGCGCGTCTGCTCAACAACCTCGGCGCGATGCGCAACGAGGTCGGCGCCTTCCAGGGAGCGATCACCGTGCTCGAGCAGGCGACGGCGCTGGAGCCGGCGCGGGCCGAGTACTGGTTGAATCTTGGCAACGCCTACCGCGGGGAGCAGCGCTACGTCGACGCCGAGGCCGCCTACCGGAAGGCCACCGACGCCGGGAGCGTCGCGGCGCTGTTCAACCTCGGCGTGCTCTACCTCGACAACGAGCTGCCGGAGAAGGACGCGGTCGCCCGGTACCGCGAGTCGATCGCCTTCCTCGACGCCTACCGGACCAAGGGCACGCCCGACGCCGAGGAGGCCGAGCGGATCGCCGAGTACGTCGCGGTGGCCGAGAAGGCGATCGAGCAGGAGGAGCGGCGCCGCGACCGTGAGCGGCGCCGGGCCGAGGAAGAGGCGCAGAAGCAGGCCGACGAAGCAGCCAAGGCCGCCGCCGCCGCGCCCGAGGGTGACGCGGCGCCGAAGACCGATGCGCCGAAGACCGATGCGGCGACGCCGAGCGATGCGGCGCCGAAGACCGACGCGGCGACACCGAGCGAGGTGCTCGAGGTACCGATCGATTGATCTGGAGATGGTGATGCAGCGAAGTGTGACAATCCGCGGGTGGGGCTGGATCGGCGTGCTGGTGATCGGCGCGACACTCGGGCTGGCGGCGTCGGCCGCGGCGCAGGGCAAGGCGAAGCGCAAGGTCATCCGTCTCGAGGCGATCAAGGTGGAGGGGCGGATCCAGAAGCCGCAGGCCTTCTATATCTTGCAGCGCAGCAACCTGAACTTCGAAGGCCTGGATCTGAAGCAGAGCTTCATCCCCAAGATCATCGAGTCGATCGAGAAGGAGCCGTTCTGACCGCCGACCGGCGGCAGACTGGAGGCGAGACGATGGTGGCTCCCACGCGAAACCCGGCGACCGACAGCGCAGCAGCGCGCGGCCAGCCGAAGATCCTGCGCGCCTGTGTGGTTCAGGGCGGGAAGGTGATCGAGGAGCAGCGGCTGCGTCGCCGCGAGCCGCTCACCGTCGGCACCGGAGGCCGCAACACGTTCGTGATCGCCGATGGCGCCCTGCCGCGCACCCACCAGCTGTTCGCGGTCAAGGCTGGCCAGTACTACCTCGTCCTCACCGAGGCGATGCGCGGCCGGGTGTCGGTCGACAACCGGCCGGTCGACTTCTCGTTGCTCAAGAGCCAGGGGCAGCTCAAGAAGCAGGGCGACTTCTACTTCCTCCCCCTCACCGAGCAGCACCGCGGCAAAGTGATCATCGGTGAGACGACGATCATCTTTCAGTTCGTCGCGCCGCCGCCGGCGCCGGTGAAGCCCCAGCTGCCGCCGGCGGCGCGCGGGACGTTGAAGGACCGGGTCGACTGGCCGTTCGCGGCCACCTTCCTGGCGGTGGTCGCCTTTGAGGCGCCGGTGATCGCCTACGTGGCGCTGGCCGCGCCCGAGGTGCGGGCGGTGACGCTCGAGGACATCGACGAGCGCTGGGCGAAGTTGATCGTGCCAGAGCTGGCGCTCGAGCAGAAGGTCGAGCCGGAGAAGGCGAAGGGCAAGGGAGACGCGGGCGAGACCAAGAACCAGAAGAAGGCCCAGAAGGGCAAGTCGGACGGCGTCGGCGACGCCAAGGCCAAGGCGGCGCGCACCGCCGAGATCAAGAAGGCGGTCTCCGGGCGCGGCATGCTCGCCGTGCTCAGCACGATGGGCGAAGGGACCGGCGGCGCGGTGGCCGACGTCTTCGGCGACGGGGGTCTGGGCGGGGATCTCGACTCGGCCTTCTCGGGGATCTCCGGCGTCGGGGTCGCCGCGGGCTCCGGCGATCGCACGACGCGCGGCAGCGGCGACGGCGAGGCGGCGACCATCGAGGGCTTGGCCACCGCCGGCGGCGGTCAGGTCGGGCTGGGCGGCAAGCGCGAGACGCGGCTCGGCTCGGTGGCCGCCGAGGCGCCCGAGGTCGACGGCAAGCTCGACTCTGACGCGATCGCCAAGGTCGTACGCAGCCGCATGCGCATGGTCCAGGACTGCTACGAGCGGGAGCTGAAGCGTGACCCGTCGCTAGCCGGGAAGATCGAGATCGAGTTCACCATCGACGACGAGGGCCGGGTCGTCGACGCGGTGATCTCGAGCAACAAGATGGGCTCGGACGCGGTCGGCGAGTGCATCGTCTCGCGCCTGCGCCGCTGGCGCTTCCCCAAACCCGACGGCGGCAGCGTCACGGTCAACTTCCCCTTCATCTTTACGGCTTCGACCTGAGGGGTGGCATGGAAATCGAGAGCAAACGCGAGATCCTCGCCGAGTCGCCGTTGTTCGACAACCTGCTGCCGAACGAGCTGGTGATGGTCGCCGATCTGTTCAGCGTGCGCGAGTACAAGGGCGGCGACCTGGTGTTCAAGGAGGGCGACGTCGGCGACAGCATGTTCGTCATCGCCAAGGGGCAGATCGAGATCCTTCGCCCGAACCCGAAGGGGGAGCTGACGACCATCGCGGTGCTCGACCCGCCGCAGTTCTTCGGCGAGATGTCCTTGATCGATAAGGAGTACCGCAGCGCCACCGTGCGGGCGAAGAGCGACGCGACGCTGTTGCAGCTCAGCAACGAGAACCTGCACATCTTCGCCAAGAACTTCCGCAACGGCTTCACCTGGGTGGTGGTCAACATCGCTCGGGTGTTGAGCTCGCGCCTGCGTGAGACCAACCGGAGGCTGGCCGAGAAGCTCTGACCCCGGGGCTCTCTTGTTCGAGCCCGAGGAATGCGAGATACCGGGCAGACCATGCTCCTGCGTTGCGGCTTCACCTCTGTCGCGTTGGCCCTGGTCGCGCGGTCGATCGTCGCGGCGCCGCCGGCGCCGCTGCCTGGCTTCCCGGTCAGCCTCGGGCGCGGCTATCCGGTCAAGGGCTTGTCCATCGCTGACCTCGACGGCGGCGGGCCGGAGCTGGTGGTCGTCGTCGGCGAAGGGGTCGCGGTGATCGGCGCCGATGGCAAGGTCTGGCCGGGTTTCCCCAAGGGCTTGCGCGACGCGGCGGCCAAGCTGCCGGTGCTCTTCGCCCACGCGCCGGCGGCCTGTGATCTCGACGGCGACGGCAAAGGGGAGATCCTCCTCGCCGGCTCGAGCAAGGCGCTCTACGCGGTCAACACCGCCGGCAGCGAGCTCCCGGGGTTCCCGGTGCCGCTCTCCGGGTTGCCCCGCGGCCCGGTGAGCTGCCTGCCGGTCGGCGGTGGGCGCCACGAGGCGGTGCTGACCACCGACGCCGGCGAGCTGGTCGCCGTCGGCGCCAAGGGCGGCCCGCCGCGGGTGGTGGGCAGGATCGGCCGAGGGGCCGAATCGGGGGTCGCGATCGCCGATCTGGACGGGGACGGCACCCTCGAGCTCATCGCCGGCGGCGGCGACTCGAAGCTGTACGTCTTCGACGCCAAGGGCAAGCCGCGGCGCGGCTTCCCCTACCAGCTGGCCTTTCGCGTCAGCGCCATCCCGTCGGTCGGCGACGTCGACGACGACGGCCGGCCGGACATCCTCTTCGGCGCGCAGGACTTCAAGCTCCACGCCGTCGATCGCGACGGCGCCGCGCTGCCCGGCTTCCCGATCGCCACCGGCTACCGTATCTACGCCGGCGTGGCGCTCGCCGACCTGAACGGCGACGGGGTCCTCGAGCTGGTGGTCGGCTCGGGCGACAAGACGCTCTACGCCGTCGACGGCCGGGGGCGCGCGCTGCCTGGTTTCCCGTTCGCCGCCGGCGAGCGTATCGACCGCAGCGCAGCGATCGGCGACGTCGATCGCGACGGGACGGCGGAGATCCTCTTCACCGACGAGAGCGGGCGGATCCGCATGCTCGACGCCCGCGGTCGAGCCCTGGCGTTGCCGGCCGCCGGCGATCTGGTCACCGGGGCGGGCTTGGCCGATCTGAACGGCGACGGGCTGCCGGAGCTGTGCTTCGCGACCAAGGACAACCAGATCCATGCGCTTGGCTTCAGCGAGGCGAAGGAGGCCGAGGCGGCGCTGCTCGCCTGGCCGCAGGACGGCCACGACGCCGGCCACAGCGGCCGGCACGCGCCCAACGGCGCGCGGTTCAAGGAGCTCGGCTACGACCCGGCGGCGCCGTACACCACCGACCCACTGACCGTGCGCTACCGCTTCTTCGACCTCGACTGGGACCGGGAGCAGGAGACGCAGATCCGCTGGTACAAGAACGGCAAGCACCAGCCCGAGCTCGACAACCGCAGGTCGATCGATCCGAGCCTGACGCGCAAGCACGAGCGGTGGCGCTACACGCTCCAGGAGGGGGAGAACTTCCGCGCCTACAAAGAGACCGGCAAGCTCAGCCGTGTCTTCTCGGCGCCCGAGATCGAGATCCGCAACACCCGCCCGACCGCTCCGGCGATCGCCCTCGGGCCGAAGACGCCGCCGACCACCGCGACGCTCGAGGTCCAGGTGACCACGCCGAGCCAGGACGCCGACGGCGATCCGATCGTCTACCGCTACGTCTGGCTGCGCGACGGCAAGACCGCCAAGCTCGCGGAGAGTGAGACGCGCGTGCCGGCGGCGAAGACACGCAAGCACGAGGAGTGGCAGGTGGTGGTCGTCCCGTACGACGGCGAGGAGGAGGGGGCGACGGTCAGCGCTCGCCTGCGCGTCGTCAACACCCCGCCGACCGCGCCGCGGGTCGAGCTCCAGCCGGCGGCGCCGCGCCACGAGGACGCGCCGCGGGTGACGATCGTCGCGCCGGCGGTCGACGCCGACGGCGATCCGCTGCGCTACAGCTACCGCTACTGGGTCGACGACCGGCTGCTCGAGCTCGACCACAACGCGGCGCAGGTGCCGCCGCGCACGCTGCGCAAGCACGAGAAGCTGCGCGTCGAGGTCACCGCGCACGACGACGAGGTCGCCGGCGGCAAGACCGAGGCCAGCGCCACGGTGCTCAACACCGCGCCGCCGGCGGCGACGATCGCCATCTTCCCGGCCAAGCCCCGCACCGCCGACGATCTGCAGCTCAACCTGCTCTCGCCGTCGCGGGACGTGGATCTCGATCCGCTACGCTATCAGCACCAGTGGACCCGCGACGGTGTCGCCCTCGAGCTGCCGGTGCGGGTCCCCAGCCGCGAGACGGCCAAGGGGCAGCGTTGGCGGCTCGAGGTCACGCCGCACGACGGCGAGGTGGCCGGCGCAAAGACGACGGTCGAGGTGCAGATCGGCAACACCGCGCCGGAGCCGCCGTGGGTCACCCTGCCGCGCTACGCCTTCGCCACCGACGAGACGATCGCCCCGCAGATCGTGCGCCCGGCCCGCGACGATGACGCCGACCCGGTGCGGTTGCGCTACCGCTGGACCGCCGGCGGCGCGGTCCGCGCCTTCCCCGAGACCAAGGTCGAGCTCAAGCCAGCGGAGACGCGCAAGGGAGAGAGCTGGCAGGTCGAGATCACGCCGCACGACGGGCAGGCCGACGGCGCCAGCGTCCGGCTGGCCTTCGCGATCGTCAACACGCCGCCGACGGCGCCGGTGATCGCGTTGTCGCACGAGGCGCCAACGACGCGCGACCGGGTCACGGTGCGCATCGCCAGCGCGGCGACCGACAAGGACGGCGACACCCTGACCTATCGCTACCGCTGGCTCCGCGACGGGCGCGCCCAGTCGAGCTGGCCGCTCGACAAGGCGGCGCTCGAGCCGGGCGAGGGGCGCAAGGGGCAGCGCTGGCGGGTCGAGGTGCGCGCCTTCGACGGCGAGAGTGAGGGCGAGGCCGCGCTCGCCGAGCTGGGGGTCATCAACCACCCGCCGGCGCCGCCGCGCCTGGTGCTCGAGCCGGCGCAGCCGACCACCGGCGACGAGCTCTGGTGTCGGCGCGCCGCCGACGGGGTCGATCCCGACGGCGATCCGCTCACCTACCAGACGCGTTGGCTGGTCGACGGCCAGCCGGCCCCCGGGGCCCTGGACGGCGAGCGCCTCTTTGCCGCCGCGACGCGCGAGAAGCAGGTGTGGAGCTGCGAGGTGGTCGCGCACGACGGCGCGCTCTCGTCGACCACGGCGCGCTCGGCGAGCGTGACGATCGCCAACAGCCCGCCGCGACCGCCGGCGATCGCGATCAGCCCAGCCGCGCCGTTGACCTCCGATGATCTACTCTGTCAGCTGACGCGCCCGGCCGATGACGCGGACCTCGATCGGCTGAGCTACCGCTTCGCCTGGTTGGTCGACGGCAAGCCGTTCACCGAGGCGGCGCGGGGGGCTGAGCCGTTCCGCGTGCCGGCCGGCGCCACCCGTCGCGGGCAGCGCTGGGAGTGCCGCGTGACCGCGTACGACGGCGAGGCCGAGGCGCGCCTGGTGCAGACGCGGGTCACGATCCAGAACTCGACGCCGACCGCGCCGAAGGTGCGGATCGTCCCCGAGCGGCCGGCGCCAGGCGCCGAGCTGCGCTGCGAGCTGGTCGAGGCGGCCCAGGACGCCGACGGGGACCAGCTGCAGTACACCTACACCTGGTCCAAGGACGGGGTGGTGCAGGCCTTCGCGCCGACCTCAGTCAGCATCCCGGGCCGGTTGGTCAAGGCCAAGGACCTCTGGTCCTGCGCGGTGACCGCGGGGGACGGCGCCGCGACCGGGCCGGCCGGGGCCTCGGGGGACGTGATGGTCGTCGCGCCGCGCTGAGCGACGACGGAGCGCCGATGCCAATCTACGAGTTTCATTGTCAGGCCTGCGCCCGCGACTTCGAGGAGCTGGTCCGACGCCGCGACGAGAAGGTTGCCTGCCCGGCGTGCGGCTCGAGCCGGGTCAAGAAGCTCCTCTCCGGCTTCGCGGTCACCGGCGAGGCGCGGCAGGGCGGCGGGGGCGGATCGTGCGGTCACTGCAAGCCGAAGGCCGGCGGCTGCAAGGGCTGCAGCTGCCACTGATTGCCCTGCCCGTGCGTCAGGCGCTGGCGAGCACGCGGCCGAGCGCGCGGTCGACCGCGGTCACCGTCGCCTCGAGCTGGGCCTGCTGGTGGGCGCGCGAGACGAACCCGACCTCGAAGGCGCTCGGCGCCAGCGCCACGCCCTCGTCGAGCAACGCGCTGAAGAAGCGCCCGTAGAGCGCCGCGTCGGCGGTCTTGATCTCCGCGTAGTCGCGCGCCGGCCCGTCCTGCCCGGCCTTGAACCAGAGGTAGACGATCGAACCGACGCGATCGACGCGGGCGATCCGGCCGTGGTGGTCGAGGACGGCGGCGAGCCCGCGCTCGAGCGTCGCGGCGGTCTGGTCGAGCTGACGGTGGAAGTCGGGGCGGCGGATGGTCTCGAGCATCGCCAGCCCGGCGGCCATCGCCAGCGGGTTCCCCGACAGCGTGCCTGCTTGGTAGACCGGGCCGAGCGGCGCGATCTTGGCCATCACCTCGCGCCGGCCGCCGTAGGCGCCGACCGGCAGGCCGCCGCCGATGATCTTCCCGAAGGTGGTCAAGTCGGGACGCACGCCGAACAGGCCCTGCGCGCCGCCCGGGGCGAGGCGGAAGCCGGTGATCACCTCGTCGAAGATGAGCAGCGCGCCGTGCCGGTCGCACAGCTCGCGCAGGCCGGCCAAGAAACCCGGCCGGGGTGGGACCAACCCCATGTTGCAGGCCACCGGCTCGACGATGATCGCCGCGACCTGGTCGCCGACCTGGGCCAGCGTCGCGGCGACCGCGTCGAGGTCGTTGTACGGCACGGTCAGCGAGTCGCGCACCGCGCCCTCGGGCACCCCGGCGCTGCCGGGGATGCCGAGGGTCGCGACCCCCGAGCCGGCGTCGGCGAGGAAGGCGTCGGCGTGGCCGTGGTAGCAGCCGGCGAACTTGATCAGCTTGTCCCGCCCGGTGAAGCCGCGCGCGGCGCGCAGCGCGCTCATCGTCGCCTCGGTGCCGGAGTTGACGAAGCGGAGCATCTCGACCGACGGGACGAGCGCGGTGACCAACTCGGCGAGCTCGACCTCGCGCGCCGTCGACCAGCCGAAGCTGGTGCCGTCGCGCACGGCGCGGGCGATCGCCTCGCTGACCTCGGGCGGCGCGTGGCCGAGGATCAACGGACCCCAGGAGCAGACGTAGTCGATGTAACGGTTGTTGTCGGCGTCGTAGATGAACGGCCCGTCGCCGCGGGCGACGAACACCGGGTTGCCGCCGACCGCTTTGAAGGCGCGCACCGGCGAGTCGACGCCGCCGGGGAGCACGCGGGAGGCTCGTTCGAAGAGGCGCGCGGAGCGCTCGCGTCGCATGGCTGTCGTCCTTTGCCGCTCAGGGATGCCGAGCGATCACGGTCGTGCTGATCCCGCCGCGGATGTTGAACGCCCCCTCGACGGTCATCCGCCGTGGGGCGAGGCAGGCGACCAGGTCGCCGAGGATGCGGTTGGTCACCGCCTCGTGGAAGTGACCCTCGTCGCGGAAGGACCAGAGGTAGAGCTTGAGGCTCTTCAGCTCGACGCAGCTCCGATCGGGCACGTAGGTGATCGTCAAGGTCGCGAAGTCCGGCTGACCGGTCATCGGGCACAGGCAGGTGAACTCGCTGGTCGTGAAGCGGATCTCGTAGTCACGGCCCGGCTCGGGGTTCGGGAAGGTGGCGAGGTCCTTGCTCGGTTGGGTCGACACGGGCGACTCCTCGGCGCATGATATAGACATTCTGCGCCGGCAATTCCAGGGCCGGCGAACACCCTGGCGAAGGACGAGCGTGGAGATCCTCTCGACCCGTGACTCCTGGTGGATGGCCCACTGCGAGGCGGCGCTCTCGGCCGAGGGCATCGCGTGGGACTGGCGGCGCGATCAGCGCGCCGCGCCGGCGGTCCTCGATGTGCCGGCCAGCGCGGCGGAGCAGGCTTCGGCGCTGCTCTCGGAGCTTCTGGCCGAGGAGCTGGCCCGTCGGCGCGACGAGCACCCGGCGCCGCCGACGGCGCCGTTGTGGCTCCAGCCCGGCTTCGCGCTCGGGGTCTGCCTGGCGCTCGCGGTGCTGGCGGCGCACGGCTGGGTCGGGGACGCGCCGAGCGTCTGGCATCAGGCCGGCGCGTTGATCGCGGTGCGCTTCTGGGACGGCGAGTGGTGGCGGGTGGTCACCGCCGCGAGCCTGCACGCCGACTGGGCGCACGCGCTCGGCAACGCCGGCTTCTTCCTCGTCCTCGCCTGGGCGGCCGGGGAGCGCCTCGGCGCCGGCGTCGCGCTCCTGCTCTGGCTGGTCACCGCGGTGGCCGGCTTCGCCGCCTCGCTCTTCTTCTCGGACGCCGGCTGGACGGTCGGCGCCTCCGGTGGGCTGTTCGGGTTGCTCGGCGGCGCCGCCGGGCACGCCGCTCGCCACCGGGCGTTCGCGGAGCTGCGCCGTCGGGGCCTGCTGCGCAGCCTAGGCGGTGCGGTGATGCTGCTCGCGTTCACCGCCTTCAGCGTGCGCGCCAACATCGCCGCACACGTCGGCGGCTTCGTCAGCGGCGTGGCGCTCGGCGCGCTCGCCCCACGCGCCGCGCCGTCGCT
>JBFYZW010000471.1:0-3605 GCA_041309305.1 Deltaproteobacteria bacterium | reverse complement strand
GCGGCCGCCGCCGCCGCCGCGCAGGTCGAGGCGGCCAAGGGCCGGGTCGCCCAGGCGGTCGCGGCGCTGCGCCAGGCGGAGGTCAACCTCACCTACACCACCATCGTCTCGCCGATCGACGGTATCGTCATCTCGCGCAACGTCGACGTCGGCCAGACGGTCGCCGCCTCGCTGCAGGCGCCGACCTTGTTCGCCATCGCCGAGGACCTGCGCAAGATGCAGGTCAACACCAGCGTCGCCGAGGCCGACATCGGCCGGCTGCGCGCCGGGATGCCGGCCAGCTTCTCGGTCGACGCCTTTCCCGGCAAGCGTTTCACCGGCACGGTGCGCCAGATCCGCAACGCGCCGCAGACGGTGCAGAACGTCGTCACCTACGACGCGGTGATCGACGTGCCGAACCCTGAGCTCGAGCTGCGGCCCGGCATGACCGCCACGGTCACCTTCGTCCACGCCGAGCAACCGGAGGCGCTGCGCGTGCCGAACGCCGCGCTGCGCTTCCGCCCTCCGGCCGGCTTTCTCGCCTCCGCCCCGGACAACGACGGTCCAGGGCGCGGCAAAGGCAAGGGCAAGGGCAAGGGCGCGAACGCGACCGGCGACCCGGCCCGGGACGGCAACGACGCCGACGGCGCGCGCGCCTGGCGCACCGTCTGGCTGCTCGACGGTGACGCGCCCCGGCCGGTGCGCATCACCACCGGCATCAGCGACGGGTCGCTGACCGAGGTGACCGGCGGCGATCTGGCGGCCGGCGCGGTCCTGATCACCGACGCGATGGGCTCGCGGGTCGGCCCGCCGGGCAGCCTGCCGTTCGGGCGGCGATGACGATGACGCCGCCGGTCGCCGCGCCCCTGCTGGACCTCGAGGCGGTGGTCAAGACCTACCAGATGGGGGACGTGGAGGTGCCGGCGCTGCGCGGCGTGTCGTTGACCGTCGCGCGCGGGGAGTTCGTCGCGGTGATGGGCGCCTCCGGCTCGGGCAAGTCGACGCTGATGAACATCGTCGGCTGCCTCGACCGGCCGACGCGCGGGCGCTACGCCCTCGCCGGCCGGGACGTCTCGACCCTCGGCGTCGACGCGCTCGCGGCGGTGCGCAACCGTGAGATCGGCTTCGTCTTCCAGAGCTTCAACCTGCTCAGCCGCACCAGCGCGCTCGAGAACGTCGAGCTCCCCCTGCTCTACGCCGGAACCCCGGCGCGCGAGCGCGCGGCCCGCGCCGGCGCGGCGCTGGCGCAGGTCGGCCTGGCCGAGCGGGCGCTGCATCACCCGAACCAGATGTCCGGTGGCCAGCAACAGCGGGTCGCGATCGCCCGGGCGCTGGTCAGCCGGCCGGAGCTGATCCTCGCCGACGAGCCGACCGGCAACCTCGACTCGACGACCAGCCTGGAGATCATGGACCTGTTGCGCGCCCTGAGCCGGGCCGGGATGACCATCGTGCTGGTCACGCATGAGCCCGAGATCGCCGCGTTCGCCGGGCGGGTGGTGGTGATGAAGGACGGCCAGATCCAGACCGACGAGCGCCGCCCCCGCCGCGCGGCCGAGGAGCCTCCCCGATGAACTGGTGGCAGACCCTGCTGGTCGCGCTGCGCGCGCTGCGGCGCAATAAGCTGCGCTCGGCGCTCACCACGCTCGGCGTGGTCATCGGCGTCGCCGCGGTGATCGCGATGGTCTCGCTCGGCGAGGGGGCCAAGCGCGAGGTCGAGGAGGCCTTCACCTCGATGGGCGCCAACCTGCTGATGGTCCGCTCCGGCTCGACCGCGCGCGGCGGCGTCTTCGGCGGCGCAGGCTCGATGCCGTCGCTCACCTGGGGCGACCTCGAGGCGATCCGCGACGAGGCCCGCGCCGTACGCGCCGCGGCGGTGGTGATGCAGAGCTCGGCCCAGGTGCAGAGCGAGGAGCAGAACTGGGGCACGTCGGTGACCGGCACCTCCCCGGAGTTCTTCACCATCCGCAACTGGCGGGGCACCAGCGGGCGCCTGTTCACCGCCTCCGACGTCGACGGCGCGACCAAGGTCGCCGTCCTCGGCCGCACGGTCGCCGAGCGCCTGTTCGGCGCCGCCGATCCGGTCGACCAGAGCATCCGCATCAACAACATCCCGTTCCAGGTCATCGGCGTGCTCGAGTCGAAGGGGCAGAGCCACCACGGGCGCGACAACGACGACGTGATCATCGTGCCCCAGACCACCTACCAGGCGAAGATCCAGGGCGGGTTGCAGAAGTTCATCCCGGGCGTGGTGATGGTCAGCGCCACCTCGGCCGCCGACGCGTTGCCGGCCGAGATGCAGATCCGCGCCATCCTGCGCGACCGCCACCGCCTCGGCCCCGAGGACGAGGACGACTTCTCGATCCGCAACCTCTCGGAGTTCGCCAGCGCCCAGCAACAGGGGACGCGCACGTTGACCACGCTGCTCGCCGCGATCGCCGCGGTCTCGCTGCTGGTCGGCGGCATCGGCATCATGAACATCATGCTGGTCAGCGTCACCGAGCGTACGCGCGAGATCGGCCTGCGCATGGCGGTCGGCGCCCGGCCGCGCGACATCCTCGCCCAGTTCCTCGCCGAGGCGCTCACCCTGTCGCTCGCCGGCGGCCTGCTCGGCGTCCTGCTCGGCCTGGTCGCCGCCCAGCAGCTGGCGGCGGCCTTCCGCTGGCCCCTGCTCATCCGCGCCGACATCCTGCTCGTCTCGGTGGTCTTCAGCGCGTTGGTCGGCGTCGTCTTCGGCATCTACCCGGCGCGCAAGGCCTCCCGCCTCGATCCAATCGAAGCCTTGAGGTACGAATGATGCTCCACCTGCCGGTCGTCGCCCTCCTCGTCGCCCAGGCCGCCGCCGAGCACCCCACCCTGACCCTCGACCAGGCGGTCGAAGCCGCGCTCGCTCACCACCCGCGCCTGCGCCAGGCCGGCGCCGCCACCGCCGCCGCCGAGGCGCGCGCCGATCTCTCCCGCGCCCCGCTGCTGCCGCAGCTGCACGGCAACGCCGCCTACCAGCGCTCCACCGCCAACTTCACCGCCCGGCCGGGAGCGGTCCCCTCGTCGATCAACCGCACCGGCGGCGCGAGCTCGTTCGACAGCTACGACTACTTCAACCTCGGGCTGTCGCTCTCGTGGATGGTCTGGGACTTCGGGCAGAGCTGGGGCAGCTGGCGATCGGCCAAGGCCGGCGCCGCGGCCGAGGAGCACAACGCCGAGATGACCCGCCAGGCGGTCGTGCTCGCCGCGCGGGCCGCCTACTTCGAGGCGCGGGCGAGCAAGGCGCTGGTGCGCGTCGCCCGCGAGACGCTCGCCAACCAGGAGCGGCACCTGGAGCAGATCCGCTCGTTCGTCGAGATCGGCACCCGCCCGCCGATCGATCTCGCCCAGGCGCGCACCGATCGGGCCAACGCCGAGGTCCGCCTGATCCAGACCGAGAACGGCTACGCCACCGCCAAGGTCCGGCTGAACCAGGCGATGGGCCGCGAGGGGGACACCGACTTCCAGGTCGCCGACGAGAGCTTCCCCGAGGTGGCCGGCGAGGAGCTGACGCTGGAGCAGCTCCTCGGCCAGGCCCTCGCCGCCCGCCCCGACCTCGCGGCCCTCGCGCACCAGACGCGCGCCGGCGCGCTGGCGGTGCGCGC
>JBFYZW010000470.1:0-7105 GCA_041309305.1 Deltaproteobacteria bacterium | reverse complement strand
GCGGCCGCCGCGAAGGTGGCCGGCGCCGGCCGGACGCCCGCGAACAGGCGCTCGAGGTCGGGGGTGTCGAGCGTCTCCTTCTCGAGCAGCAGCCGGGCGCTCTCGTCGAGCAGGGCGCGGTTGTCGGTCAGGACCGCGGTGGCCCGCTCGAAGGCGGTGAGCACGTTCTTGCGCACCGCGCAGTCGATCTCGCGCGCCGTGTCGTCGCCGTAGAGGCGCGGGCGCATCGGCTCGCCGCCCGGACCGAGGAAGCCCGGTTTGTCGCTCTCGAAGGCCACGTGCCCGAGGCTCGGCTCCATCGCGTAGCGCGTGACGATGCTGCGCGCGATGTCGGCGATCTTCGCCAGATCGTCGGCCGCGCCGGTCGAGTAGTGGCCGAAGACGACGAACTCGGCCGCCCGGCCGCCCATCAGCACCGCCATCCGGTTCTCGAGCTCGGCCCGGGTCATCAGGTAGCGGTCCTCGGTCGGCCGCTGGATGGTGTAGCCGAGCGCGCCGATGCCGCGCGGGATGATCGACACCTTGTGCACCGGGTCGGAGCCGGCAAGCGACGCGGCGAGGATCGCGTGACCCATCTCGTGGAAGGCGACGATCTCCCGCTCGCGCGGGTTGAGCAGGCGGTTGCGCCGCTCGAGGCCGGCGATGATCCGCTCGACCCCGGCGTTGAAGTCGGTCAGCGCGATGCTCTCGGCGCCGCGCCGGGTGGCCGCCAGCGCCGCCTCGTTGACCAGGTTGGCCAGATCCGCGCCGGTGAAGCCCGGGGTCAGCGCCGCGACCTGCTCGAGATCGACGTCGGGCTCCAGCTTGACCTTCTTAACGTGCACGCGCAGGACCTCGATCCGGCCGCGCTTGTCCGGCCGATCGACCAGCACCTGGCGGTCGAACCGCCCGGCGCGCAGCAGCGCCGGGTCGAGCACCTCCGGCCGGTTGGTCGCCGCGAGCAGCACGATGCCGCTGGTCGGATCGAAGCCGTCCATCTCGACCAGCAGCTGGTTGAGGGTCTGCTCCTTCTCGTCGTGCCCACCGCCGTACGGGCTCGAGCCGCGCGCCCGGCCGAGCGCGTCGAGCTCGTCGATGAATAAGATCGCCGGCGCCTTCTGGCGGGCCTGCGCGAACAGATCGCGCACCCGCGCCGCGCCGACGCCGACGAACATCTCGACCAAGTCGGAGCCGGAGATGGAGAAGAGCGGCACGCCGGCCTCGCCGGCGACCGCGCGGGCCAAGAGCGTCTTGCCGGTCCCCGGCGGGCCGACCAGCAGGATCCCCTTGGGCATCCGCGCGCCGAGCCGACCGTACTGCTCCGGGTTCTTCAAGAACTCGACGGTCTCGCGCAGCTCGGCCTTGGCCTCCTCGACCCCGGCGACGTCGGCGAAGCTGGTCTTGGTGTCGGTCTCGACGTAGACCTTGGCCTTGCTCTTGCCGATCGACATCAACCCCCCGCCGGCGCCGAGCTGCCCGGAGACGCGGCGCATCAAGAACAGCCAGACGGCGAAGAAGAGCAGGATCGGCAGGACCCAGGAGAGCACGGTGGCGAGCACGCGGCTCTCCACCTGGCCGGAGAACTTGACGTCGTGCTGCTTGAGTTGCTCGGCGAGGGCGCTCTCGACCCGGGTGGTGCGGAAGAAGCGCTTGTTCGGCGCCTCGGGGTTCTTCAGCTCGCCGCGGATCTCGCCCTGGGTGATGACGATCTCCTTGACCGCGCCCGCCTCGACCAGCTTCTGGAACTCGCTGTAGGCCAGCGGCGTGACCGCCTGGTAGCTGGCCCACAGGTCGTGGAGCAGAAAGACGCCGATGACCGCGACGATCGCGTAGGTCAGGTTGAAGCGGGTGGTCTTCTCCATCGCAGCGGCTCCTGGCAACGTTGACCGGCCTTCTGACGAGTGCCACTATCCACGCCTGGCGCGGCCGTCAATACCGAGGCGATGACCCTGACGCTGCTCACCTTCCTGGTCGGTCTCGTGCTGCTCGCTGCAGGCGGCGAGCTGCTGGTCCGCAGCTCCACCCGCCTCGCCCTGGGCTTGGGCGTCTCGAAGCTGTTCATCGGCCTGACGGTGGTCGCGATGGGCACCAGCGCCCCCGAGGCGGTCGTCTCGGTCATCGCGGCGCAGAGCGGCGCGCCGGACCTCGCGGTCGGCAACGTCGTCGGCAGCAACATCGCCAACCTGCTGCTCATCCTCGGCCTCGCGGCGCTGATCGTGCCGCTGGCCGTCTCGCGTCAGCTTCTGCGCTTCGATCTGCCTTTTTTGGTCGTCGTCTCGCTCCTCTGCTTCGCGCTCGCGCTCGACGGCAGCATCGGACGACTCGAGGCGCTGCTCCTTTTCAGCCTGCTCGTCGGCCACCTCGCGTTCAGCTACCGGCAAGCCAAGCGCGAGGCGCTCGCCGCCGTGATGCCGGCTGCGGGCGGAGAGGACGCCGGCCTGCCGCGCCCCAGCGGCGGTCGCCGGCTGCTGTTCGACGGCGCGCTGACGCTGCTCAGCCTGGGCCTGCTCGTCCTCGGCTCGCGCTGGCTGGTCGACTCCGCCGCGACGATGGCCCGCTGGCTCGGCCTCTCGGAGCTGGTCATCGGCCTGACGGTGGTCGCCATCGGCACCTCGCTGCCGGAGATCGCCACGTCGGTGATGGCCGCGGTGCGCGGCGAGCGGGACCTGGCGGTCGGCAACGTCATCGGCAGCAACCTGTTCAACACTCTCGGCGTGCTCGGGCTCAGCGCCGGGCTCGTCCCCGGCGGCCTGCCGGTGGCCTCGCCGGTGCTCGCCTTCGACATGCCGGTGATGCTCGCGGCCACCCTCCTCTGCCTGCCGATCTTCCTCACCGACCTGACCGTGTCGCGCCGCGAGGGCGCGCTGCTGCTCGGCTACCTCGTGCTCTACCTCTCCTTCTTGCTCCTGCGCGCCAGCGACCACCGCGCGCTCGAGGGCTTCACCTGGCTCACCCTGTGGGTGCTGTTGCCCATGACCCTCCTCCCGCTGCTCGCGGCCACCGCCAACGAGCTGGGCTTCCGCCGCCGCGCCCCAGAGCGGCGCTGACCCGCGCCCGGCGCCGAGCGCCGTGCCGCGCTCAGCGCGCCGCGACGAACTCCCAAACGTACTTGCCGGCGGTGAAGAGCAGCACGCCGGCGAGCATCCACTTGATGAGCCGCGCCGGCACCCGCTTTTGCAGCCGGGCGCCGAGGTACATGCCGACCATGCCGCCGAGGCCGAAGAGCAGCCCCAGGCCCCAGTCGGGCGCCACCGACTGCCCGGGGTAGCTCCGGGCCAACAGTGAGTAGAAGGCGACCCCGGCGACCGAGGTGACAAGCGTGCCGAGCAAGGCCGCGCCGGCGACGGTGTAGACCGGCAGCCGCAGGATGGAGATGAAGAACGGCGCGATGATCGCGCCACCGCCGATGCCGTAGATGCCACCGACGAGCCCGACCGCCAGGCTCAAGCCGGTCACCGCGATCGTCGAGACGCGAAAGACCTCGCCGTAGAAGGCGTACTCGATGCGGCGCCAGGAGAGGCGCAGCACCCGGGTGCGCGCCTGCTCGGCGAGCCCGCGCTGCTCGAGGTGCTCGGAGCGGCGGCGGTGATCGGCGACCAGCTGCTGAAACCGTTGCTCGGCCACCTCGGCCTGCCCACCGGCGGCCGCGCGGACGAGGTCGAGCCCCATCCGGCCGGCGATGTAGAGGAGCACCACCGCGGCGAAGAGCTTGAAGTGGGTCGGGTCGGGCAGCCACTCGATGCGCACCCAGGCGCCAACGAACACGCCCGGGAGCGTGCCGAAGACCACCGCCAGCGCCAGCGGCCAAACCATCCGCCCCTCGCGCACGTAGCGATAGACGCCGGCCGGGATGGCGACGATGTTGTAGAGCTGGTTGGTCGCGCTGACCGACGGGCTGACGTAGCCGAGCACGCTGACCTGGAAGGGCAGGAGCAGAAAGGCGCCCGAGACCCCGCCCATCGACGTGAAGGTGGAGACGACCAGCGCGACCAGCGGCGGCAGCCACCAGGCGACCTCGACCCCGGCGGTCTCGAACTGCAGCATCGACGGCGCCCGACTCTCTCCGCCCGCTCAACGCCCCTGGGATAGCTTGTCGTGGAAGGCGCGCACCAGCTGCCGGCCGCGGTTGGCGGCCGGGTGCTTGCCGCCCGGATCCATCGCGAAGAGCCGCTCGAACAGCGGGATCGCCTCGTCGAGCTTGAGCGCCTTCAGCTTGATCTCGGCCAGCGCGACCAGCGTGTACGGATCGTCCTGCTCGAGCGCGAAGGCCAGCTCGTAGGCCTGCTCCGCCTCGCGGTGCCGCTCCTGCAACAGCAGCACCGAGCCGAGCAGCTTCACCGGGCGCGCGTCGCGCTCGTCGAGCGCGATCAGCCCGACGAGGATGGTCTCCGCCTGTTGCAGGTTGCCGGCGCCGTAGCTCTCGACCGCGACGCGCAGCATCGCGTCGCAGTCGCTCTTGGGCAGGGCGAGCTGCTCGAACAGCTGTTTTCCGTCGGCCATGGTCTCCCTCGTCGCCCCCCTCTCATACCCGGGATCGGGGGGCGACGACCATAGCTCAGATGCTCTTCTGCCCCGCCTGAACGACGGCCTTGTCGTAGTACTGCGCGCGCGGGATGCCCGAGGCCTTGGCCTTCTTCAGCTCCTCGTCGATCAAGGCGCTGAACGCCTCGACCGGCTGGGCGCCGCTCAGGAACCGGCCGTTGATGAAGAAGGCCGGCGTGCCGCGGGCGCCGAGCTGCATCAGGGTCCGCTGGTCGGCCTGGATGCGCGCCTCGTGCCGCTTCGACTGGTAGCACTCCTTGAACCGGCCCATGCTCAGGCCGATCTGCCCAGCCCACTCCTCGTACTTGGCGTCGCTCAGCTCGCGCTGGTTGGCGAACATCAGGTCGTGCATCTGCCAGAACTTGCCCTGCTCGTGCGCGCACTCGCTGGCCAGCGCCGCCGGCATCGCGTTCGGGTGGAAGCCGAGCGGGTTGTGCTTGAAGACGACGCGGATGTCGCCCTTGTACTTGTCGAGCAGCTGCGCGATCGTCGGGTTGACCTTCGAGCAGAACGGGCACTGGAACTCGGAGCCCTCGATGATCGTCACCCAGGCGTCGGCCGGGCCCTTCGCCGGCGAGTCACCGGCCGGGAAGGCGTAGGTCTTGGCCGGGTCCGGCCCCTGCGGGCGCGCCGGCGGGGTCGGCCGCGCCGCCGGACCGCCGCGCTCGAGCTTGTCGAGGATCTTCTTCTGGTTCTCTTTGATCTCCTCGATGTCGCCGCGGGTGACACACCCGGCCAGCGACACGGTGAGGGCCAAGCCTGCGGCTACCGAAATCAGCGACTTGAACACGACCGTTCTACCTTTCTGAGAGCCGTGCGCTCGACGCGCCGGCGCGAACGACCTCGCCGCCCCGACGCCCCTGGCGCACGCTTCGTGAATGACCCGGCCACCCCGGGCTCTAGGTTTGAGCTCTTCCAACCCTCTGCACGATCCGACCCGCTCGGGGGCCGGTCGCGGACAACGCCTACGACTAGAGACAATCGGCCCGCCGGTCAAGGTCCAGCCTTGCATGGCCCTTGGTTTTCCGTAGGATGGCACCTCCGAGCAGAAAGGCAACCCATGCAGATCGAGCTCTATTCCCACGGCGCCGCCGAAGAGGTGACCGGCTCCAAGCACTTCCTGCGCCTCAAGGACCGGACGGTGATGGTCGACTGCGGCGCGTTCCAGGGCCGGCGCGAAGAGACCGACGCGAAGAACCGCCGCTGGCCGTTCGCCGCCGGCGAGGTGTCGGCGGTGCTCCTCACCCACGCGCACTACGACCACTGCGGGTTGGTGCCGCTTCTGCCCAAGAACGGTTACCAGGGCAACATCTACGCCACCCCGGCCACCCGCGACCTCGCGGCGCTGGTGATGAACGATTCGGCGCACATCCAGGCCAAGGACCTGGAGTTCCTCGCCAAGCGCGCCAAGCGCAAGGGGGAGCGCTTCGACAAGCAGCCGCTGTACGGCACCGACGACGTGACCCGCGCGCTCGACCAGTTCGTCACCATCTCCTACGGCCGGCCGTTCCCGGTCGCCGACGGGATCAAGGCGACCTTCCTCGACGCCGGCCACATCCTCGGCTCGGCGATGGTCCTGCTCGACGTGACGCACAACGGCCAGGCGATGCGGGTCGCCTTCACCGGCGACCTCGGCCGGCCGCGCCTGCCGATCCTGCGCGATCCGGCACCGCTACCGGACGTCGATTACCTGGTGGTCGAGAGCACCTACGGCAACCGCGCGCACAAACCGATCGACTCGGCCAAGGACGACCTGGCCGCGGCGATCACCCGCGCGGTGAAGCGGGGCGGCAAGATCATCATCCCGGCCTTCGCGGTCGAGCGGACGCAGGAGATCATCTACTTCCTGCACGAGCTGTACGAACAGAACCGCATCCCCAAGGTGCCGGTCTTCGTCGACAGCCCGATGGCGACCAACGCCACGGCGATCTTCCGCGTCCACCAGGAGTGCTACGACCGCGAGACGACCGAGACCTTCCTCGACAACCTGAAGAACCCGTTCAACTTCGATCAGCTGCGCTACGTCGTCAGCGTCCAGGAGAGCAAGGCGCTCAACCAGCGCCAGGAGCCGATGATCATCATCGCCTCCTCGGGGATGTGCGAGGCCGGGCGGGTGTTGCACCACCTGGCCAACACGATCACCAACCCCAACACGCTGGTGTTGATCGTCGGCTTCATGGCCCAGAACACGCTCGGCCGGCGCATCCTCGAGCGCGAGCCGGAGGTGAAGATCTTCAACGAGGTCTACCCGCTGCGCGCCGAGGTGGTGAAGCTCAACACCTTCAGCGCCCACGCCGACTACAACGACATCCTGGCCACGCTCGGGCGGCAGAACTTCAACCGACTCAAGGGGGTCTTCCTGGTCCACGGCGAGCCGGACGCGCAGAGCGCGCTGCAGGAGAAACTGCGGGAGAAGAAGTACAAGTCGACGATCGTGCAGTACGGCAAGACCTACACGCTGCAGTCGAGCTGAGCCGCCCAGGCGCACCAGCGCACCGGCGGCGGCGCGCCGTCCCCCACCGCCAGCGCGACGGTGAAGCGAGCCCGC
Organism: Deltaproteobacteria bacterium; assembly: GCA_041309305.1. Lineage (GTDB taxonomy): Bacteria > Myxococcota > XYA12-FULL-58-9 > XYA12-FULL-58-9 > XYA12-FULL-58-9 > JBFYZW01. The sequence continues at coordinate 36 of JBFYZW010000470.1, read as the reverse complement.
CAACGCCGCTCGGCGAACCACCAGCCGCCCGCCTTC
>JBFYZW010000469.1:0-6129 GCA_041309305.1 Deltaproteobacteria bacterium | reverse complement strand
CCGCCCGGCTGCGAGCCCGGCGGCCGCGCGACCGGGTCCCCGGTGCACCCGGGGCCGTAGCCGGTCGCCGCCGCGACACCCGAGACCTCGAGGTCGCTCCCTTGCTCGTCGATGACCGCCTGCAAGACCGAGAAGCCGGAGACCTGCGACGAGACCGTGCTCGCGCCCGGGCTCACGACCGAATCCCAGACCAGCGTGCACTCGCCGGTGTCGACCTCGCGCACGTAGAGGCGCACCTGGGTCTCGGGCGCCCCGAGCAGCTCGACCGCCGCCTGGTCGTAGCGCAGCCCCACGGTCACCGGCGCGGCGAACGGGTCGGAGCTCTCGAAGCGCAGCGGCGCCGAGACGCCGGCGCCGCCGCAGCGCACACCGCTCGTGTCGAGGGCGATGGTGAACAGCGCCGGCCCGTCGACCGACCCGGGCGGCACCTCGAGATAGACGCCAAAGAACGGGCTGTCCGGATCGGTGACCTCGAGCGTGCCGCCCTCGGCGCCGATGAGCGCCCCCTGCGGCGCGGCGGAGAAGCCCACGACCACCTCGGCGACGCTCTCGTGGCCGAGCGCGTCGCGGGCGCGCAGCGCGAGCCGGTTGACCCCCTCGACCAACGGCACCTCCCAGGCGAACAGCCCGCCTGGGTCCACCGGGACCGGCGCCTCGTTCAGCCGGAGGGAGATCGCCGTCAGGTCCACGATCCGGCCGGTGACCAGCACCCACGGCTCGCGCCGGACGGTGCCGGGCAGAGGCGCGTCGACCTCGATGACCGGCGGGGTCGTATCGACGAGAAAGCCGGCCGTGGCACTGCCCTCGTTGCCGGCCTGGTCGGCGATGCGGGCGCGAAGCTCGTGCGCGCCGTCGGGGAGCGTCGCGAGGTCGAGGGCGCCTCGGGCGCCCGCGAGGTCGAGCTCGAGCAGGCTCGCGACGCCGGCGCCGTCGAGCCGGAGCTCGGCCGACTCGAGGCGTAGGCCCGACGCCGAGCCGTCCGGGGCGGACGGGTCGCTCCAGGTGACGAGGACGTCCAGCTCCGGGGTCGGGAGCAAGGCGCCCTCCTCCGGCGCGAGGATGCTCACGGTCGGCGGCGCGGCGTCGAGGAGCAGCGGCTGCAGCGCCGTCGCGACGGTCTCGAGCAGCTCTTCGCCGCCGGGGGTGAGCTTCACGAGCGAGGCGACGAGCCGAACGGCGTAGAGGCCGTCCGGCGTCGGCGCGCCCGCGTCATCCGTGCCGTCCCAGCTCGCGGCGGGCGAGAAGGCGGCGCTCGGGCCGACGTCGCCCTCGCCCGACAGCGTCCGGGCCACCCGGCAGGAGTCGAGGGCGAAGAGCTCGAACGCCCACCGGACGGCGAAGGCATGTCGGCCGGAGGGGAGCCCGGGGAAGCGCAGCACCGTGCCCTGGGCCGAGAGCTCGAGCGCGGCCAGCGCCGGCGAGAAAGGGGCGGGCTCGGCGAAGAGGTTGAACAGCTCGAGGTGCTCGCCGCTGACCACGCCGTGCCGGCCGGTGCCGCCGGCGCGGACCGAGATCTCCAATGATGCGCCGGGCGCCGAGGCGAGGCGGGCGGCGATGAGGTGCTCACCGGCGGCGAGGTCCACGGGTTGCTCGACGAGGGTGACGTTCTGGTCGAAGCGCTCGGGCCCGATGACCGGCGCGCCGTCGAGCTCGACCCAGGCGGCGCTCGGCGGCCGGTCGCCCGCGGCCGCGGCGACGACGCAGCCGGGACCCGCGGCAGCGACGCTGAACGGGAGCGCCGCTTCGTTCGGGGGCCCTGCGGTACGCTCGAGGTGGAGCTCGGCGCGAAGCTCGCCCTCGCGGCAGGGGTCGATGGGGCGGCCTCCGAGTGGGGCGACGAGCGGCAGGCCGCAGGTGAGCGCCGAGGTGGTCGCGGCGCGCAACGGCGCGAGCTCGGGTGTTGGTGACTCACAGCCGGCGAGCAGCATCGCCGCGGCGAGGGCGGCGCCGATCGTCGAGCACGCGGCGACGCGGTCGTTCGGGCGAAGGCACACCTCGCGCATGCGTCCCCCCCTTCGGCTCCCGCGGTGGAGCCTCTAGGGTGCCGGATCCCCCCCCCCATTTTGTCAAGTTATTTCAGTGTGTTAGATGTGGTCCGGGAGCCTGCAGTGGCCCACACCAATGCACCGACGGACAGGGCGTCTGGGGCCAAGTTCCTGGTCGATCGGCCCCTGATCAATGCCCGCCCGGGACAAGCTCCCCGGCCTCGACCGCCAGATCGAGGCGATTCTGGCGCGGTGGCAGCGGGCAGGTGGCGTAGGGGGTGAAGACGCACGGCGGGTTGTAGGCGCGGTTGAAGTCGAGCACCACCCGGCCGGCGCGCGGCGCAGCCGCGAGGAGGAAGCGCCCGCCGCCGTAGGTGGAGCGGCCGTTGGTCTGGTCGCCGAAGACGAAGAAGAGCTCGTCGCCCTCCGCGGTGGGCGTCAGGCGGTGCTCGCGGCCGCCGGCGGCGAAGACCGCCGTCCCGGGGCTCGGCGCCTCTTCGACGGTGCCGATCGCGGTCGGCATCACCAGCGATCGGGGTGGGTCGTGCGGCTCCCAGCGCGCCTCGATCCGCCAGGCGGGGTCGGGCGGAAAGCGCGGCAGCTTTGGGACCCCGACCTCGGCCGGCCGGTCCCGGTCGCGGACGCGCAGCGCCAGGCGATCGCCGCGGGCGATCACGGTCATCACCAACCGCCGGTGCTCGAGGCGGCTCGGTTCCCCGTCCCGGTCGCTCTGCAGCGCGGCCAGCTCGACCGGCCGGCCGTCGACCGTGACCGCGACGCCCGGCGCGACGCGCAGCGACACCGCCTCTCCGTCACGGATGAGCGTCCCGACCCGGGCCGCGGCGCGCCCCTCGGGCAGCCGGAGGGCGCACTCGGCGCCGCTCCCGAGCGCCTGCTCGCCGGCCGACAGCCAATGCAAACCGACCAGCGAGAGCCAACCCTCCTCGCCGGCGAGCCGCGCCCGCCGCTCGGCGTGCCAGGCGTCGAGCTCGGCGACGTAGGCGACCGAGGCCGCGTCGGTCCGGTGGCAGCCGGCGGCGATCGTCAGGCAGGCGCCGAGCGCCAGCGCGCGCTCACGCATCGGCCGGCGCCTCCGCCGCCGGGCTTCGGGCGCGGCGGCGCAAGAGGAGCACGAAGCCCGCCCAGCTGCAGAGGACCAGCAGCACCGGCACGAGGCCGGTGGTCGGATCCTCGCCCACCCAGAAGGTCGGCTCGGCGATCGGCCGGCTGAAGCGCTCGTACGAGCGCAGCGCGAACACCCAGCCGCCGTGCAGCCCCATCGCCAGGTAGAGCGAGCGGGTCTTCTCCACCGTGTAGGCGAGGAGCATCCCGACGCAGAAGAGCGTCACCAGCCCGGGCAGCACCTCGAGCGGCTCGCGGTACTGCCAGACCAGGCGTGGCAGGTGGACGAAGCCAGAGGTCCACTCGATCGGCTTGAGCTTCGGCGCCCCGTGCGGCGGGCCGAGGTAGTGGGCGGCGGCGAAGATCAGAGAGACGACCACCAGCGCGCGCCGCCAGTCCATCGCCCGGCGCAGCGCGCCGTAGAGCACGCCCCGGAAGAGGATCTCCTCGATGATCGGCACGACCACCGCGGTGGCGAGGATGGGCAGGAGCTTGAGCCAGCGGATGGTCTTGAGCTCGGCCTGATCAGCGAACAGGAGCCCCGCGGCGACCAGGTACAGGCCGATCGCGCCGGCGGCGACGCCGAGGGCGAGATCGCTCCAGCGGCGCGGGTTCGACCTGAGCCCGAGGTCGCTCCAGCGCCGGAAGCCCAGCCAGCGCAAGAAGGGCACCAGCGAGAGCAGCACCACCACCAACACCGCGCGGTTGAAGTAGCTGCTGAACTTGACCCCCTTGAGGAACGGGGCCCAGCCGTCGGCCAGCGCCGCCCGCCCGAGCCAGTAGAGCGGCGGCGCGAGCAGGGCGCTGACCAGGAGCACGAACGTGAGGTAGCCGGCGAGCTTCGCGAGCGGCTGCATCGGCCCATTCGTCCACTCCCCACGCGGCGTGTCAACCCGGGGTTGCGGGCCTGAAGTGAGTCGAGGTATGGCCGGCCCATGCGACACCTGGCCGTCTTGATCGTCCCGCTCTGCGCCGCCGCCTGCACCGCCAAGGTCGAGGGTGGCTGCCTCCCCGAGGGGTGCGAGTTGACCCTGACCTGCGACGACCCGCGCTGCAACGTCGACAGCGACGGGGACGGGGTCGCCGACGGGCTCGACTGCGCCGCGGAGGATCCGACGGTGCACCAGCGCGCCGAGGAGCGCTGCGGCGACGGCCGCGACGACGACTGCGACGGCTCGGCGATCTGCGACGGCGGCACCACCGACGCCGACGGCGACGACTACGGCTCCCAGGAGAGCGGCGGCACCGACTGCGATGACGGCGAGCGCACGGTCCACCCCGGGGCGGTCGAGCAGTGCGGCAACGGCCGCGACGACGACTGCGACGGCTCGGCGATCTGCGACGGCGGCACGACCGACGCCGACGGCGACGACTACGGCTCGCTGGCGAGCGGCGGCACCGATTGCGACGATGATGATCCGACCATCCACCCGGGAGCGCGCGAGCGCTGCAACGGCGCGATCGACGACGACTGCGACGGCTCGGCGATCTGCGACGGCGGCACGACCGACGCCGACGGCGACGGCTTCGCCGCCCGAACCGCCGGCGGCACCGACTGCGCCGACGATGACGCGGACGCCTTCCCCGGCGCCGCCGAGGACTGCGACACCGCCGCGCCCGAGTCGTGCGGCACAGAGGCGTGCACGACCAGCTTCGTCCGCCTGCCGCTCGACAACGCCGCGCTCAGCGCCCAGGCGCAGATCGACGGCGACACCTGGCTCGCCGGAACGCCCGACGGCCGGCTCTACCGCTCGGTCGACGGTGGGCTGAGCTGGCTGCACGTCGCCAGCCTCACCGCCGGGCGGGTGACCCGCCTGGTGGTCGTCGACGCGACGACCATCGCCGCGGCGGTGCAGCGCGTCGACACCGAGCCGACCGGGGTGTGGTTGTCGACCGACGGCGGTGAGACCTGGTCGCCGGGCGGCGGCTTCGCCGGCCTCAACGGCGGCGAGGTCACCGACCTGTGCCTCGGCGACGGCACGCCGTTCGGCCTGTGGGCGACGACCACCGGCGGCGGCGTCAATCGTTCGACCGACGGCGGCGCGACCTTCACCCGCGCCGGGGAGGAGGTGGTCGACGCCTTCGCCTACGCGGTGCTCACCGACCCAGAGGACCGAACGCGGGTGGTCGTGGTCACCGACACCGGCGTCTACCGGTCGTTCGACGGCGGTGACAGCTTCACCGCGACGCTGGTGCCGCTGCCGGTGTTGACCGACCTGCGCGCCGCGCGCCTCGCCCTACTCTCCCCTACCCTCTACCTGCTGCTCGACGACGGCGGCGTCTGGGCCAGCGACGACTTCGGCGCGACCTTCGCGCCGTTCACCGCCGCCGGCACCGTGCGCCGACCGCGCGACCTGGCCCGCCGCGGCGAGACCTGGGCCGTCGCGTCGCAGGACCGCGGCCTGCTGCTCGGCGGCCAGCCGGCGGCGACGATCGCCGGCGCGGAGGCGTTCGCCGTCACCGAGCGCGGTACCACGGATTGGCAGGTGGTCTCCCGCCGCGGCCTGTTCGTCGTCGAGCCGACCGGGGTGCGACACCGCCGCGCCGGCCTCGACGGCCTCGGCGCGCGTGCGCTCGCCTGGGACGCCGACGGCGAGTTGGTCGTCGCCGGGGTCGACGGGGTCGTCTGGTGGAGCGACGACGCCGCGGTGAGCTTCCTTCCCAGCTACAGCGCGGCGACCGCCCTGACCGCCGCCTGGTGGCGCGACGGCGCGGTGCTCGCCGTCGCCGGCGACGGGCGGTTCTGGCGCGTCGCGGCCCCGGGCGCGACCGGAGAGCTGGTCGCCAGCGTCGGCGACCCGGTGAGCGCCGCGGCCTACGACGGCGGCGCGCGCCTGGCGGTCGCCTTCGGTGCGGCGACGACGCGCGTCTTCGAGGTCAACCTCGCGACCAACACCAGTGCCGAGGTCGGCGACGCCGGCGCCAGCCGGATCGACGCGTTGACCTACGTCGACGGGGTGCTGCTGGCCGGCAACCAGGCCGGCGAGGTCCGGCGGCGCGCGAGCGGCGCGGCGAGCTTCAC
>JBFYZW010000468.1:0-29892 GCA_041309305.1 Deltaproteobacteria bacterium | reverse complement strand
TCGGCCGCGACGCTGGCCGGATCGCCCGAGGTGCGCCGGGCGATCGGCGCCACCGTCGGCCCGGTGCGCCAGCTCTTCCCCCTGCCGCTCGGCGGCGTCCAGTCGGGCCTGCTCGTGCTCGGCCCGCCCCGCCGCGCCGACCCCAGCGTCAGCGAAGAGACGCTCAACCAGTTCGCCGGCCAGGTGACCACCGCGCTGGCGCGGGCGCTCAGCTACGCGCGCATCAGCGAGCGGACCTACCGCGACAGCTTGACCGGCCTGTACAACCGCCGCTATCTGCACGAGCGGATGATCGACGAGGTGGCGCGCGCCCGGCGCTACACGCGCCCCCTGGGCCTCCTCTTCCTCGACGTGGACGGCTTCAAGCAGATCAACGACCGCTTCGGCCACCTCGCCGGCGACCGGGTCCTGGTCACCATCGGGCAGATCATCCGTTTCGCCGGTCAACCCGCGCCAGGACGAAACAACCGGGCCAGCGACGTGCCGATCCGTTACGGCGGTGACGAGTTCGTCCTCCTCCTCCCGGAGACCAACCGCGCCGGGGCCGAGATCAAAGCCGAGCGCGTGCGCCGCGCCGTTGAAGTGGCCGAGAGGGACCCGGAGGGACAGGCCCTGCCTGGTCCGATCACCATCAGCGTCGGGGTTGCCGAGTTCCCCGGCGATGCCCACGATGACGAGGGCGTGCTCGCGGCCGCCGACCGGGCGCTCTACCGCGCCAAGGCCGCCGGCCGAAACAGAGTTGCGACGCCACAGGAGAGTGAGCGATGAACGACGCGATCCGAGCCCAGGCCGCAGGGGTCGACGAGGCGCTGCGCGCCGAGATCGACGGCCACCACTTCTACCTGATGGCGGCGCAGAGCACCGCGGACGCGCAGGGTCGCGCCGTCTTTGCCCGGCTCGCCGACGAGGAGCTGCAGCACGCCCGGTTCCTGAAGGCCCAGTATCGGGCGCTGCTCGACACCGGCCGGCCCGACGCCACGGTCAAGCTCGGACAACCGACGCCGCTCGCCGGCGCGCAGCCGATCTTCTCGCCGCAGCTGCGCGAGCGGCTCGGCCAGGCGCACTTCGAGATGAGCGCGTTGTCGATCGGGATGCAGCTCGAGCTGTCGGCGATCCAGTTCTACACCGCCCAAGCCGACCGGGCCGCCTTCCCCGAGGTCGCTGCCTTCTTCCGCGAGCTGGCCGCCTGGGAGAAGGGGCACTACGACGCGCTCGACCGTCAGCACCAGGCGCTGCGCCAGGATTACTGGGCCGGCGGCGGCTTCTCGCCCTTCTGAGTGGCGGGGGACCGGCCGCGGCGTCCGCACCCGTTGGCGGATGCGACGCGCGGTGCCCCGGTTCAGCGCCGGCGCTTGGCCGGCTTCTTGGCTGGCTTCTTCGCCGGCTTCTTCGCCGGCTTCTTGGCCTTCTTCTGCGCGCCCTTGGCCGACTTGACCGCCACCTTGGCCCCGGCGATGTCGGCGAGCAGGACCTTGAGCAGGTCGTAGAAGCGCTTGGTCGAGCTGATGTGCAGCTTCTCGCCCGGCGCGTGGACCCCCTTCAGATCGGGGCCGAAGGAGATCATGTCCATGCCCGGGAAGCGCTCGCCGAGGATGCCGCACTCGAGGCCGGCGTGGATCGCCAAGACCTGCGGCGGCTTGCCGGTCACCCGCTGGTGCACGGCCTTGAAGCGGGCGAGCAGCTTCGACTCGAGGTTGGGCTTCCACCCCGGATAGCCGCCCTCGAAGGTGACCTTCGCACCGGCCGCCTCGCCGAGCATGCGCAGGCCCTGCATCGCCGCGTCGCGGGCGCTGCCGATCGCCGAGCGGGTGCAGTTGACCATCGCCACCGTGTCGCCGTTTGTCTCGGCGACCCCGAGGTTGTTCGAGGTCTCGACCAGGCCCTGGATGTCGCGGCTCATCGCGATGACGCCGGACGGGGTGGCGAGCAGCAACGCGAGCAGCTTGGCCGAGTCGGCCGAGGTGAACGGGTTCGCGCTCGCACCGCTGACGTCCTCGAGCTTCAGGGTCAGGTCGGGGTCGGTCGGGCCGAACTCGGTCTTCAGCTCCTCGGCGAGGACGGCACGCACCTCCTCGGCCCGGGCGCGGCCGCCGGCCGGCAGCGCGACGATCGCGAACGCCTCGCGGGGGATCGCGTTACGCTTGCTGCCACCGCGCAGGCTGGTGATGCGCAGGTCGCCGGCCGCCTCCTTCGCCCGCTCGAGCCAGCGGCCGAGGCAACGCAGCGAGTTGGCGCGGTTCTCGTGGATGTCGATCCCGGAGTGGCCGCCGCGCAGGCCTTTGACCACCAGGTGCATCGTCTCCCAGCCGGCGAGCAGCGGCTCGCGCCGACCGGTGACCTCGAACCGGGTGTCGCCGCCGCCGGCGCAGCCGACGGTGACGAAGCCCTCCTCCTCGGAGTCGAGGTTCAACAGCAGCCGCCCGCTGACCATGTGCGGCTCGATGCCCCCGGCCCCGGTCAGGCCGCGCTCCTCGTCGACGGTGAACAACAGCTCGAGCTTGCCGTGCGCCACCGGCGGATCCTCGGTCATCGCCAAGGCCGTGGCCACCGCGACGCCGTTGTCGCCGCCGAGCGTCGTGCCCTTGGCGGTCAACCACTCGCCGTCGCGGACGATCTGGATCGGGTCGCTGTTGAAGTCGTGCGGGCAGTCGCTGTTCTTCTCGCAGACCATGTCGACGTGGCCCTGCAGCACGACGGTCGGCGCGCTCTCGCAGCCGGGCGTCGCCGGGATGACCATGACCAGGTTCCCGACCGCGTCGCGGCGCGTCTCGAGCCCCTTGTCCTTGCCCAGCTTCTCCAGCGCCGCCTGGATCCGCTCCTCGCTGCCCGAGCAGCGCGGGATGTCGGAGACCAGGTCGAAGTAGCGCCACAGGGCCTTGGGCTCGAGGGTACGCAGCACGTCTCTCACGATGAACCTCCTGGTGGTCGGGTAGGCATAGCGCCGAGGTCGAGGTCGGGTCAACGCTCGCCGAGAATCACCGGCGGGCTGATCCGATCCTGGTGGGTCACCATCAGCGTCACCGCCCCGGCGCCGACCGCCCGCTCGGCGGCGCGGCGCGCCAGGCGCGGCTCGTTGTTCTGGCGCGACAGGTGGGCGAGCCACAGGGCCTCGCGGGGCACGCCCCGGCCAACCAGCAGCGCCGCGGCCTGCTCGTTCGAGAGGTGCCCGAGCGGCGACAGGATGCGCGTCTTGAGCCAGGGCGGGTACGGCCCACGCGCCAGCAGGTCGACGTCGTGGTTGAACTCGAGGATCAGGCCGTCGAGGTCACGCAGGAAGGCGGCGACCTCCCCGTCGGCGACGCCGAGGTCAGTGGCGATCCCCAACCGCTCCCCGAGGCGGAAGATGACCGTGCCGGGGGCGTCGTGCGGCACCGCCAGCGCGTCGACCGCGACGCCGGCGATGCGCAGCGCCCGCCCCGGCTCGAGGGGGGTGAGCGCCTCGAGCCCGCGGCGGTCCGGCAGCGCGGCGAGGGTCGGCGGCGTCCCCCAGATCGGGATCGAGAGCCGGCGGGCGAGGACGGCGGCGCCGCGGCAGTGGTCCTGGTGCGCGTGGCTGAGCAGGATGGCGCGGACCGCCTCGAGCGGCTCGCCGGCGCGGGTGATCCGCGCCGCGAGCTCCCTGGCCGAGAAGCCCGCGTCGACCAGGATCGCCCCGTCGCGCCCGACCACCAAGGTCGCGTTGCCGGACGAGCCCGAGCCGAGCTGCACCACCCGAAGCGCCGGCCGGCGTCTGTGCGTCACCATCGCCGCCCCCGGTACCCCGAGCGGCGGGGCAGAGCAAGGGCCTTGACACCGGCCCCGAGGGCCCCATGATCTGACCACAACGGACTGAACTGGAGGGCGTCATGGCGCGATTCAGATGGCACGGCGGCGACGAGCTCGCCACCCAAGCAGCGAGAATGCAACAGGAATTGGACCGGCTGCTCTCGTCTTTGCGGCCGGGCGGCTCGCTCTGGTCGACGCCGCGGGCCGACGTCTACCCGGCGATCAACGTCTACAAAGACGACGAGGGGTTCATCGTCCGGGCCGAGATCCCCGGCACCGACCCGAAGGCGGTCGATCTGGAGGTCACCGGCGACACGCTCACCCTGCGCGGCGAGCGGCGCCCGCCGGAGGTCCCGGACGGCGCCTCGTTCCACCGCCGCGAGCGGGAGTTCGGTCGCTTCCGTCGCTCGTTGACCCTGCCCGAGCAGGTCGATAGCAGCAAGGTCACCGCGTCGTTCCACAGCGGCGTGCTCGAGGTTCGCCTGCCGCACGCCGAGCAGGCCAAGCGCCGCCGCATCGCGGTCAAGGCCGAGTGAGAGGAGGGAGACCATGAGCCATCACGAGACCAAGGACCTGGACGTACCGGCGAAGAAGGCGGTCGAGAGCGGCGCCGGCGAGCCGATCCGCGAGGGGCTCATCTATGAGCCGCACGTCGACATCATCGAGGACAAGGAGGCGATCACCCTGTTCGCCGACCTGCCTGGCGTCGCGAAGGACGGGGTCGACATCGACGTCAAGGAAGGGGTCTTGACCTTGAGCGCCCCGGTGGGCCCGCTGCCCGAGGGTTGGCAACCGCTGTTCAAGGAGTACGAGATCGGCGGCTTCGCCCGCCGCTTCTCGCTGAGCGAGAAGATCGACACCGAGCGGATCTCGGCCAAGCTCGAGCACGGCGTGCTGCGGCTGACCCTGCCGAAGATGGAGCAGCACAAACCGCGCAAGATACAGATCACCTGAGCCGCTCGATGGGTCGCGACTACTACGTCGTCCTCGGCGTCTCGCGTGACGCCGATCTCGAGGCGATTCGGCGCGCCTACCGCGCGCTGGTCAAGCGCTACCACCCGGACGCCGGCGGCATCGAGCCGGAACGCTTCCACGAGCTGCAGCGCGCCTACGAGACGCTGAGCGACGCGCACAGCCGCCAGGCCTACGATCGCCAGGTCGGTCGGCCGCTCGTCACCCCACGGCAGGCCCCGGCGGCGCCGCGCGCTGCGCGGCTCGTGCCCGCCGCTGCGCCGGAGCCGCTGCTCTTCGACCTGGTCGACGAGCTGGTCGGCGGCTTCGTCCCCGGAATCTTCGTCACCGGCCGGCAGGCCTCACGGCGCAAGGACCTCTACGTCGAGCTGATCCTCTCGCCCGACGAGGCGGCGCGCGGCGGCCTGTTCACGCTCGACCTGCCGGTGCGCGAGCCCTGCCCCACCTGCTGGGGCGGGGGCGTCGTCGCCGGCGCGGCGTGCCCGCAGTGCGGCGACGCCATCACCCACCACGAGCTGCGCCTGAGCGTGCCGCCGCGCGTGGCCGATCAGACCCGCGTCCAGGTGCCGCTCGACGGCATCGGCCTGCCAGAGATCCTCCTCAACGTGCTGGTCACCATCGAGCCCTGAGCGGGAGCTCACCGGCGCAACCGCAGCGCCGCGAGCACCCGCTCGAGCTCCGCGGGCAACGGCGCGCTGACCGAGCGTGCGTCGCCCCCGCCGGGCAGGGTCAGCTCGACCGCGTGCAAAAACAGCCGGCGCAGCCCGAAGCGGCGCTGCAGCTCGGCGTTGGCCTCGACGTCGCCGTGCCGACGGTCGCCGGCCACCGGGTGGCCGATCGCCGCCAGGTGGCGCCGGATCTGGTGGTTGCGGCCATGCTCGATCCGACACTCGAGCAGCGTCGCCGCCGGGTGCCGGCCGAGCACGCGGTACCGTGTCAGCGCTGGATCGGCGGCGTGGCCCGGCGCGGCGTCCTTGCCGGACAACGGCAGCTCGATGCACCCCTCGGCCTCGGTCACGACCCCGGTCGCGAGCACCAGGTAGCTCTTGGCGAGCGCCCCCTCGCGCAACGCCGCGCTCAACTCGCGCGCGTCGCGTCGCGTCTTGGCGATGAGCAGCACGCCGGAGGCCCAGCGATCGAGGCGATGCACCGGCACCGGTACGAAACTGCCCGCCGTGGCCGGCGCGTGCCGCACGGCCAGCCAGTCGCAGATTGAATCGTCGACGTGGCCGGTCCCCGGCTGCACCGCGACCCCCGCCGGCTTGTCGAGGACCAACAGGTGTTCGTCCTCGTAGACGATGGCGGGCGAAGGTCCACGGAATCGCGGCTCCTTCGCCGCGCGCTGCAACGGGCGGTCCGACGGGCTCGAGGTCGGCAGACGGACCCGCAGCAGGTCATTCAACTGCAGCACCACGTCCGCGTCCACGCGCCGTCCATTGAGGCGGACCGCTCCTTTGCGACAGAGTCGGAAGATCTGACTCAAGCTGTGGTCAGAGAGAACCCGCCGCAGCAGCCGATCGAGCCGCTGGCCAGCTTGATCAGGGGTGATCCGAAGCTCGAGCAGGCGATGCAGCTATGGCAGGCAAACCCCGCTGCCGCCGTTCTCGACGATGCCCGCACACTCGCTGTCCGCGGTGCACTGGCACTCACCTTCGGCGCAGACGCTGCCGAGCTGCAACGCAACACAGTCGGCGCCTTCTCGGCACTGCACGCAAGCGTTGGCCACGCACTTGCCGTCACCACATTCGGCGTCGGCCAGACACTCGACGCACAGGTTGTCCAAGCAGTGATTCGAGGTACAATGCGCGTCGACGGTGCACTCGACGCAGGCGTTGGCCTCGCACTGCCCCGAGACACAGTCCGTCCCGTTGCGGCACTCAACGCACTCGCTGCCAACACAATAGCCATCGTCGCAGTCGGCGTCGGTCGAGCAGCCGCAATAGGAGAAGAGGGTGCCGCCGTCAAAGCACTTGCTGCCCGGTCCCACCAGCGCCTCGCAATGGGCGTCAAACTCGCACTCGATGCAGATGCCGACGATGCAGATCTCCGGGCCGATCCCGGCGCAGGCCGAGTTGTCCTTGCAGACGCAGCCCGGCACGCTGCCCGGTCGAATCGAGTCGGTGGTGTACATACAACGCTCGTCGGCAGCACACTGGGCTGACCCGGCGCAGGTGCACACGCCGTCGAGGCAGCGCGGCGCGCCCGGACCGCAGTCGACATCCTCGGCGCACTCGCTACACGCGTTTTCGAAACAGTGCGTCGCACCCGGCACGGTACAGGCCGAGTCATCGACGCATTCAACGCACTCGCCGGCGATACAGAAGGCGCCGGGGCAACCGGCGTCGTTCTTGCACTCGACACAGGTATTCGGCGCGCCGCAGGCATCGTCCACGTCTGGGTCACAATCGCCGCTGCAGACCAAACCGCCCAGGCAGTGAGTATCGAGCGTGCAGATTTCCTGACAGAACAAGGCCTCCTCATCCTCAGGGTAGGGCTCGTACTCGCCGACGTCATTCTTGGGCTGGCAGGCGAACAGACCGGCAGCCAAGGCACCAACGACGAAGAACTTGACGGTTCGCATAGTCACCCTCCAACGGGCCGCCCTCCGAGCACCGCATGGCGCTCCAAGACCGACCTGGTTGCCATTCCCACCGATGGCCACGCCATCGTTTCCCCGCGTTTGTGTACCGGAATTCGGCCAACGGGTCAACACGAGATTCGATCGCCTCATCGGCCTTGCCCCTGCTGCTCGACGGTCCGCAGCCACTGCTCGGCGTTCTTCCGGCTGCGCTCAAAGGTGATCGCCTTCTCGAACGCCTGGCGCGCCGCGACCATCTTCTTGGCCGAGTAATGGGCGATGCCGAGCAAGACGTAGGCGTTCCCGGGATCGGCCAGGCCCCCCTTGTCGATGCCGGCCTGAAAGGCGGCCGCGGCGGCGCGGTAGTCCTCCCGGCCGAGCTGGAGCTGACCGAGCTGCACGAACGGCTCGCCGGTCTCGGCCAGCGCCGCCGCCTCGGCGAGCGGCCCGAGCGCCGCGTCGAAGTCGCGCGCCTGCATCGCCGCGATCGCCCAGAGCTGCAACGTCTTCAGATCCCGCGGCAGACGGCCTTCCCCAACCGCTTTGGCCACCAGCGCCGCGGCCTGGTGCGGCAACCCCTGCTGCAGGCGGAACTGGGCCAGGTTGCTGAGCTCGGTCGGCTGGGTCAAGAAGCCCTGCGCGTGGGCCAGCTCCATGACCGCCAGTGAGCGCGGCTCGTCCTTCAGCTCGGCGTAGACGGCCGAGAGCTGCATGAAGTAGGTCTTGCGCGGGAACCGGTTGATCAAGGTCCTCAGGGTCTCGGCGACCCGCTTGTACTGCTTCAGCTCGAACTGGAGCGACAGAACGAGTTGGAGCCAACCCTCGGCCGGCTTCTCGGTCCGCTTGACCGCGTCCTCGGCGAAGGCCAGCGCGGTGCGCGGGTCCTTGTTCCGCGCGTAGGCCATCGCGACGACGTAGGTAGCCGCCGGCGACGGGTTCTCGACCTTGCCCAGCCAGGCCTTGAACACGTCCACCGCCCGCTGCGTCTCCCCCATCGTCAGGTAGAGCTGGCCGAGGTTGTACTGGGTGTCGAGGGCGGCCCCCTCGGGCAGCGCGCCGAACGAGAGGCAGTTCTCGAACGCCGCCGCCGCCTCTTTGTAACGCTCGAGCGTCGAGTAGATGTAGCCGAAGGTCTGCCACATCAGCGCCCGCTCGTGATCGTTGAGCCGCTGCCGCCGGCTCATCTCCTCCATCACCGCCAGCGCCTCGCGCGGGCTCTTGGCCAGAAGCTCCTGCGCCTTGCTCAGGCGCCGATAGGCCCACTCGCTCACCGTGCTCGCTGGCTGTCCGCCCCCGCGGGTGGTCGCCGCGCCGGCCGCGACCGGCATGCCCGACAGCAGCGCGACCAGCGCCGCGCCGGTCAGCCAACGGGCGGCGATCATTCGGCGTCCTCCAACGAGAAGGTCAGCTGCACGCGCACGTTGAAGCGCTCGACCGCGACCCCCTCGTCGATCTTCGGCTTGTACTTCCACTTGCGGATCGCCGCCAGCGCCGCCGAGTCGAAGATGCCCGGCGGGTGGGAGGCGAGGACGCGCGCGTTCTTCACCGTGCCGGTCACCGAGATATCGAACTCGATCTGCACCCAGCCCTCGAGGCGTTGTTGCGCGGCGCCGCGCGGGTACTGCGGGTTGACCCGCACCAGCGGGATGACGTCGGTGTCCGACGGCGCCGCCCCGAGCTGCGGTCCGCCGCTCAGCTCGAGCTTCTGACTGCTGGTGTCCGGCGGCGCGATGGCGATCGCCCCGTGATCGATCGCGCCGCTCGGCGTCGGCAGATCGAGCGCCGGCGGCGCCGGCTGGTTCTGCGGCGCCTCGCGCTTGGGCAGCTCGCGCTTGCGCTCCTGGGTCGACTCGTCGCGGCGCAGGCGGACAAAGTCGATCACCTTGCCACCGACCGCGTCGTCGAGCGCCGCGCCGCCCATCGCGATCAGCGACTGCATGAGCACGAACAGGCCGACGGTGACCGTCACGGCGAAGACCACGGCGATGAGGTAACGCGCCGCCATCGGCCTATCTCTCCACCTCGGCGGCGATCGAGATGCTCTCGATGCCGGCCATCCGCGCTGCGTCCATCACCTGAACGAGAAGCCCGTTCTTCGACTCCCGGTCGGCCTGAATCACCACCGTCCCCTGCGGGTTCTCGGCGTGCAGCCGCTCGATGTTGGCGCGCACGGCGCGCACGTCCACCTGACGCTTGTCGATCCAGATCTGGCCATCATCAGAGATGGCGATGAAGATGCTGGCGTGCTCCTTCGGCGCCGCGGTCACCGCGCTCGGGCGATTGACCTCGATGCCGGCCTCCTTGACGAACGAGGCGGTGACGATGAAGAAGATCAACATGATGAACACCATGTCCATCATCGGCGTGATGTTGATCTCCAGCGCTTCTTCCTCGCGTACGCGACTACGGCGAGCCATCGGTCACCTCACTCAACCTGCCTTGAGCCGTTCGGCAAAGCGGCGCGCCTCGCGCTCGGCGGTACGCGCCAGACGCAGGCGCAAGAAGAGCCCCGACAGCGCGGCGACCAGGCCCGCCATCGTCGGGATCGTCACCTGCGAGATGCCGCCAGCCATCGCCCGGGGGTTGCTGTTGCCGACCATGCCCATGATGTGGAAGACCTGGATCATGCCGAAGATCGTCCCCAGGATCCCGAGCAGGGGACAGATCGCCACCAACGTCTCGATGCCGGTCAACGAGTGGTTCAGCTTGCGCCGCATCTCGGAGACCATCCGCCGGCGGATTTGCGCCGCCGCCCACGAGCTCCGGTCGCTGCGCGCCCGCCACGCCTCGTAGACCGCGTCCAGCTCGCGGCGGTAGCCCCAGCGCAGGTACCAGAGCCGCTCGCCGAGCAGGATCCACATCACCAGCGTCACGGCGAAGATCGCCTTGAGCACCGGCCCGCCGGCCTCGAAGAAGGCCGCCAGGCGGTCCTCGAGCTCGAGCAGCAGGCTCACTTCCGTCCGTCCTCTTCCTGGCGCGCGGCGAGGATGCCGGTGCTCTCCTCGTTGAGCACGTCCATGATCCGGCGCACGACGCTCTTGAGCCAGGCGTAGAGCAGGACCAGCGGGATGGCGGTGAGCAGGCCCTGCATCGTGGTCACCAGCGCCTCGGAGATGCCCGAGGCCATCATCTTCGGATCGCCGGTGCCGAACAGGACGATCGCCTGGAAGGTGCGGATCATCCCGGTGATCGTGCCGAGCAGGCCGAGCAGCGGCGCGACCACCGCGACGACGTTCACCAGCCACAACGACCGCTCGAGCGCGCCCTGCTCGCGGACCAGCGCCTCGTCGAGCTTCAGCTCACGGGTCTCGAGGTCGGCGCCAGCGTGCGCCTCGAGCAGCTTGAGCACCCGGCCGAGCGGGTTGTCGTCCCGCAGCGTCCGGTCCTTCTCCTGCCGGCGCACCCGCCGGTTGACGATCGTGAGCTGCACCAGGCGCACGAGGCCGATGAGCAGCCCGAGCGCCGCCAGCGACATGATCACGTAGCCGACCAGGCCGCCGGCGTCGAGCGTGTCCTGCAGCGACGGGGTCTGGACCAGGAGGCCGAGCACCGAGCCCCGCGACGGGTCGATGGCGAAGCGGGTGTGGCCGCCGCTGGCGCCCTCGAGCGCGGTGACGGTGCTGACGTAACGGCCAGCCGGCTGCGGGGTCAACACGCGCAGCTTCTGCACCTCCGGCAGCCACTGCAGGTACCGCCCACGGCTCACCGCGTTGAACACGCCGACGCGCACCACCTCGTCCTCCGCCTCACTGCCGTCCGACTGGATCACCGAGGTCCGGAACCGCACCACCTTGCCCGACTCGGTCGCCTCCTGCTGCAAGACGAACCAAAGCAGCTCGAGCTGCTCGACCGAGGGCAACGCCTTGCTCTCGGCCAGCGGCGCCAGCGTCTGGCCGCGGCCGGGGAACTGCGCGCTGGCGATCGAGTTCTCGACCTGTCCGCGGGCATCGCCGGCCATCTGGCGGATGACGCCGAACAGCTCGCCCATCGTCCCCAGCCGAATACGCAGGGTCTCCTCAAGTTCGGCGATCTTCAGCTCGTTCTGTTCGAACGAACGCTCGAGCTCGGCGCCGCGCTTCTCGGCCGCCTGCTTCTCGGCCAGCGCCTTCTGCAGCAAGCCCTTCTGCTGATCGCGCGCCGCGGCGAACTCGGCCTCGCGTCGCTTGATCTCGACGTTCTCGGTGCGGAAGCCCTTGCGCACCTCCTCGAGCAACGCGTCGAGGTCCTTGAACTTCGCGCCCTCGCCGACCACCGGCGCCGGCGGCGCGGGGGGAGCCCCCGGGGGTGATGGCGGCACGCCGGGCGGCGGCGGCTGCGCCGCTGCGGACAGACTGATGGCCAGGGCAAAGGCCGACGACAGGCTCAGGCGGGCGATCATGGCACGCTCCTCGGCGCCGGCACCGGCATGCCCAAGAGGTCCGGGGCGGCCTGCTTGCGCGCCATCTGGAAGGCCTTGCGGATCGACGAGCGGTAGGTGTGCGACAGCGGCACGAAGGCGCGCTTCTCCCCGTCCCAGACCGCCGCCTCCTTCTCGTCGAGCGTCTGGTAGAGGAAGATCACCCGGCCGACGCGCAGGTAGTTGACCGTGCGCGTCGCGCCGCCCTCGCCGAGCTCACCCTTGTAGGCCTCGAGCGTCCGCCCGTAGTCGTTCTCGATCTGGTAGGCCTCGAGGATGCGCCGGTACTTCTCCGCGTCGGTGACGTCGGCCCGCTGCATCATCGCACGCAGCTTCTGCAGCCGCTCGCGCCGCTCGACCTGCAAGAACGGCACGTCGAGCTGCACGAACTGCTCGAGCGCGTCGAGCATGCGCACCATCAGCGGCGTCATCTCGCGCGCGATCGTCGCGACGCTGTCGATCTGTTGACGCAGCGACTCGATCTCGGTGTTCTGCGCCTCGACCAGCGTCTGGATCTGCTGGTTGTAGACCCGCAGCGACTCGGTCTCCTCGAGCGTCGCGCGGTAGCGGCTGAGCATCTCGGTGGTCTCGTCGCTCAGCTTGTCGATGTTGGCCTGCGCCTTGGCGGCCACGATGTTGGCCATCATCACCTGCTCGATCGCGTCGTCGAGCGGCGTGGCGCGCGCGGTGCCGAGCGGCGAAACGAAGAGCCCGAGCGCGGCGAGGAGGGCGGAGGCGAGCCGTACGGATCTCATGGGCGAATCCTGATGGTGGTTGGGCAGGCGGTAGTCTACGCACCCGCCCACGCCGACGCACGAAAAAAAAGGGCCCGCTCCCCGAGGAGGAGCGGGCCCCGAGAACCCCTGCGGCCGGCCCTAGAACCGGTAGGAGAGGGTCGTGTAGATGTAACGGCCGAGGTAGTCGTACCCGGCTGCATTCGAGGTGTTCGGGCCGAGGCCGACGTAGTAGAACGGCGGCGCGACGTCCATGACGTTGTCGACGCCGACCACCAGGGTCAGATCCTGGTAGGTGTACTGCGCCGAGATGTCCCAGTAGAACATCGCCGAGACCTGCGGGAACGGATCCGAGCCGCCGCCCGCGTCGAGCTCCTCCCAGTCGTCGCCGTAGACCTTCTTGGCGTCGGCCTCGGTGAAGTTGTGGCCGAAGTCCCAGGCGCTGGCGATGTAGCGGTGGGTGCTCTGCACCGCCCAGCTCTCACCCGTCAGGCCGGCCATGATCGTCCAGCGCAGCTTGGGGAAGAAGCCGCCGCTCGAGTCGATGAAGCCGGCGTACTTGTTGAACGGGTAGCACAGGCCATCATCGAGCTCGGCCGTGCCGACCGGGCACTCGCCGTCCTCGGGCTCGGAGCCGCCGGCCTTCAGCGTCTCGTTCGAGGTGAACAGGAAGCTGCCCTGCCAGCCGAGGTCGAGCCGACCGAGCGCGTCGAGGCCGACGCGGGCGAGCGGGAAGTTGTAGCGCACCGCGACGTCGAGGCCGGTGGTGTCCACCTTGCCGACGTTCTCGCTCGAGGCGTCGAGGAAGGTGATGTCGCCGGTCGGGCCACGGGCAATGCGGTCGCACAGCTCGCTGCGGCCTTCCTTGCGGTAGCACTCGTCGACGATGATCTGCGGCGTGACCGAGCTGATCGCGTTGTCGATCTTGATCTGGTAGAAGTCGGCGGTCGCCGAGAACCCCTTGAGCACCGCGGGCAGGAAGGTCGGCGTGAACACCAGGCCGCCGCTGAGGACCTGAGCCTTCTCGGCGTCGAGCTCGGGGTTGCCACCGATGTTGGTGCGCAGCTGCTGGTCCCGCTGCGCGAAGGTGGCCGGCACGTTGTCGGCCTGGCAGTTGGCGATCAAGACCGGGTCGCCGCTGGCCGCGTAGTTGCTGCACGGGTCGTCGACGATCTCGTACGAGTCGGCCGAGCCGCCGTAGAGGTCGGAGATGCCCGGGGCGCGGAAGGCGGTCGAGTAGGTGCCGCGCACGCGCACGTCCGGCACCGGCGCCCAGCTCAGTGCGCCGCGGTAGGTGAAGGCCGAGCCGAAGGTGTTGAACTGCGAGAAGCGGGCGGCGCCGTCGAGCGTGAGGTCGTGCACGCCGGTGACGCCGCGCACGATCGGGATGCTGATCTCGCCGAACGCCTCGCCAACCTGGTAGTACCCCTGCGTCTCGCCGCTCAGGTTGCCGGAGTTGTCCTGGCCCACGGTCAGCGGGCTCGGGCGGTAGTAGCCCTGCTCGCGCCGGAACTCGGCGCCGAGCGCCAGGCCGAGGCCGCCGTACGGCAGCTGGTAGACGTCGCCGGTGACCGAGCCGGCAACCTGGTACTGGTCGAACATCGAGCGGTCGACCTCGCGGAACTTGATGTAGTCAGCCGCCTCCTCCGACATCGCCCCGGCGCCGAAGTAGTTGGCCACGACGCAGCCGGTGCCTTCCTTCTGGGCGCAGAGCGCCGGGTCGCCGGCCTCAATCGCCTTGGTCAGGTTGATCTGGTTGCGCGTCTCGTTGTCGGCCTGGCTGCGGCCGTAGTTGAAGAAGACGTCCCACTTGAACTTGTTGAACATGTCACCGCGCACACCGGTGACCAGGCGGAAGGTGTCAGCCTCCTGGTCGTAGATGCGCGGGCCGGTCTCGACCGAGCGGCGGTACATCATCAACCACTCGGTGCCCGGCTCGAGGTTGGCCATGTAGTCGTCGGGGATGTAGGGGTTGGTGAGCGGCACGAGCCAGCCGTTCGGGTACGGCGTGTTGAACGCGGTGATCGGCACCGGCGCCATCTGCTGCCGGCTGTGGCGGTTGGCGTACAGCCCCTCGACGTACAGCTCGGCGTTCTCGGCGAACTCGTAGTCGGCCTGTAGGTTCAACGACAGCCGGTCGACGCGGCCGGTGGCCCAGCTCGGCGTGTTGAAGTTGTAGCGCGGCGGGCAGCCGTTGCCGCCGAAGCGGCTGAAGCTCGCGCCGGTGTCCGGGTCCGGGCTGAACCAGCCGCCGCTCCAGACGTCGCGCCCCTCGGGCGGGATCGAGCTGCCGCAGAGCATCACCAGCTCGGTCTCCTCGGCCAGCGCCAGCTCGCTCGGATCGTCGTACTTCGGCGTGGTGATCTTGCCGTCGCCGTCGGCGTCGTCGAAGTAGGCGAAGGTGACCGGGGTCTTCGACCAGTTGCGGTCCTTGGCCTTCACCTCGCCGCGGCGCATCCAGTTGGCGTTGAAGGTGATGTTGCCCTTGTCGTAGTTGGCGCCGATCGTACCCGAGACGCTGGTCTGCTCGCCGTCGGCCTTGTCGGTGATGCCCGCCTGCGCGTCGAGCAGCACGCCCTCGAAGTCGGTCTTGGTGATGATGTTGATGACGCCGGCCACCGCGTCGGCGCCGTAGGCGGCCGAGGCGCCGTCGAGCAGCACCTCGACGCGCTCGATCATCGGCACCGGGATGTTGTTCAGGTCGACGCCCTCGCTGACGCCGGTCGACGAGGAGACGAAGCGCCGGCCGTTGACCAGCACCAGCGTCCGATCGACGCCCAGGTTCCGCAGCTCGACCCAGGCCAGGCCGATGCCGCCGTTGTTGTCGTTGCGGCTGATGCCGTTGAGCGTCACGGTCGGCAGCTCGAAGAGCAGCTGGTCGACGGTGGTGATGCCGGCGCTCTTGATGTCGTCGGCGGTCAGCACCGTGATGTGGCCGAACTCCTCGAGGTTGTCGCGGCCGATGCGCGTACCGGTGACGACGATCTCCTCGATCCCCTCGGCCGCGGCCGCGGGCGCGGCGGCGGTCGCCTCGACCGCAGGCACCGGGGCAGGCTCGGGTGCCGGCTCCACGACCGGCGCGGGCTCTGGCGCTGGCTCGGGCTCAGGCGCAGGGGCGGGAGCCTCCTCCGGCACGGCCTCGCTGGTCGCCTCGTCGGCCGCCGGCTCCTCCTGGGCCATCGCCGCTGGCGCCGCTACGCTCCACAGCGCCAAAAGCAGAGTAGTGAACAACGCGCAGACACCGAATCTGCTCAACGACATGGGTTGGCTCCTTCCTGGATGCGCCCTCTCCTCGAGATCTTTCGTCAAACAGGGACCTTCCCCCATTTGGCAACGTCCCTCACCCCAAACGACCGGTTTCTTTTAGCTTCATTCGCCAGGGGAATGCAAGCTGTCGTTTTGGCGTTCGGACCGCCACACAACCGCCGCCCACACCCATTATAATGATGGGGTGGTGCCCCTCTGGACGCTGACCCCGGCCCGACCCCCGCTCGGGCTCCTGCTCGCAGCCCTGGCGGTCGGCTGCGCCGGCCCGCGCAAGCTGCTCTACGAGCCCGACGAGCTGCGCGCCGAGCTGCGCCGACGCGTCCCCGAGCTCGGCGACCGGGTCGAGGTCCCCTTCGACGTGACGCCGGCCCAGATCGAGCGGGCCCGCGCGCTCACCGGCGCCATCGCCACCCCGTCCGGGCGTGCCAAGGCGCTGCTCGAGGCGATCCGCGACCCGGAGGGCTTCGGCCTGCGCTACGAGCCGGCCAGGAGCAGCACCGCCGCGCAGACCCTCACCGACCGCGCGGGCAACTGCCTGTCGCTCGCGTCAGTCGTCGTCGGTCTCGGCCGGGCGCTCGGCCTGCAGGCCTACTACGTCGACGTCTCCGACCGGATCCAGGACGTCCTGCGCCACGGCGATCTCACGGTGCGCTCGGGCCACGTCACCGCGATCATCCGCACCGAGACCGGCTTCGCCGCGCTCGACGTCGGCGGCCGGTCGCTGACCACGCGCGGCTACTGGATGGCGATGGACGACCTGACCGCCGCCGCCCACCTGTACAACAACCGCGGCTACGAGCTGATCCGCGCCGCGCTCGAGCGTGGCGCGCCGATCCCGTGGGCCGAGGTGCGCGAACAGTTCCGCCTCGCGACCCGCGTCCGGCCCGAGTTCGCGCCGGCCTGGCACAACCTCGGCGTCGCCCACCACCGGCTCGGTGAGCCCGAGGCGGCCCGAGCCGCCTTCGCCCGCGCCGCGGCGCTCGAGGGAGCGGCGAGCGAATCCGGCCGGCGCTAAACGGAGGCGCGCGAACCCCGGTCTGGACCGGGGTTCAGCGCACCTGCAGAGCGCAGCAGTTGTAGCTCATTTCGAAGGTGTTGCCCCCGCAGTTCCTCACGTTCCAATCGACCATCACCTTGTTGGCCGGACAGGCGATGCCGTTGGCCCGATCGAGGTAGACGATAGCGCTGCCGTCGCCTCGGCAGTCGTCTACCACCCAGGCACAATCGGTCAGCGTGACGGTGAGGCCGGTCACGTCGCCGGTAACCGCGAGCGTGCCGGCGATGGTGACGTTGCGGCCGACGCTCAGATCCCGGCCGACGCTGGCGTCGCTCGCCAGCGTCGCGACGCCGTCGACCTGCAACGTCCCGGTGACGTGGTAGCTCTTCGCCGTCGCCGCCTGCGCCGCCATCGGTACCGCGAGGATGCGCTGCCGGCCGGCGAGCGGCGTGTAACCGTCGCCAGGTGAGGCGACGCGGATGCCGAGGTAGACCTCGGCGTTCTGCCAGATGACGTCGCCGAGCGGGTTCGCGACGCTGCCGAGCACCACCGAGAAGGCGCCGCCAGTGACCTCGACGCCGAGGATTTCGTCGGCCCACAGACAGTCGACCGAGGGCGCTGCCTGGCAATCCCCGCCGGTCGGCGTCGGGTAGAGCTCGAACCAGAAGTCGTATTGGCCGCTCACGGCCACGCCGTCGAGCTCGAGGCGACCCTGGTAGGGGATCTGGTGATCGCCGGTCTGTGCCAGCGCCACCGCTGACATGAGGGTTCCGACAGTGGTCAACACGAGGCAACGAATCATCGTGGGCTCTCCTCGGGTAGCGTCTCCCGGTTCACTTCTGCAGCCAGGGCTCACTCGATGCACAGGTAGTGACGGCAGTAGGTATTCCAACCCCAGGGGTCGCTCCAACACCCGCCGTCGGCGATCTGGCGCAGCGTCCCATCGTTGCAGCCGATCCAGCGACTGCAGCTCCCCGTGCTACCGCCGTCACACAGCGCGCTTCCCCAGGGCTCGCAGCCGGTGTTCGCGGTGCTGTTGGAGTTGCAGCGCAGGGTCAGGCCTCCCATCACCCGCCCGCTCAGGTTCCCGGTGATCGAGGCGTTCCCGTGCATCACGATCCCGCCTGACGTGTTGTTCTGCAGATGCAATTCCCCGACGAGCGCGTCGATCTCGTTGCCGTCAATGAGAATCGTCTGATTGCCCGAGACCACCGCGAGCGCCGCAGCGGTACCGTCGTTGTCGGCACCGACGACCGACAGGGCTCGACTCGCGTGGGCAGCCGTGCCGACACCGAGGTTGCCCTGCACCGTCGCGGCGCCGTCGACCCGCAGCGTCCCGACGACGTGGTAGTCCTTCGCTGTCGTCGCCTGCGCCGCCATCGGCACGGCGAGAACACGCTGCCGCCCGGCGAGTGGCGTGTAGGCGTCGCCCGGCGCGGCGACGCGAATGCCGAGGTAGACCTCGGCGTTCTGCCAGATGGCATCGCCGAGCGGATTCGTCGCGCTGCCGAGCAGCACCGAGAAGTCGCCGCCGGTGACCGCGACGTCGGTGAGCTCATCGGCCCACAGGCAGTCGGCGTGCGGCGGCGGCGTCGCCAGGCAATCCCCGCCGGTCGGCGTCGGGTAGAGCTCGAACCAGAAGTCGTAGCCGCCGCTCAGCGCCACGCCGTCGAGCTCGAGGCGTCCCTGATAGGGGATCTGGTGCGCGCTGCTCTGCGCCAGCGCCGCCGATCCGACACCGACGAGAAGGACGCCCCACAAGGGTCTACAGGTCTGCACCATCACGCTTGCTCCTCGATGCGTCACGCGTTCGCGCCGCGGTTCATCGCCACGCCAGCACCCGATAGAAGCCGGTGCCGGGGTTGTTGTCAGCGTCGCCGGGGTGCTGCCAGCCGACCCCGGGCACCCAGTAACCCCAGGTCCACCAGCTGACGGTCAGCGCGACGTAGATCTGGGTCGTCGTGGCGGTCACCGCCACCGGGTTGATGAAGGCCGTGCCGTCCTGGTAGCCGCGCACCCCGGCGAGCACGACTCGGGTGGTGCAGGCGACGCCGGAGACGGCCCCGCACTGCTGCAGCACCACGTTCGACGGGATGGCGCCGAAGTTGTGGGTGAAGCTCACCTCGTTCTGGGTCGCGCTGTTGACCGCCGTCCAGCCGGAGTCGAAATCGGGCACGAGCCGGCCGCCGACGTCGAGGTCGTTGCTGACGAACAGGTCGTCCCAGATGCCGACCCGCCGCGTCGACCCGCCCGCGGCGGTGTTGCCGACCAGCATCAAGCGGTCGAAGGTGCCGTCGTCATTATAGATGCCAGCGCCGCCGTCGCCGGTGCCCTGGGAGCCCCAGGCCTGATAGCGGGGCAGGATCGCGCGGGTCGTCAACGCCCCGCCGACAGTCGCGCCGCCGTCGACCTGCAGCGTCCCGGTGACGTGGTAGTTCTTGGCGGTGTCTGCCCGCGCCGCCATCGGCACGGCGAGAACACGCTGCCGGCCGGCGAGCGGCGTGTAGGCGTCGCCGGCCGCGGCGACGCGGATGCCGAGGTAGACCTCGGCGTTCTGCCAGATGGCGTCGCCGAGCGGATTCGCGACGCTACCGAGCAGCACCGAGAAGTCGCCGCCGGTGACCGTGACGTCGAGGAGCTCGTCGGCCCACAGACAGTCGGCGTGCGGCGGCGGGGTCGCCAGGCAATCCCCGCCGGTCGGCGTCGGGTAGAGCTCGAACCAGAAGTCGTAAGAGCCGCTGATGGCGACGCCGTCGAGCTCGAGGCGGCCCTGGTAGGGGATCTGGTGCGCGGTGCTCTGCGCCGCCGCCTCGAGGGCAACGGACAACAAGACCATTGAGGCGACCACGATCGGTCGGAACCGCATGCTCCCCTCCATCGTCCTAGTGGAAGTACCCCGGCGCGCAGCAGAAGAACCGGAAACTCGCATCGTCGGAGTTGCGATCGATGCTGTTGTCGGCGCCGTTGTACACCGCGATCTCATTGAACAAGCTGTTGCCGTAGGGCGTGTCGTACGAGATCCCCGCGCTCCAAACCAGGGACACACTGCCAACTGAGTCGGTGACCGAGCCGCAGCTCAACGGGGTCGCCGTGCCGTTGCGCAGATTGAGGTGATCGCAAGCGATCAACACCTCGATCGGGCAGATCATCATGAAGGCCGCGTGGCAGGTCGCCGTGGCCTGCCCGTGGTCCTCGGCTGCCCTGGCGGAAGCGTCGATGCACCAACTGCCAACGCGGTCCATCCCGGCAGGACAACGCATCCGCACCGGTCCGTTGACCCGCACCTCGCCGTTGAAGGAGCTCATGCTCGTCCCGTTGACGGTCAACGCTTGGCCAACAGTCAACGCTTGGCCAACAGTCAACGCTTGGCCAACCGTCAACTCTTGGCCAACGGTCACCGCCCCGGCGACGTTCGCCGCGGCGTCGAAGGTCGCGTCCCCTTGGACGCGCAGCGTCCCGGTGACGTGGTAGTTCTTGGCCGTCTCGGCCTGCGCCGCCATCGGCACGGCGAGGATACGCTGCCGGCCGGCGAGCGGCGTATAGGCGCCGCCGGTCGCGGCGACGCGGATGCCGAGGTAGACCTCGGCGTTCTGCCAGATGGCGTCGCCGAGCGGATTCGCCGCGCTGCCGAGCAGCACCGAGAAGTCGCCGCCGGTGACCGTGACGTCGACGAGCTCGTCGGCCCACAGACAGTCGGCGTTCGGCGGCGGGCTCGCCAGGCAATCCCCGCCGGTCGGCGTCGGGTAGAGCTCGAACCAGAAATCGTAGCCACCGCTCAACGCGACGCCGTCGAGCTCGAGGCGGCCCTGGTAGGGGATCTGGTGCGCGGTGGTCAGCTGCGCGCCAGCCGACGCCGCCCAGGCGCAGCACGCTGCGACCAACATCACGCTGTGGATTCGACGGTGACTCACTGTTCTCTCCTCTGCGGTTGCGTTCAGTGAACGGCGTACCCGGTCTGGCAATCCCCGGCGTTCTCGCACAGCGCGCCGCTCGCCGGGTGCATCATCGGGATCTCGCCCTTGACCACGTAGCCGGTCGGCTCACCCAACCAGGGCAGCGCGCCGTTGACGGTGGCGGTGGCCGACGGCTTGCCGCACAGCCAGTAGCCGGTGCGCGGCGCGAGGACGAACGGCCACTCGAGGAACAGGTTGGAGACGCCGGCGCTGGTCGGACCCTGGTCGCCGACCTCGCCCGGGCAGGGATGCTCGCAGCTCAGGCCGCCGTAGTTGTAGCCGCAACCACAGAACAGCTTGCCGAAGTTGAAGACGTCCCCCTCGCACTGCGCCGAGTTGAAGCGCGGGTCCGGGTCGTAGCCCGGGCAGCGGTCCGGGTACTCGATGCACTCGTTGACGCAGCCGCGCGTGTGCGCGCCTGGCGCCTCGTAGTTGACGTAGTCGATCGCCGCCATCAGCACCTCGCCGTTGGCGAGCGTGCTCGGCGCAACCGTGGCGCAGCTGAGCGTCGCGTCCCAGGGGTTCACCGCGTCGGTGCCGGTCGGCGGCGCGACCGACTGGCCGACCGCGGCACAGCGGTTTGGCCGGTACTTGTAGGTGTCGGAGTCCATCATCGCCGGCGTCAGCCAGTGCGGCGGATCGGCGGCGCCGCGCGCGTCGACGACGCGTACGCACTTGAACTGGCTGTGGTGGTTCATCCCCATCCAGCCCGAGCCGTCAGCGCCGGCGCGGGCGAAGTCGAGGCCCGGCAATGACCGGCCGGCCGCGGCGAGCGTGAGGTAGTCGGAGTCACGCAAGCGGCTGCAGGTGCGCCAGAAGTCGTTGGCCGCCGGCGGGTAGACCAGGTCGACCCCGAGGCCGGCCGGCGCGTCGTCGAGGCGCGACTTCTCGCGAATGTGGTAGGCGCCGCCGTCGTACCAGCCGCGGTGGAGCTCGAGGAAGTAGGCGTAGTCGATGAACGGGCGCAGGTAGGGCTGCACGGCGCTCAAGGCCGTATTGCCGTGCCACTCGTTGACGTCGGCGAGCCCATTCTCGTTGAAGTCGGCCTGACCGCTGACGCACGCCTTGGTCAGCGTGTTCAGCTCCTTGGCCAGAAGCGGCCGTCCGCCGGCGCCGTAGGCCGGCAGCGCGCCGCCCTGCACCGCCTGGTCGACGAGCACCTGGTCGTCGTTGCGATCGGTCTCGTAGAGCGCCAGCGTCGTGCCGGTCGGCATCAATGGGATCTCGTAGGTGCCGCCCTCCTCCGACTCGAGCACGAAGCGGTCGATGGTGCGCAGCGTGCAGCGGGCGTTGACCCGCACCGCGTTGCTGGTCGACTCGATCGCGCTCTTGGCGCTGCCGCGCACCCAGCCATCCTGATCGGCGTCGCAGGGCGTGACTCCGGGGAAGAGCCCTTCGCGCCAGAAGTAGCCCTGTGCGGTGGCGCAGATGCAACGGCCTTCGCCGGTCAGCTCGGTGAGGTAGGGCCCCGCCTCGCCGGCGGCGGCGTTGGTGCAGGCCGGGCAGGCGTGGCAGTAGCCGTCGGCCCCGAGGATCGCCTGCGGACCACAGCCGCCGGTCACACAGTAGGCGTCGGCCACCTCGGCCGGCTCGACGCAGTACTCCGGGCAGGTGATGTCGCCGCAGTCGAGCGGCAGCCGGCAGGCACCGGCGTCCTCGACGTAACCGGGCAGGCAGTCGGTGCAGTGACCGTTGGGCAGCTCCTCGCAGCCGCGGTGCTGCGCCGCGCAGTTGAGCGCGGCGCAGGTGACACGCGGCTCGCAGACCTCGCCGACCAGCACCGCGGTCGCCTTGCAATCGCCGCAGGTGTCGCCGCTCGCGCCGGTGACGCACTCCCGGTTCTGCGCGTCGCACAGCGCCAGGATGCTGTTCGGCGCCTCCGGCAAACAGCTCGGCGGCTCGGCGTCGCAGGTCCCCGCCGCCCCGTTCCAGAACCAGCCGAGCTCGCACTCGGGCAGGCAGACCGCGTCGGTCTTGCTCGCCGCCTCCTGACACAGCTGGTGCAGGACGCAGGCGAGCTCGGCGCAGCTCAGCGCGACGCGGCACTCCTTGCTCGCCGGGTCGCAGACCAGCTCGCCGGCGCAGGCGGCGCTCGTCGCGCAGGTGCAGCCGGCGGTGTTACAACCCTTGCTCTTCTTCTCCCCGCCGCAGGCGGCGAGGGCAACGACCAGGCCGCACAGGCCCAGCCCGCCGATGATTCGACCAGTCATCGACCACTCCTCACAGGTTGGTGAAATCGGTGTAGGTGACGTAGAGCCGCACGTCGGTGAGCGAGCTCAGGTTGATGTCCTTGTTCACCAGCTCGTCCTTCTGGTTGATCACCAGCTCCCAGCGCGTGTTGACGAACGGCCGATCGCGCAGCCGTTGGTTGGCGTAGACCTCGTCGGCGAAGACCTTCTCGCCGTTGAAGAAGGGGTTGACCACCGCGGTGCGCTCGGGGAAGCCGAAGAAGCTCTTCTCCCCATCCAGGTCGCGCACCACCCCGGTGCCGGTCTGACGCAGGTAGACCCGGCCGAGCAGATCGCCGACGTCGGTGCCGATGATCTCGGCCTCGATGCCGCGCACCTTGTGGTTGCTGGTCAACGGCGAGAGCACGTCGAGCTGGGTGGCGAACGGGATGGTCCAGTAGCCCCGCTCGTCCAGCCGCGTCGCGTCGGCCAGCGCGGCGCGCAAGCGGGAGAGCCGCTCGGCCTCGCTCAGCGCCTGGCCGTCGTCGCCGAGCCGCGGGATGGCGAGCAGATCGTCGCGCAGCGACAGCACCGCGACGCGGGTGTCGGGGTTGCCGAACTGCTCCTCGAACTCGTAGAAGGCGTCGCTGAGGCCGGCGAGGTAGGCCTCCAGGCTCCAGTCGCCGTAGGCGACCATGCGCACCAGGAACAGATCGCCGAGGTGCGCGTAGCACTGGCTGGTGTAGTACTCGTAGACCTTGGTCGCCCGGTAGGCCTCGCGCACCGCGGCGGTGAAGGTCCGGTCGGCGGCGAGGATGGCGTCGTTCTTGTAGATGCGCACGTTCGGGTCATTGCGCGCCGCCTCAACATTGATCGTCAGCTGCTCGGTCTCCTGCTGCTCGGCGAGCACGCGGGTCGCCTCGTTGCGGAGGCTCGTCACCACCGCCGAGGCCTGCTGCACCAGATAGGATTGCTTGACCGCGTCGAGCTCGATGCGCTTGAGGCCGAGCGCCAGAGTCTTGGTCTTGGCCGCCGACTCGATCTTGGCAAAGTCGCACTGGTTGCGTGTCTCCCAGTCGGCCTTGGCCAGCTCGAGCGAGTCGATGCTCGCCTCCATGCCGGCCACCGCCAGCTCACCGACCGCCACCACCCCCTCGAGGATGGCGCCGGCGATGCCGACCTCGGCGGCGGCGACGATCGCCAGCGGGCAGTCGGAGCCGGCGGCGGTGCCGGCGATGACCAGGCACTTCTTGCTCGCCGACATCTTGCCGACCAGGTCGTAGACCCGCTTCGCGGTGTTCATCGTCCACTGCGTGGCGCGGATCGCCTCGCGCAGGCCGAGCTGCGTGCCCCCCATCGTCAGCTTGAAGTTGGCCACCTCGAGGATCTCGTTGCACTGCGCCGAGACGCGCTCGACCTCGATGTCGATCTCGTCGAGCACGTCCTCGTAGCTCTGCAGCACGCCCTTGAGCTCGAGCCCGGCGACCTCGACGTCGCCCATCGCCTGGTGCAGCTCGCCGTTGCCGGCAAAGCCGCACGGATCGCCGATCAAGGCCGCCCGCTCGTTCAGGTAGGCGTACTTCTTGATCGCCGGGTAGACCCGGCCGTCGTCGCCGGTGAAGGTGCCGCAGATCTCGGCCAAGCGGTTCTCGTAGTTGTTGCGGATGCTGACCAGCTCGCTCTGGAAGACCGCCGCGTCGGTCTCGTAGGAGCGGCTGCTCTCGAGCGCCCGCTCCTCCTTGTCGGCGGCGACCTCGAGCTTGGCGGCGGCCGAGTCGAGGATCTTCTCGAAGGCGTTGACGTCGCCGTCGTCGAGCGCCGGGAAGGGGATGTAGTCGGGCATGAAGCCGAACAGCGTCGGGTTGTCGGTGATCGCCGCGTAGCCGTCGCGCATCGCCAACAGCGCCGAGCGGTAGGTGAGCTGCGCCAGCTCGACCCGCTGGACCAGCTGCGGCCGGTCCTCGGGCTGGACGACCGCCTCGAGCTTGAGCATGAAGCGCGACAGGACGATCGACTCGAGGTAGGCGCTGGTGTAGGCGCGCTCGATCACCAGCCGGGCGAGGTCCGGGCGGTTGAAGCTCTGGTAGCGCTTGGCCACCTCGCTCCAAGCGCGCGACTTCTGGCTCGAGGCGCGGATCAGACGGTCGAAGTAGGTGACCACCGTCTCCTTGGTGATGTAGCCGTCGTCCGGACCGAGCGCGTCGATCGCGTCCCACAAGAGCGGGCTGAGCGCGTAGAAGCGGTCGAGCGCGGCCTGGTAGTACTGCACCGCCTGGTAGAGGTTGACCATCTCGAAGCCGGCGCCACCCGAGAGGTTGATGCCGCCCGGCTCGAACAGCCCGCCCTCGAAGGTGCGCAGCGACGAGCCGGCCAGATCGAAGCGCGAGGCGAAGGCGGCGGTGTACGACTCGTCGCCCATCATGATCAAGAGCTCGGCGTTGAGCCGCTCGTAGCCGTCGTGGACGATCGTCTGGTTCTGCGCGTCGATCTCCTCTTCATAAGAGAAGTTGGTCTTCAGGTACTGCTGCAGCGCCACCTTGTTGTCCGGGGTCAGATCGGTGAGGTGGTGGGTGTAGACCTCGATGGCGCAGTCGACGCGCTGTTGGACCAACTCGATCGCCTCCGGGTCGTAGCAGTAGGGCACCGCGTCGGAGTCGGGCACGCACAGCTGCGGGGCGAAGCCGACGCTCTTGCCTTGCCGGTTGCGGAAGCGGGTCTTGTAGCGGAAGGCGTTCTCGACCTCGGCGCGCAGCGGCACGAAGACCGCCTCGCTCGCGCTGGGCAAGAAGAACCACTTGCCGGCGCGCAGATCCTCGCGATCGGCCGAGCAGTAGGCCTCGTCGGCGGCGCAGCGCCACACCGGGTCGAGCAGGATGTTGTGGGTGCCGTTGGCGACCCAGGTGTTGAGCGTCTCCTGGCAGGTGCCCTTGGTCACCGTACCGTCGGAGGCGACCTTGTACGGCTTCTGGCAGGCGAGCGCGGCGATGGCGGCGTCGTCCTGGTTGTCGACCACGAAGTAGCGCACCCGGCTGCCGACCGGGCACTCCACCTTCTTGGTCTCGCCGGTGCCGTCGTCGAGGTCGCCGGCGTCGAACAGCCCCGTGTCCTCACAGAAGTAGTGCACCTTCTCGGGGTCGGTCGCGTCGATCGGCATCGGCGCGGCGCCGGGCGCCTTGCCGTCGACGATCGCGCCGGCGAGGGCGTTGAGCTGGCCGACGTCGCCGATGGGGAACAGCGGCGTGCCGATCGCCGTCTCGAGCAGCTCCGGGCTGCAGCCGACCTGCAGCACATCGGCTGGCGCCGGGCGCACGTCCTCGGGGGCGGCGCCGTCGTAGGCCTCGTCGTCGAGCTGCGCGACGCCGCGCTTGAGGATCATCAAGCCGTAGGAGGAGAACCCGGCGTCGTCCGAGTCGCCGAGGAACGAGGCGAAGCTCTCGCGGAAGATCAGCACCAGCTCCTTGGCGTCGATCAGCGCCCCGTCGATGACCTCGAGGTGGCGCTTGCGCGTCCGCCCGTCCGGGATCGGGTTGGAGGTGGCGAAGCTCTGGTTGAGGTCGGCGTCGGTGTCACCGAAGGGCAGCAGCTTGTCGCGGCACTCGTAGCGGTAACGCTGGCCGTTGTCGCTCTTCTCGGTGCCCATCACAAAGCCGGGCACCAGCCACGGCGTGCTCGCCAGCGCGAAGGTGCCGGGCGCGGCGAGGGCGCAGGCGCTGTCGCTCGAGCGGGTCACGTAGCGGCCGCCGACGTAGATGTCGGCGTCGAGCTCGGCGACCTCGCAGACCACGGTGCCGCTGGTGTTCGGCGTGCAGGTGGCCGGATCCTGCGCGAAGCGCAGCCGCACCGCCGGACGGCCGGCGTACTGGAGCGCCTGGCCGCTGACGATCGCGCCCGCGAGCACCGCCGGGTCTCCGGCAACGGGATCCTCGCGCAGGTTCAACGCGATCGGCAGCTCGTTGGCGGCGGCCGGGATCGGGTACTGGGTGAGCGGATCGGAGTAGACGGCGTAGCCCTGCGGGTTGTCGTACGGGTAGCAGGCCTTGTCGGCGTTGGGGCAATACTCGTCCATCAACGGCCACTTCCACGTTTCGTTGATCGTCGAGTCGATCACCGCCTTGAGCTCGTCGTAGCTGATGCCGCCCGCCTTGAAGGTGGCCCAGCGATGGATGAAGGCGTTGCCGACGTTCTGCAGCACTGCCGGGTTGGTCTTCTGGGCGATCCAATCGGCGAGCCCCTCGTCCGGGAAGCTGGCGAAGTGGACCATCCGGCCGGCCCACTGCCCCTCGGGCTTGCCGAGGTAGCTGAGCTCGATCAATCTGCGACCGAGCGTCGGGCTCGAGACCTCGATCACCCCCTCCCAGCGGTCCAGCGTCGAGTTGTAGGCGTTGCCAAAGGCGACCAGCGCCTGCGCGCCGCCGCCGTCGAGGCGGAAGGTCATCTCGGCGACGGAGTTCAGATCGCCCGGCTCGCCCATTGTCAACCAGTGCAGTGGGTTGTCGGTGATCACCGTGTACCCCTCGGCGTCGAACTCGCGGTGCTCGACCTTGCGCACCGTGAACTGCTCGTTGGCCGGCCCGTGGTTGGTGACGATGACGCCGTCGCCGATGTGCACGTTCGAGAAGTCGAGCTCGCTCTTGTCGAGCGAGAAGGTGCCGACCACCTCGGTCTGTGCCTCACCGGTCGGCGGGCCGAGCGGCATGCAGAAGCCGCTCTGCCCGTCGGTGGTCGAGCAGAAGCTCCCGTCGGGACAACCGGCGCTCGCGGTGGTGCAGCGCTGCCGGCAGACGCGCCGGAAGCAGGAGGCCTCGGCGGCGCAGTCTGAGTCGACCTCGCAATCGGAGAAGCAGCTGCCACCGATGCAGGTCTGGAAGTCGGGGCAATCGATCGGCGAGGTGCAGGTGGGCGGGCGGCTCCCCGCGGCGACACAGCTGCCGCCGACGCAGCTCTGCCCCCCGACGCACCCGGCCAAAAGGCCGTCGGCGGCGCACGGCAGGTACGTCCCGTCCTCGAGCGTCAGCCCGTCGAGGCAAGGCGAGTAGCACTTCGGCTCCTCGGGCGGCCGTGGAGCGCCCTCGGCGTAGCCGCACCACCCCGTGTCCGAGCAGACGAGCCCCGGCAGGCAGCTGCCGTCTCCGAAGCACCCACAGTTGTCGCGGCCTTGCTCGCAGCCGTGACAGATCCCGGCGACACAGGTGGCCGGCGACCCGTCCGCCTCGGGGTCGCAACCGCCCCCAGCCTTACACGCGCACCCCACCGTCCCGCGCGGGCAATCGTCACCCGACTCGCAAGCCGACAGGCCGAAGAGAGCACAAAGACTCAAAACACCGACGACTCGAGTGTGCATGCCTGCTCCCGGGGTATTGGTCTGGCCCCCCGTAACATCCCGGTTGTCCATTGCCAAGCGAAATACCGGGGTCAGGACTCTACACTTGACATATTTCCAACTTGACGTCACTTTGCCCCTTCCTGGCGCGCGGCTAACTTCCTGAAAAGACGTAACTCATACGAAGAGGCCCGATGCGAAATCGAGCTCCCCGGGCGGAATATGTAAAGTGTCGAGTCCTGACCCCCTGTCTTTGGCGGGTCGGGTGGGCTATGGAGGGCGGACTCGAATTGGAGAGGAAGTACCCATGCGTCAGGTCATCTGCTGGTCGATCGCGCTCTTGTTCGCTGCCTGCACCGTCGACGGGCCGCCGATCCGGCCGCCGAGCGACTACGCGCGGCCGAGCGCCCCGGGGCCGGCCGACCAGCTCGGCGGCGACGACATCACCCCCGGGGATGTCGGCGGCGACGACGTGACCCCAGGCGACGCCGGCGGCGACGGCACGACACCCGGCGACGCCGGCGGCGACGGCATGACCCCCGGGGATCACGACGTCGGGCCGGGCTGCAACAACAACTGGCCGATTCCGACCAGCGGCGTCTGCGCGGTGAGCGCTGGCGACCGGCAACGCATCCTGCTGCGCGGCGACATCCTGCTCGAGAGCGAGATCCTCCCCCGCGCCGAGCTGCTGGTCGTGAATGGTACGATCGCCTGCGTCGACTGCTCGTGCGGCGACCACCCGCAGGCGGCCGGCGCGACGGTGCTCACCTGCCCGCGCGGCGTCATCTCGGCGGGGCTCATCAACGCCCACGATCACATCGGCTTCACCGAGACGCACCCGGTGCCCGACACCGGCGAGCGCTACGAGCACCGCCACGACTGGCGCAAGGGCCTCAACGACGGCACCTACGTCCCGGTGCCGGCCAACAGCCACGGCCGCGGCAACTCCTGGGGTGAGCTCCGCCAGGTGCTCGCCGGCACGACCAGTCTCTTCGGCTCGGGCGGCGCAGCCGGTCTGCTGCGCAACCTCGATCAGGCGAGCAACCTCGAGGGCCTCAGCCACGGCGCCGCGATCTATCGCACCTTCCCGCTCGCCGACTCGAACGGCACGATGGCCCCGGTCGGCTGCGCGCGCTATGGCATCGACGACCCGACGACCGCGGCGGCGGCGGTGGCCTACGTGCCGCACGTCGGCGAGGGGATCGGGATCGAGGCGCGCAACGAGCTCCTCTGCATCTCGGGCCATGCCCCCGGCGGCCAGGACCTCGTCTTCGGCACCGCCGCGTTCATCCACGGCGTCGGCTTCCGCGCCGCCGACATCGCGATGGTCGCCGCCGAGAGCCGCGGCCTGGTCTGGTCGCCGCGCACCAACACCGTGCTCTACGGCGCCACCGCCGAGGCGCCGGTCTACGACCGACTCGGCGCCCGAGTGGCGCTGGGCACCGACTGGACCGCGACCGGCTCGGTCAACATGCTACGCGAGCTCGCCTGCGCCGAGAGCTGGAACGCCGCCTGGGGCGGCTACTTCAGCGACGCGGACCTCGTGGCGATGGCCACCGCCTGGGCCGCCGATCAGCTCGGCTTCGGCGACCGGCTCGGCCGGCTGCAGACCGGCAAGGTCGCGGACCTGGTGGTCTGGAACGCGGCCGAGAACCCCGGCTTCCGCGCCGTGCTCGACGCGGGGGTCGACGACGTCGCGCTGGTGCTGCGCGGCGGCGTGCCGCTGGTCGGCGAGCCGGCCG
>JBFYZW010000467.1:0-3979 GCA_041309305.1 Deltaproteobacteria bacterium | reverse complement strand
CCAGCCGGCGGCGCGGGGGGCGCCGACCCGGCCAGCGGGATCGCCGCCTCGGTCGGGGAGGGGATCTTGATCCTGGCGCCGCAGGTCCGGCACTTGATGAACCCGCCGCTCGCCGGCACCTTGGCGGCGTCGATCTTGTACTGCGTCTGACACGCGGAACAGGTGACGTTCATCCGGGTGTGCCCTTACTCCACTCGAAGCGCCGGCGCAGCTCGAGGTAGCGGCTGTACTGGCTCGACAACGCGGCGCGCTGCTGCTCCATCTCGCGCGGCTCGATCTGCAACGCCTTGAGCAGCCGCTGCATCGCGATCGACTTCTCCCGCTCCCCGGTCGCGTCGGCTCCGCCGAGCGCCTGCACCGGGTCGTAGCGGCGCTTGAGCTCGAGGAACTGGCTGTAGGCGTCGAGGGTGTCGGTGTTCGCGACCAGCACCTCGGCGCCGTCCTCACGCAGACAGCCAGCCTGGCGCAGCCGGTCGTAGACCTGTTGCACCTCGTGGGGCGGGATCCCCGCCTGCGCCGCGATGCCGATGTGGACGACCGAGGCGGCCAGGCGGACGAAGGCCCCCTCGGGCTTGCCCTTCGACAACAGCCAGCGCAGCACCTCGAGCGAGCGCCCGACCCCGGAGTCGAGCAGCAGGTTCTGCAGCCGGAGGTCGAGCTCGCGCACGCGCGCGGCCAGCCGGCGCATCATGCGCACGGCGATCTCGGGGCTGGTTTTGAGCATCTGCGCGAAGGTGCTCGCCTCGACCTCGATCAGCTCGCACTCCTCGACCGCCTGGGCGTTGGCCGAGCGGGGCAGGTCCTCGAGCAGCGCCATCTCGCCGAAGAACTCGCCCGGCCCGAGGATGGCGAGCACCATCTCGTTCTCGCCGCTCTTGCGGTAGATGCGCACCCGTCCGCGCCGGATCACGTACATCCGGCTACCCGGATCGTGCTCCTCGAACAGCACGGTGCCCGCCGGGTAGACTCGCGTGAAGGCCGTGCTCAACTCGCTGCGCTCCGTCATGCCGCTCCCCGCGCCTCGTGGGCCATAACAAACCACCTCCAGCCGAACAACTACCCGGCCGGTTGATAGAGCGAGAATAACACCTCACCGAGGACATTACAGGCGGCGTGGTAGACGATCGCCCCGACCACCGAGCCAGTGGCGTTGCGTTGCCAGGCGAACACCAACGCCGGGAAGAACGGACCGAGGCGCAGCGGATTCCACTCGCCGAGGAAGTGCCCGGCGGCGAACAACGCCGCGGCGAGCACCGCCGCCCGGCCGATCGCAACCCCGAACAGCCGCCGCCGCGCCGGCCAGCGCCGCTCGAGCTGCGGCTGCAGGTAGCCGCGGTAGAAGGTCTCCTCCGGCAGCGCCACGCCGAGCGCGTGGGTGGCGACCACCTGCGCCAGCCACCAGCCGCTCGTGAGCCAGGCCCCG
Source organism: Deltaproteobacteria bacterium (assembly GCA_041309305.1). Lineage (GTDB taxonomy): Bacteria > Myxococcota > XYA12-FULL-58-9 > XYA12-FULL-58-9 > XYA12-FULL-58-9 > JBFYZW01. The sequence goes on along the minus strand of JBFYZW010000467.1, from coordinate 2,556 downwards.
GCGCCGTCGGGCCAACGCGGCGCGAAGACGCGCTCCGGCACGAACGCGGCAAGCTGCTCCCACCCCCAGCCGCGCAACAGCTCGTGCGCCCCGGTCATATAAAGGTGGTGGCCGACGATGAACGGCGGGAAGGTCAGCGCGCACAAGACCAGGACGATGCGTGCGTCCTGGCGCCAAACCGCCAGGTGCAGCCCGACGAAGTCGTAGTCCCGGCCGTTCTTCCCGGCGCGCCACAGGGGCAGGTAGAGCTGCAGCACCGCCGCCAGCGTGAAGGCCACGGTGCCAACGACCGGGATCCCGCCGAGCGGCTTGACCAGGGTCAGAGTCACGAGCACCGCCAGGACGCACCACCAGGCGGCGCGGATCTCCTGGTCCGGCGGCACCGGCGCGTCCACCGGCGGCGACGGGTCGACCTGGGCAGGCGAGGCAGTCATCCGACGTCCTCGAGTCTATGCGTAGCCGAACGAGGCGGCAACAAACCGCCTCAGGCGGGCGGGGCGGGCAACGAGACCGTGACCCGCGCGCCACCTTCCGGCCGGTTCGCGATCTCGAGCCGGCCGCTCTGGGCCTCGATCAGACCGCGGACCACCGCCAACCCGATGCCGAAGCCGCCCGGTTTGTCGAGGCTCGGGCGGAAGGGATCGGCCAGCTGCGCGGCCGAGAACCCCGGCCCGTCGTCCTCGACCACGAGGCGCACCAGGGCCGCGGGGATCGACGCCGCCGAGACAGTGACGCGCGTGGCGTGGACGCTGTCCCGCCCTTCGCCGGCGTTGGTCAGCAGGTTGAGCAGGATGCGCTCCAGCGTCGCCGCGCCGCCGGTGAGCGAGACCACCAGATCGGCCGCGGCGCCGCCGGCGAAGTGCACGCTCGGAAACTGCGGACGCACCAGCGCCAGCGCATCCTCGACCGCCCGGGCGACGTTGACCGTCTCCGTACCGCTGGCGCCGGCCACGCCGCCGAGCGCCCGGCTCTTGACCCCGAGCACGACGCCACCGATGCGCCGCAGGTCGGCGCCGAGCGTCCCGGCCTGCTCCTTGAGCGGGGCGAGCTCCCGGTCGCCGGAGGGCAGCCGGGCGAGCGCCTGCCCGAGGGCGTCGGCGCGCAAGGTCGCAGCGGTGAGCAACGAGCGCAGATCGTGGTGATCGGCCAGCACCACCCCGAGCCCCTGCTCCGCCCGATCGGCGCGCACCGCCGCGCGGGCGCCGCTGTAGGCCAGGCGCCGGCCGGTGGTCGCGACGATGAACGCCAACAGCGCGAAGGCGACCACGAAGATGAGGAACATGCTCGCCGTCGCGACGCAGACGGCGAACCGCTCACCCGAGACCACCCGGTCGAGCCAGAGCAGGAGCCCGGCGCCCACCAGGTTCGCGACCCCGCCGGTCACCGCCGCGCTGCGCGACAGGCGGAAGCCGGCGGCGGCGGTCGCGACGTAAAGGCCGTTGGCGTCGAGCAGGTGGACGACCCCGGTGTAGTCCGCCGTCGGCCAGAGCACGTTGGCCACGAGGGTCGCGAAAGCGACACCGGCGTCGAGCAGCACCGAGGTGTGCCACAGCCACTCCCCGCGCGGCGCGCCCCGCCAGCGCAGCAGCACCGCCACGGAGAAGAGGATGCCCAGGCCGAGCGGCAGCGCGGTGATCAGCTCCTTGACCGGATCGGCATCACCGAAGGCCAGAAACCGGCCGAGGATCGCGGCGAAGAAGACGATGCGCGCGGCCGAGATCGCCCGCTCGGCGCGCAGCGCCGCGGCGTCGAGCGCCCCGCGGATCAACGCCGCCGCCGGGGGCTGGATGCTCGGATCGGTCTGTCGGCTCATCGGCGTCACTTTGGCGTTATCGCGGATCTGGGGCGCGAACGCCACCACCCCCGGGGCGCGTGGGCCGCTTGACGAACCGGCTCCCGGTTTTGCATGGTGCGCCGATGAGCGGACGGCCGATTGAGACCATCATGGTGGTCGACGACGACGTGGCGCTGCTGCGCGCGCTGACCGACGCGCTCGGCCCGACCGCCGAGCTGCGCGCCTTCACCAACGTCCGCGCCGCGCTGGCCGCGTTGAGCCAGGCGCTGCCCGACCTCTTGCTGCTCGACGTCACGCTGCCCGACGGCGACGCCTTCACCGTGCTCGAGGCGCTGCGCGAGCGCGAACCGCGGCCGCTGGTCATCGCCATCAGCGGCACCGCCAGCGCGCCGCAGTCGTTTCGCCTCGCCGAGCTGGGGGTCAACGGCTTTCTGCCCAAACCGTTCGGCCTCGTCGAGCTCGAGGCCGCGATCGCCGAGGCCGCGACGCAGCGGCCCGACATCCGCCCGCAGCTACGCACGCTGGTCGGCCAGCGCCCGATCCATGAGATCGAGCGCGAGGTGCGCGCGACGATGCTCGACGAGGCGCTGGCGCGCACCGACGGCAACCGCCGCGGCGCCGCCCGCCTGCTCGACGTCTCCCGCCAGCTGGTCCAACGCATGATCCGCACCCGCTCCTGAGCCGATGCGGGCCGCGACACGGCCATGGCTCGGCGGCGTGCTGCTCTGCGCCGCGCTGGCGCCCACGCCGAGCGCGGCCGA
>JBFYZW010000466.1:0-14699 GCA_041309305.1 Deltaproteobacteria bacterium | reverse complement strand
TCGGCCGCGGGCCGAGCGCGCCGCTCGGCGCGCTGTTGCGCGCGGCGCTCGGGCATCGGCGATTCCTCTCCGTGCTGCTCATCTTCGCCGGCTCGCAGATGGCCTTCATGGTCATCACCGTCGCGGCGCCGTTCATCGCCGTGCGCCTGCTCGGCGGCGGCGAGGCCGACGTGGCGCGGATCATGGCCCCCTTCTTGGCCACCGCGATCCCAGCCTTCCTCGTCGCCCCGGCGTTGTCGCGCCGCTTCGGCTGGGAGCGGGTGGTGGTCGGCGCCTCGTTGGCGCTGGCGGTCGTCTACGCCGGTGCCGGGGCGCTGGGGGAGGCGTGGCTCGGCACGCCGATGACCACCGCGATGGCGGTCTTCGCCTGCGGCGGACCGATGGCGGCGGTGATCCTGGCCCTGGAGGCCGAGGCGATCACCGCCTGCGCGCGCGAGGCGGGCGGCGAGGTCGTCAGCCTCTACTTCGGTGTCTTCAACTTCCTGGTCAAGGCGCTCAACGGCGTGGCCGCGGCGCTGACCGGGCTGTTGGTCACCTTGTCCAACCAGGTCGACGGTTTCACCACCGCCGGCGTACGGTTGATGCCGGTGCTCGCGGGGGTGCTGCTGGTCATCGGTTGTCTGGGCTACGCGGCGGCGCGTCCGGCGCGCGGCCGGCGTTGAGCCTGCTCAGGCGTGCTTCTCGAGTAGCCGGGCGATGCCGGGCACTGCGGCGGCGGTGTGCTTGACGCCCATCGGGCGGAGCTTCTCGTAGGCTGCCTTGATCGTCTTGTGCCGCGAGCGGGCGGCGCGCGCGTCGGTCACCGCGAGCAGCGCGTTGGCGATCTCTTCGGCGCGGGCGGTGAAGGCGGGGCCGACCGGTGCCCCGGCCTCGACCGCTGCGGCGTGGAACGGCTCGAGGCGGGCGACGAACTCGTCGAGCAGGTGATCGACCGCCTCGCGGATGATCCCCGGCTTGACCTTCTTGACCACCGCGTAGGCCGCCTTGACCGCGATGCCGGCCAGGCCCGACTTGCTGTCGACCTCGGCGTCGACGAGCGCCACGCAATCGGTCACCACCGCCGGGCGTTTGCCCGGCTGGAGGAGGAGCTGGGTGAGCGTCATGGGAGCACTTGAGCACGTTTCGGGGTCGCGATCCACGGCGCGTTGCCTGGATCACGGAAACATCATATAGAGGTGCCGCATGGTGAGTCTGGCTGAGCTGTGTGCCGCGCCCGACCGCCTCTCCGAATTGGGTGAGGCGGACGTGCTGATCGCCGCCGCCGGCACCACCGAGGTGGTGATGCGGGAGTCGGGCAAGCGGCGCGACGCGACGATGGTCTTCGCCCACGAGACGATCCAGATGATGCGCGCCGAGCGGGCCGGGCAGCTCGATAAGCTCCGCGGGGCGCTCGACGCCAACGCGCCGCTGCTGCCAATCCGGCAGCGGGGCGAGAGCGTCTGGGAGTACATCACGCTCGGGCGCGCGTCGACCGCCGATCTGATCATCGACGACCCGGCGATCTCCAACGTTCACTGCCATTTCGAGATCGACTACGTCGACGGCACGATCTCGGTGCAGGACGTCGGCAGCTCGAACGGCACCTTCATCAACCGCAACCCGATCCAGCCGCACCAACCGATGCCGCTCAAGTCGGGGGATTGCATCCGCTTCGGGCAGTCGATCTACTACTACGTGAACCACACGACCCTCGACGAGTTGGTCAACGGCGACGGCCTCGGTTGACACCTACACAGTCGCACAACCCCCTACATTGACGCGGGAAAGGCGATTGCCCCGCTTCGGGCCGGTGTGTTAGGAAGTTCGCCTCATTGGGTTGGGGCCCGAGGCTGTCGCGTGGGCCCCTGTTGACGAGGAGCGACTGCAGTGCGCAACGCGTGGGTAACCCTCTCCCTCCTGCTCGCGGCGTCCAGCGCCGCGGCTCAGCCTCCGCGGTATGACGACGATCCGTTCGGCGACGCCGACTTCAAGGACGCGCCGCTGATCCTCGACGTGTCCTATCCGACCCGCGGGCGCGGGCAGCTCTCGCTCTTGTTCACCTCGAGCGTGATCGACAAGTACACCACGCACCTGGGTGGCACGTTGCAGCTCGACTACCACTTCACGCGCACCCTCGGGGCGGCGCTGGCGGTGGGCTTTCTGCACGGCCAGCTGACCAACATCGTCACCGACGATGCCGGGATCATCGGCAACAAGATGAGGGGGCAGAACGGCTGCGTCAACAACCCGGCCAACTGCGCGAACATCAACCCGAACGTGCCCGACTACAATCAGATCACCGGCGTCATCGACGCGCTGGCCGTCTGGTCGCCGCTGTACGGCAAGATCAACGTCGTCTCGGAGATCGACGTCAACCTCCAGGCGTTCGTCCTCGGCGGGCTGGGGGCCAACGGCACGCGCCGCGTCGAGGCGACCGCCAAGCCCAACCCGCGCGCGGCGAACGACTACACGCTCTCCGGCGGCGAGTTCTTCGCCGGGGGGTTCATGAGCGACCCGAAGTTCCATTTCACGATTGGGGTCGGGCTGCAGGTCTTCTTCGCCCACTTCATCGCCTTGCGCGTCGAGACGCGCGGCATCCTCTTCCCCGACACCTTCGACTTCGGCGCCGGGGACGAGACCTATTTGTCGCAGTACTGGTTCTTCCAGGCCGGCCTGGGCTTCATCCTCTTCTGAACCACCGGTTGGATCATGAGCACACCACGCCTCGTCGCACTCACCGCTCTTCTCTCTCTCCCGGCCGCGCCGTTGTGGGCGCAGGCTGACGAGCCCGCCGCTCCGCCGACGCCGGTCGAGCCGGCGGTCGCCCCGGCGCCGGCGGCGCCGGTCGAAGAGGCCCTCGAGCAGGACGAATCGATCTACGTCGTGCAGCGCCGGGTCTACTCGAAGAAGGGGGCCTTCGAGCTGACGCCGTTGTTCTACACCTCGTTGAACAACAAGTTCGTCGGTCACTTCGGTCTCGGGTTGGCCGCCGCCTACCACGTGCGCGAGAACCTGGCGCTCGAGTTGCAATCGAGCGTGCCGTACGTCGGCGACCGGTTCTTCTCGGCGTTGGTTTACGAGGTCTACCAGCAGGAGCAGCTCACGCCCGAGGCGGTGGATCTCAAGCAGATGGATTACTTCGGCGGCCTCAGCGTGCTCTTCTCGGCCCTGTACGGCAAGATGGAGCTGTACAGCTGGCTCATCGACTACGACTTCTTCGTCACCGCCGGCGTCGGCTTCGTCTCGACGATCGAGACTTGCGTGCCCGAGCGCGGCGATTGCTCCGAAGAGGTTGGCGGCACCGGCCAGGGGATCGGCCGCGGCGTGCACTCGCCCGAGGAGGCGGGGGATCGCTTCAAGCTGTCCGGCAACCTCGGCGGCGGCATGCGCTTCTTCTTCAGTGATCGGCTCGGGCTGCGGCTCGAGATCCGCGACGTCGTCTACTCGGACCGCGCCGTCGAGTCGAACGAGGTGACCACCGACATCCGCAACAACGTGCTCTTCTTCCTCGGTCTGTCCGTGCTTCTCTGAGCCCGGTCGTAGGTGCACCGATGCAAACGCTCAAGCTCGCGCTATCGTTCCTGCTCGTCACGTCGCTCGCGCTGCCGGTCGGCGCGCAGTCGATCGACGAGGCGCTGCGCCTGTACAAGGCCGACGACCTCGAGGACGCGGCCTTCGCCTTCTACGACGTGATGCAGACCGACGCCAACCCGGATCACCGCGATCAGGCCGAGATCTACCTGGCCGAGACGCTGCGCAAGCTGGGGATGCTGGTCCCGGCGTTGTTCTACTACAGCGATCTGTTCCGGGTCGGGCGGAGCAACCGCTACTACCTCAACGCGGTCGACGGGCTGCTCAAGGTGCAGGAGGCGCTGCGCGACAGCGTCTGGGTGCCGGTGCTGATCAACGAGCTGTACAACCCTGACGCCTTCGGTGAGCTCGATCCGGAGCGCGCCGCTCAGATCAACTACCTGATCGGTGAGCTCTCCTTCCGCCAGCGCAAGAACAAGGACGCGAAGAGCTTCCTCGAGTACGTCCCGCCCGAGAGCAACCTGCACGCCAAGGCGCGCTACCTGCTCGGGCTGCTCGCCACCCGCGCCGACGATCCGGACGGGGCGCAGGAGCACTTCCTGGCGATCATCAACCTGATCGACGAGGACGATCCTTCGCCGGAGCTGCGGCGGGTGCGCAACCTGGCGCTGCTCGCCGCCGGCCGCAACGCCTACGGGCGCGGCAAGCTCGACGAGGCGACCGAGCACTACGCGAAGGTGCCACGTTTCTCGGAGAGCTGGTTCGCCGCCATGTACGAGAACGCCTGGGCCTTCTTCCGCAAGGAGGACTACGGGCGAGCGCTCGGTGAGCTGCAGAGCATCACCGCGCCGTACTTCGCCAAGCGCTTCATCCCCGAGGCCTTCGTCATCCGCGGCACCACCTACTTCGTCAACTGCCAGTGGGACCGGGTGCGACGCAGCGTCACGCAGTACAAGGGGACCTACGAGCCGATGCGCGACCAGCTGCAGGCCTACCTCGAGGAGAGCCGCGATCCGGCGGAGATCTACCGCGACGTCGTCGCCGGCGGCGCCGGCCGCTTCTCGATCGAGCTGGCCCGCGAGGTGCGCCGGACGCAGCGGTTCAAGGACTACCACCACATGATCACCCACATGGCCTGGCAGCGGCGCAACGTCGACGAGACGCCGGTCTGGAAGGGCAGCCGGCTGGCGAACGACATGACGATGACCATCGACCAGCACCTCGAGGCGACCGAGAAGGTGGCCGGCCAGTGGGCCAAGCTCCGCCTGAGCGAGATGTTGGCCCAGCTGAACAACTACCAGAACCAGATCAACATCCTCGACTTCGAGGTCGCCGACGCCGAGCGCAACTGGCTCGAGCAGGGCAAGGAGATCTTGAAGGGGCGACGTGCGCGCCTGCCGCGGCCGAACATCCCCAACGACCAGTGGCAACACTGGAGCTTCGACCGCGAGTACTGGAAGGACGAGATCGGCTACATCCAGCACGCGCTGCGCAGCGAGTGTTTCTGAGCCGCGCGAAGCGGCAGGGTTGAGGTCGTGATGAACAAGGAGCTCCTCCTCGCAGTGATCATCGGCGCGACCGCCGGGGTCGGCACCAGCGTCAGCGATCCGCCGGCGGCCTACGCCGCGGCGAAGAAGGCGAAGCAGAAGAAGGCCAAGCGGGCCAAGCGGGTCAAGGCCGGCGCCAAGGACGCCGCCGCCCGGGCTGAAGAGGAAGCGGCGGCGGTCGAGGCGGCCGAGGAGGCCGAGGACCGCACCTCGCCGGCCAGCTTCACCTGGACGGCTCGTCCCGAGGCCTCGGATATGGACGCCCGCGCCGACGAGAAGCGCGACGAGGCGATCGCCAAGCTGAAGAAGCTCTTGCCCACCGTCTCCGAGGGGCCGCAGAAGGCCGAGCTGATCTTCCGCCTGGCCGAGATGTACTGGGGCAAGTCGAAGTTCAAGCACCTCTTGGCGATGCGCCAGTGGGACGACGCGCTCGAGGCGTGGCACGGCGGCGGCAACAAGGGGCCGCAGCCGAAGCTCGAGGACACCGCCGACCTCGATCAGGCCGAGCTGTTCAAGCGCGAGGCGCTCAAGCTCTACGAGAAGATCCTCGCCTCCTACCCCGACTACGAGCGCAAGGACGAGGTGCTCTATAACCTGGGCAGCTCCTACTACGAGTCCGGCCAGAAGGAAGAAGGCGTCGGGATGTATTGGAAGCTGATCAAGCAGTTCCCCGACTCGCCGTACACCGCCGACGCCTGGCTGCAGCTCGGCGAGCACTTCTTCAACGCCAACAAGCTGACCCAGGCGATCAAGGCCTACACCAAGGCGGCTGAGACCGAGCGGCCGCGCATCTACTCCTACGCGCTCTACAAGCTGGCCTGGTGCGATTACAACCTCCAGGAGTGGGACAAGGCGCTGGACAAGTTTCGTCAGGTCATCGCCTACGCGAAGAAGCAGCGGGAGGGGGCGGAGCTCGAGGGGCGGGACAAGATCCAGCTGCTCGAGGAGGCGCTCAACGACATGGTGCGCGCCTACTCCCACCTCGACGCGATCGAGGACGCGGTGGAGTTCTACTGGACCGAGGTGGGCAAGGACCCGGCCTACCGCTACCTGCGCAAGCTGGCCAAGCTGTACAACAACGAGGGTAAGTACGCGCTGGAGATCAAGCTGTACGAGCGCTTGAACAAGGACTACCCGTATCGGCCGGAGGCGCCGGAGAACCAGACGGCGATCATGGAGGCCTACGCCCAGCTCAACCGCACCGACGACGTGCGGCGCGAGGTGCGGCGGCTCATCGATCTCTACTCGCCGAATGGCCTGTGGGCGAAGCAGAACGCCAGCAACCAGGAGGTCCTGACCCGCGCCTTCGACGAGGTCGAGCAGCGCCTGGCGGCGCTGGTGACCGAGAAGCACCGCGAGGCGCAATCGACCAAGCTGGTCGAGACCTACATGCTCGCGCGCGACATCTACAAGGAGTACCTGGAGAAGTTCACCAACACGATCAACTCGTACAAGTTCCGCTTCTTCTACGCCGAGATTCTCTTCGAGCTCAAAGAGTTCGAGCCCGCCGCCGAGCAGTACGGCCTGGTCGTCGCCGCCGACAAGAAGGGCGAGTTCGTCAAGCCCGCGGCCTACAACGCCATCCTCGCCTGGGAGAAGGTCGCTTCCGGCGCCAAGGAGACGCTGGGTAAGAAGATCGAGGAGAAGGGCAAGTACAAGTCGAAGGGTACACTGGCCAAACTCGAGAAGATCGAGGAGCTGAAGAAGGGCGGCAGTTACGAGCCGGAGGAGCTGACCGCGGTCGAGAAGCGCCTCGCCGACGCCTGTGACCTCTTCGTCGACGTGGCGCCGGCCGACGAGGAGGTGGTCAAGGTCAAGTTCAAGAGCGCGCGGCTCTACTACATCCACAACCGCTTCGAGGAAGCGGCGCAGCGCTTCGGCGAGATCATCGACCGCTGGCCCAACGATCCGCTCGGGCGGCTGGCGGCCGAGTCGATCTTGATGTCGTGGAACGTCCGCTCCGACTGGTCGAACCTGAACAAGTGGTCGCGCAAGTTCCGCGACAACGGCAAGCTGATGGGCGACAAGGCGTTCGCCCAGCGCGTCGACGAGTTTGTCGAGGGATCGTCGTTCAACGAGATCCTCTTCGTCTTCGAGCCGAAGGAGAAGCCGCTCGAGATCGCCGACCGCTACGCCGGCTTCGTCAAGGAGTTCCCGAAGAGCAAGTTCGTGCTCGTGGGCCTGTACAACGCGGTGGTCAACTACGACAAGGCGAACTTCCTCGAGAAGTCGATCACGTTCGCCGACAAGACCCTGAAGGACTACAAGGACTTCAAGCTGACCGACGCGGATCGCAAGAAGGGCGAGAGCGAGGGCGCGAAGGTGCCGGCGCCCGAGGAGATCCGCGAGAAGGTGCTCTACCTGATGGCCAGCTTCAAGGAGCGGTTGGCCGAGTTCGCCGACGCCGCGGCGTACTACGAACAGTACGTCAGCGAGTTCCCGAAGGGGGAGAGCCGCGCCGACGCGCTGTTCAACAGCGCGGTGCTGCGCGAGGGGCTGGGCGACTTCGACAAGGCGATCGCCAACTTCACCGCCTACGTCAAGGCCTTCCCGCAGAAGAAGGACGTCGCCAACGTCCAGTGGCGCATCGGCCTGATCCACGAGAAGAAGAAGGACTACAAGGCGATGCAGTCCCATTTCGGGGAGTTCGCCAAGATCGCCCGCGACGACCCGGCGCGGCAGCTGTGCGCCGACTACAAGGTGGTGCAGGCGCTGCTCAAGCAGAACAAGGAGAAGGAGGCGAAGGCCGGCTACGAGGGGCTGATCCAGAGCTTCAAGAAGCTCCCCGAGGCCGATCGCGCCAAGCCCTGTCCGCTCGAGGCGGTGGCGTCGGCCAGCTTCGCGATGATCGAGCCGGCCTTCCAGGAGTACATGGCGCTGACCCTCAAGGGCAGCGAGTCGGAGATGGCCAAGAAGCTGACCAAGAAGATCGAGCAGGTCGGCCAGCTCGAGGGGCGCTACACCGAGGTGCTCGGCATCGGCCAGGGCGACTACGGTATCGCCTCGCTCTATCGCATCGGCGTGATCTACCAGCACCTGGCCAAGGAGATGTTCTCGACGCCCTGCCCGAAGCGGCTCGACGCCGATCAGTGCATGATCTACGAGTCGGAGCTGCAGAACACCGCGTTCCCGCTGGAGGAGAAGGCGATTGAGGCGTTCGACAAGGCGCTGGCCAAGGCCTACGAGCTCGGCCTCTATAATGATTGGCTGGCGAAGGCCCAGGAGGCGCTGAAGACCTACGAGCCGGCGCGCTTCCCGGAGATCCGCGAGTACGAGCTCATCGCCAGCGAGAAGGTCTTCGAGGTCCCGTCGCTGGTGGAGGCACGGCCATGAGCAGCTGGAGCAGAATCGCCGCCGCAGTCGGACTCGCCGCGGGGCTGGCCCTGGCCGCCTGTGGCCCGAAAGAGGAGCAGAAGCCGGTCGAGGTCGCGCCCAAGGCTCCGCCCGCGTCTCCTGCCGAGGCGAAGATGCGCGTCGGCGAAGAGGCGGCGGCCAGGGGGGACTGGACCGCCGCGGCCAAGGCGTTCGGCGAGGCGGTCGCGCTCGAGCCGGGCAACGAGGCGGCGCGGGTCAACCAGGCCATTGCCCTCGAGCGTTCGGGGGATCTGAAGGGGGCATTGCCGCTCTACCGCGCGTCGTTGGAGATGGCGCCGGAGAACCCCGACGCGGCGATGAACCTGGCCCGGACGCTGGTCGCGCTCGGCGAGGTCAAGGAGGCGCGCACCGTGCTCGAGGCGACCTTGGCCAAGGTCCCCGAGCACCCGGGGCTGCTCAACACGATGGCCGGTGTGCTCCGCCTGCTCGGCAAGTACGGCCCGGCCGCCGAGCACGCCCGCCAGGTGCTGCTGCGCGATCAGAAGAACGTCGCGGCGATCAAGACGCTGGCGCTGATCTACGCCGATGAAGGCAAGCTGCAGCTGGCCGAGACCTTCTTCCGCAACGCGCTGAAGCTCGACGCCAAGGACGTGAGCATCCGTGTCAACCTGGGCCTGATCGCCTTCCGGCGCGGTGAGCACCAGGCGGCGATGACCGAGTTCGAGCAGGCGGTCGCGGTCGATCCGACCAACGCGGTGGCGCACGCCAACCTGGGCGCCATCGCCCTGCGCTTCCGCGACTACAAGCGGGCGGTGAAGGCCTACGAGACCGCGATCGCGGCCGGGATGTTGAGCTGCACCACCGCCGCGGCGCTCGGCTACGCCCTCGAGGGCGCCCAGGATGGCCAGGCCGCGGTGACGCAGCTGGGCAAGGCCTACGAGATGTGCCCGAAGGACGAGGAGCTGCTCTTCGCGATGGGCAACATCTGCATGGTCCAGCTGCGCGACAACCAGTGCGCGCTGCAGAACTTCGAGAAGTACACGCAGGTGAAGAAGGGCCTGGCGAAGACCCACCCGGTCCACGGGCTGATCGAGGCGGCGAAGGCGATGCTCGCCCAGCCGCCGCTCGAGGCCCCGCCGGAGGTCCCGCAGGAGACGCCGCCGCCGGCCGAGGGGACGCCGCCGCAGGAGACACCGCCGCCCGACTCGGCCACCGCCGCGCCGGCGCCGGCCGCGCCGCCGAAGAGCGAAGCGGCGGAGCAGGTGCCCGCGGGCGGGGAGCAGGCCCCGGCCGAAGGCAAGGCGGAGGGCTCGTCGGCGACGCCACCGGCCACCGCGTCCGTTTCGGAGGGGTGAATTCGATAGCGGGGCGATCGAGGTGAGCTGGAGTTGACATCCGCGACGAGACGGGCGTTAACTCTCGGGATTCGGCGCTGAAGCGCTTTGGAGGCACGATGCGAGCTCGGTTGTTGGCTCTCGGGGTTCTGGCGGCGGCGCTGTTGTCGAGCGGCGCGGCGTTGGCGCAGGACGGCGATCAGGTGGTCTACAAGAAGAAGACGGTCATCGACTTCTCGGACGTGCTCATCGAAGGTGAGCTGACCAAACCCGAGGGCTCCTACGTGGTGAGCCGCAAGCTGAGCCGCTTCTCGACCCTGATCCAGTACCGGCAGGACTACAAGTTCGAGCTGCTGAACTCGCACAACGAGCTGTAAGAACGCCGGATGCGTTCGGCGGACAGACGGAAGTAGAGGGACCTGATGACGGACAAACAGCCACGGGCGCGTGAGAGTGAAGAGAAGGCCGCGGTGCGACGCACCGACACCCGCGAGGCGCGGCGCGAGGGGATCCCAACCGTGGAGTTCCCCGAGGTCGAGCGCGACAACGCCGGCATTCCGACCTTCGTCTTCCGCGAACAACTGATGCCAACCGATAGGCCCACGGCGGACAACAAAACCCTCGAGGTCTCGTTGCTCTGGCGCGAGGCGATCCTGGGGATGAAGCACCTCGACGAGCTGCGGCCGGTGCTGGTCGGCGATCACGCACAGAACGACTTCCGCGTCGTCGCCGAGAACATGCCCGACGAGCGCTACCCGATCGTTCAGCCGACCGGCAACGACATGCTGGTCAATTGGACCGATGGGATGGCGATCGAGGTGCGGGCCGAGGACGGCGAGATCTACGACCTCGACAGCCTGAAGAAGCGCGGCCTGGTCCAGTCCGGCCAGGTCGAAGGGCGCGCGGTCAATCAGTACAAGCTCGGCCTCAACGATCGGGCGGCGGTGCAGATCGGCGACGTCACCTTCGTGATGCAGTACGTGATGCCGGTCAAGTCGCGCCCGAAGTCCATCTTCAAGACGATGGACTTCTACTTCACCAAGGTCATGGTCCTGGCGATCATGGCCCACGTCTTCACGCTGATCGCGGTGCTGATCACCCCGGGCGAGCCCCCGGGGTTGTCGGAGGACATGTTCAAGAACCCGAACCGCATCGCCAAGCTGATCCTCAAGGAGCCGGACAAGTCGAAGAAGAAGGAGAAGAAGTTCGAGCTCAAGGAGACCAAGACCGAGACGACGAAGACCAGCTTCGTGACGCCGGTGCGCAAGGAGATCACCGCGACCAAGGGTGCGCCGCGCGTCGATCCGAACAAGCGCGAGCGCGATCGCGAGAAGGCGCTCAACGCCGGTATCTTCTCGGCGCTCAAGGGCGCCGGCGGCGGGGCCGCCTCGAAGGTCTTCGGCCCCGGCGGGCTCGGCACCGGCATCAACAACGCGCTGCAGGGTCTGCGCGGCGCCGAGATGGGTGACGCCGGCGGCGCCGGTGGCCTCGGCACCCGCGGCATGGGGCCAGGCGGCGGCGGCTCGAGCCTCGGCATCGGCGGTCTCGGCGACGGCAGCGGCTTCGGCCCCGGGGGACCGGGGGGCGGCTACGTCGACCTCGGCGGCCGGGGCAAGGGCGGCTACTCGGTCATCCCCGGGCGAACGATCACCAAGGGCTGCTTGACCCAGGAGCAGGTCGGTCGGGTCATCAACCGGGTGCACAACCAGGCCAAGTACTGCTATGAGAAAGAGCTGACCCGCAACCCGAACCTGTCGGGCAAGATCACCACCAACTTCGTCATCGGCCCCTCCGGCGCGGTGGTCTCCTGCCGCATCACCGAGTCGACGATGAACGACAAGGCGGTCGAGGATTGCCTGACCCGGATGGTGCAGCGCCTGCGCTTCCCGCCCTGCGTCGGCGGTGGCACGGCCGAGGTCACCTATCCGTGGATCTTCAAGTCCGGAGGCAACTAGGATGCAACGGCTAGGGGTTTTGGCGGCGCTGGCGGTGCTGCTCGGCGCGCCGGCGGTGTACGCGCAGGGCAGCATCGAGGACGAGATCGACGCGGCGTTGTCGGGCGGAAGCAAGCCGAAGGCGCCGCCGGCGGGCGAGGCGGCCGCGGCGCCAGCGGAGCCCGCCGCGACCCCCGAGGCGGAGACCGAGGCCGAGGCCGAGGCGGAAGAGGAGGCGTTGCCCCAGATCGGTGAGGATCAACTCGCGGTCTTCGTGCTGCAGCGCGGCTTCTACGTCTCCGGCGACCTGGGGATCTTGATGACCTTCGGCGGCACGCGCGGCTACTCGAACCTCCAGCCGTACGTCGGCGTGAAGGCCGGCTTCGACATCAACGACTTCATCGGCGTGGCGCTGGCGATCTCGTCCGGCTACTCGTCGGGCGATCCGCTGTCGGACAACGACGCCGGCCTCGGTGTCGCTGGCCAGGAGGTCATCAACTACGGCCTGTTCAGCTTCGGCGCCGAGGTGATCGGCTCGTTCTACCCGAACGAGCGCTTCGCGATTGAGCCGAAGCTCGGCGGCGGCATGACCCGGATCCACCCGACGCCGCACGATCCGGACGACCCGAACGCCTACATCCCGGGTTTCTTGCCCCACGTCGCCGGCGGGGTGGACTTCAAGTACCTGACCCTGCTGACCGACTTCATCGCCGGCGTGTCGTTGACCGCCTACTACATCATCGGGCCGAAGCCGATCCTGGCCGGCGCCGGCGCCTTCGTCGTTCGCTACACGTTCTGACCTCTGCTGCCGGGCCCGCCGGTTTCTTGTCCGCGGCGATCGCGGTGGTAGCGTCGAGCCGATGGCCGGCGCCACAGACAGGCCACGTGTGCTCGTCGTCGACGACGACGCGTTGGTCCTCACCGTCCTGGTCGACACCCTCGCCGCCGAGTTCACGGTCGAGGCGGCCAGCTCGGGCGCCGCGGCGCTCGAGCTGCTCGCCGCGCGGCCCTTCGACGTCTTGCTCGCCGATCAGCGCATGCCCGGCATGACCGGGGTCGAGCTGGCCGAGCAGGCGCGGGCGCTGCAGCCCTTCCTGGTCACCGTGCTGCTCTCGGCCTACACCGACCCGGCCGATATGATCCAGGCGATCAACCGCGGGCAGGTCTACCGCTTCCTGCGCAAGCCGTGGGACGGGGAGGAGCTGCGCCTGACCCTGCTCCAGGCCCACGAGCGCTGCCTGCTGCGCCAACGCAACCGCGATCTCGCCACCGAGCTCGAGCGCCGCTTCGCCGCGGTCGAGATCCTGCAGCAGGTGATCGGCGCCGCGACGGTGCTCGCCGGCGGCCACCCGGCCGACGTGCTGCTCGAGCGGCTCGGCGAGGTGGTGCCGCACGACCTGGTCGGCCTGCTCTCCGGTGGCGAGCGGAGCGGCGCGCGGCTGCAACTGCGCGCCACCCGGCCGGTGCCGGAGGCGAACCTGGTCGAGCTGCACGCGCAGCTGTTCGAGCTGTACCGCTGCGCCGGCGGCCCGGCGCTGGGCCCCGAGCAGGTGCGCCTGCGCGTCGACGCCGAGGTGGCGGTCGGCGCGCCGCCGAACGCGGTGCAGAGCCAGGTGCACCTGCCGCTGCGGGTCGACGGGCAGGTCGTCGGCCTCTTGGTTGTGCAGGCCTTCGCCGCCGACGCCTTCGCCAGCGACGCGCCGCGGCTGCTCGACCTGCTGCTCAACGGCACCGCCGAGGCGATCGAGCGCCTGCGCCTGGGCACCGCCCGCCACTGGCGGCGGATCGAGCAGGTGCTGGCCGTCTCCCCGGACGGCGTAGTGGTCGCCGGGGCGCAGGGGGAGATCCTGCTCGCCAACCAGGCGGCGCGTCGGATGCTCGAGTCGCCGTCGATCCGGGCCGAGCGGTTGTGGGAGCTGCTCGGCGTGCGACCGGATACGCTCCTCGAGGGTGTCGAGGTCACGATCAAGCGCCAGCTCGAGCTCGGTGGGCGGTCGCTGGTCGCGTCGGTCGCGATGGTGCCGGCGACCACGGTCGAGGAGGCGGCGATCCTGGTCGTGGTGCGCGACGTCACCGAGCTGGCCGAGGAGGATCTGCGCCGGCGCGAGTTCGTCTCGACGCTGTCGCACGAGCTGCGCACGCCGCTGACCTCGGTGACCGCGACGCTCGAGCTGTTGCTCACCAGCTTCGCCGGCCCGCTCACCGACAAGCAGCGCGAGTACGTGCAGATCGCCGATCGCGCCTGCCAGAGCCTGACCCAGATGGTCGACAACCTGCTCGACCTCGAGCGGTTCGGTCGCGGGGCGATCGAGCTGCGGCCGCGGGAGATCGATCTGCGCGCGCTGCTCGGCGAGCTGATCGCCCGCTTCGGCGCCGCGGCCCGGGAGCGGCAGCTCGAGCTGCGGCTCGAGGCCGAGGAGGTCGGTGCCGTCGCCGCCGACCCGTACCGCTTCGAGCAGGTGGTCGGTAATCTGCTCGGCAACGCGATCAAGTTCGCCAGCCCCGGGAGCGTCGTGACGGCGTCGTTGACCGGCGCGGCCGGCTGCGGCGAGCTGGTCGTGCTCGGGGTCCACAACCAGGGCGAGCCGATCCCGGCCGAGGCCTTGCTCGGCCTGTTCGAGCGCTTCCGCCAGACCGCGCGGCGCCAACAGGCCGGCGTGCGTGGCAGCGGGCTGGGGCTGGCGATCGTGCGCAGCATCGCGCAGGCCCACGGCGGGGCCACCTTCGCCGAGAGCGGCGCCAGCGGCACCAGCCTGTGGGTCGGCTGGCCGCGGCGCCGCGCGCCGGCGGTGCGCGAGGTGCAGGAGTCGCCCTGGCTGTTTGTCCGGGGCGGCGCCTCGCCGGCCGAGCGGGTCGCGGTGGCGACGCTGCTGGCTGGCGCCGGCCTGCGGGTGGCGCTCTGGCCGGCCGAGCCTGCGGCACAGGCGGCGATGACCAAGAGCGGCGGGGTGTGCCTGGCGCTCGACGACGGCGAGGCGCCGCTGCCGACGTTGCGCGCCGCGAGCGGCGCGGGGCGGGACTGGGCCGGCCTGGGGCAGGCGTTGGTCCGCCTGGTCCTC
>JBFYZW010000465.1:0-7513 GCA_041309305.1 Deltaproteobacteria bacterium | reverse complement strand
GATCGGCCAGGTGCAGGTGGTCGACGTCGACCACGCCGCGAAGGCGCAGAGCGCGCTGCTGCAGGCCAAAGAGGAGATCCTCAACCTGGCCAACAGCCTGCAGCCGAGGCTCGTCGCCCGTGGCGGCGGCGCGCGCGACCTCGAGGTCAAGATCCACCCGGCCACCTCGGTCGGCGACATGGTGGTCGTGCACCTGCTGGTCGACACGCGCGACGCGATGGGCGCCAACCTGGTCAACAGCATGTGCGAAGGGGTCGCGCCGCTGGTCGAGAAGGTGAGCGGCGGCAAGGTCTTCCTGCGCATCCTATCGAACCTGTGTGACCGGGCGCTGGTGCGCGCCCGCGCCGTCATCCCGGCGCAGCTCCTCGACGGCAAGGGCTTCAAGGGGGAGGAGGTGCGCGACGGCATCATCCTGGCCACCGAGTTCGCCCGGGTCGATCCGTACCGCGCCGCGACCCACAACAAGGGGGTGATGAACGGCATCGACGCGGTGGCGCTGGCCACCGGCAACGACTGGCGGGCGCTCGAGGCGGCGGCGCACGCCTACGCGGCGCGCGGCGGTCGCTACACCTCGTTGACCCAGTGGGAGCGGAACGAGCGCGGGGACCTGGTCGGCAGCATCGAGGTGCCGCTGAAGGTCGGCATCGTCGGCGGCCCCCTGCAGTCGAACCCGGCGGTCGGCGTCAACCTGCGCCTGCTCGGCGTGCGCACCGCCACCGAGCTGGCCGAGATCATGGGCGCGGTGGGGCTGGCGCAGAACTTCGCCGCGGTACGGGCGCTGGTCACCCACGGCATCCAGCAGGGACACATGACGCTGCACGCGCGCAGCGTTGCGCTGGCCGCCGGCGCGCCGCCAGAGATCTTCGAGACCGTGGTCGACCAGCTGGTCGCCTCGGGCGAGATCAAGGTGTGGAAGGCCGAGGAGCTGGTCACCCAGCTCGCCGGCCCGCTCGGCACCGCCGGGACCGTCGCCGCGGTCCCCGAGGCCGAGCTCGGCGTCGGCCACGGCAAGGTGATCCTGCTCGGCGAGCACGCGGTGGTCTACGGCAGCCACGCGATCGCCGCGCCGGTGGCGCTGGCGATGCGCGCCCGGGTCGAGCCGCAACCCGAGGGGGTCCACCTGGTGATCCCCGCCTGGGGCCTGGAGCAGAAGATCAACCTGGCCGGCCCGCGCCAGGACTCGATCCAGAAGTCGATGGGGTTGATCTTCGATCGGCTCGGGCTGTGCGGCGCCGGGGCCAGGGTCACCGTCTACCCGGGCATTCCGCGGGCGATGGGGATGGGCGGGTCGGCGGCGGTCGCGGTGGCGGTGATCCGGGCGCTGGCCAAGCGCTGCGGGTTGTCGCTCGGCGACGCCGAGGTGAACGCGCTGGCCTTCGAGTGCGAGGGGTTCGCCCACGGTACGCCGTCGGGCATCGACAACACGATGGCCACCTACGGCCGGTTCATCCTCTACAAGAAGGGCGAGCCGCCGCTGATCCGCGAGCTCGACCTCGGCGCAACGCTGCCGGTGGTGATCGGCATCAGCGGCGTCGAGGGGCTGACGGCCAAGACCGTCGGTCGGGTGCGCGAGGCCTGGCTGCGCAACCCGACCCTCTACGAGCAGCTCTTCGCCCAGATCGATCAGCTGGCGCTGCAGGGGGTCGACGCGATCGGGCGCGGCGACCTGCCGACGCTCGGCGAGCTGATGAACGTCAATCAGGGGTTGCTCAACGCGCTGCAGGTCAGTAGCCCCGAGCTCGAGCAGCTGGTGCAGATCGCACGCGACCACGGGGCGCTCGGCGCCAAGCTCACCGGCGGGGGAGGGGGCGGCTCGATGATCGCGCTCTGCCCGGGGACGCAGGAGGAGGTGGCCCGGGCGATGCGCCAGGCCGGCTTCCAGGCGATCGTCACCGAGCTGGGCAACCCGCCGCCGGCGGGCAGCGGAGGGGCGGCGTGAAACCGGTCTCCTCCGAGAGCGAGCGCCTGATCCTCGTCGACGCCGACGATCGCGTCGTCGGCTACGAGACCAAGGCCCGTTGCCACGACGGGGAGGGCATCTTGCACCGCGCCTTCTCGATCTTCGTCTTCAACTCGCGTGGCGAGCTGCTGCTGCAGCAGCGTCACGCGAGCAAGCGGCTGTGGCCGGCCTTCTGGTCCAACTCCTGCTGCTCGCACCCGCGTGAGGGGGAGGAGCTCCTCGCCGCCGCGCACCGCCGGCTCGGGCAGGAACTCGGCCTCGCCTGCGAGCTCACGCTGCTGTACCGCTTCACCTACCAGGCACGTTTCCGCGAGCTGGGCTCGGAGCACGAGCTGTGCGCGGTGCTGGTCGGTACGACCGACGCGCCGCCGCGGCCCCACCCCGAGGAGATCGCCGCGCTGCGCTGGGCGCCGGCGGCCACCTTGGCCGACGAGCTGGCGCGCAATCCCGATCCGTACACCCCGTGGTTCAAGCTCGAGTGGGAGCGGCTCACGCGCGATTTCGCCGACCGGCTGCCGCGCTGAGCCCGCGCGCTCCCGAGCGGTCCTGGACGAGAGAACGACTCCGCGGCGACCGTTGACTGTCCCGAGGGCCAGAGGGTAAGAGACTCCGGTCCGTCCGCAGGGCCTACCCGCAAGTTATTGGGTCTGCCTGTCGCAAGCCACCCCTGGGGGCCGCCAGGCCTCGAGGTGTTGAAAAGGAGCAGCAGATGAAGGTCGGCATCGTGGGATGGGGAGCGAGCCTGCCCCGCCACCGCATCAAGGTCGAGGAGATCGCCAAGGTGTGGGGCGCGGACGCGCCGAGCTACAAGAAGGGCCTCGGCCTGCGCGAGAAGTCGGTGCCGGCACCCGATCAGGACGTGATCACGTTGTCGGTCGAGGCGGCGCGCAACGCGCTGGCGCGAGCCAGCCAGGTCAGCGCGGCCGAGCTTGGCTGCATCTACATCGGCTCCGAGTCGCACCCGTACGCGGTCAAGCCTTCGGGTTGCACGGTCGGCGAGGCGATCGGCGCCTTCCCGGCCTGCCACGTCGCCGACATGGAGTTCGCTTGCAAGGCCGGCTCCGAGGGGATGTTCGTCGCCCACGGGCTGGTGAAGGCGGGGCTGGTCAAGTACGGCCTGGCGATCGGCGCCGACACCTCGCAAGGGGCGCCGGGCGACGCGCTCGAGTACTCGGCCGCCGCCGGTGCCGCCGCCTACATCATGGGCAGCGAAGGCGTGGTGGCGACCATCGACGACACCTTCTCGTTCACCACCGACACGCCGGACTTCTGGCGCCGCGAGTACCAGCACTACCCGCAGCACGCCGGGCGCTTCACCGGCGAGCCGGCGTACTTCCGCACCGTGACCGGCGCGTCGACCGCGCTGCTCGAGAAGGCGGGGATGAAACCGAAGGACTTCGCCTACGCGGTCTTCCACCAGCCGAACGGCAAGTTCCCGATGCGGGTCGGCAAGATGCTCGGCTTCACCAAGGAGCAGATGGAGATCGGCTGGCTCGCGCCGCGCCTGGGCAACACCTACTCGGGCGCCTCGCCGCTCGGTCTGACCGCCATCCTCGACGTGGCCAAGCCCGGCGACAAGATCTTCATGTGCTCGTACGGCTCCGGTGCGGGATCGGACGCCTTTGTCTACACGGTGACCGACAAGATCACTGCGCTGCAGCAGAAGGGCGTGCCGACCACGGCGGACCAGCTGGACAAGAACCAGATCTACTTGCAGTACGGCGAGTACGCCAAGTTCCGCCGCAAGATCCTCAAGGCTGAGTAGGAGGTAGGGGACCATGCGAGACGTTGCGATCATCGGAGCCAAGGTCACCGCGTGTGGCGAGCTGTGGAACCGCTCGCTGCGCGATCTGTTCGTCGAGGCGGCTTTGGGCGCCATCAAGGACGCCGGGGTCGATCACATCGACAGCATGTACGTCGGCTGCATGTCCGGCGGCCTGTTCGTCGGCCAGGAGCACATCGGTGCGTTGATGGCCGACTACCTCGGCCAGTGTCCGGTGCCGGCGATGCGGGTCGAGAGCGCCTGCGCCTCGGGCGGCATGGCGCTGCGCGCCGGCTGGCTACACGTCGCCAGCGGCCTGAACGACGTGGTGCTGGTCGGCGGGGTCGAGAAGATGACCGACGTCGGCGGCGACGAGGCGACCTACGCGCTCGCCACCGCCGCCGATCAGGAGTGGGAGGGCTTCAACGGCGTCACCTTCCCGGGGCTGTACGCGATGATGGCGGTCGCGCACATGGACCGCTACAAGACGACGTCGAAGCAGCTCGCCAGTGTCGCGGCGAAGAACCACGACAACGGGTCGAAGAACCCCAACGCCCAGTTCCCGATGAAGGTCTCGGTCGAGGACGTGCTCAGCTCGGTGCTGGTCGCCGATCCGTTGCACATCCTCGACTGCTCGCCGATCACCGACGGCGCGGCGGCGCTCATCCTGGTACCGGCCGACATGGCGAAGAAGCTGTCGAAGCGGCCGGGGATCAAGATCCTCGCCTCGACGGCGGCCACCGACACCCTGGCGCTGCACTCGCGCAAGGACCTGTGCGCACTCGAGGCGGTCGCCAAGGCGGCGGCCGGCGCCTATCAGCAGGCGAACAAGAAGCCCTCCGACGTCCAGGTCTGCGAGGTGCACGACTGCTTCACCATCGCCGAGATCATGGCCACCGAGGCCCTGGGCTTCTTCGAAAAGGGCAAGGGCGGCCCGGCGGCCGAGAGCGGCGCCACCGCCATCGGCGGCAAGATCCCGGTCAACACCTCGGGGGGCCTGAAGTCCAAGGGCCACCCGGTCGGCGCCTCGGGCGTCTCGCAGGCGGTCGAGATCGTCGAGCAGCTGCGCGGCGAGGCCGGTGCCCGGCAGGTCAAGGGCGCCAAGCTCGGCATGACTCAGAACATGGGCGGCACCGGCGCCAGCGCCGTCGTGCACATTCTGGAGGCGATGTAAGATGCCTACCGCGAGAACCTGGCGTGAGTACCCGCAGCGCTACCGCTACGAGGCCGGCGTGTGCAAGGGCTGCGGCAAGTGGCACTTCCCGCCCCGCCGTGTCTGCGACGCCTGCAAGGGCGAGACCTTCGAGACCAAGGCGATGCGGCGCACGGGCAAGATCCTCACCTACACGGTGATCCGCGTCCCGCCGGCGCCGTTCAAGGATCAGGCGCCGTACGCGGTGGCGGTGGTCGAGATGGACGACGGGCCGCGGTTGACCGCGATGGTCGCCGACACCGGCACCTTCGAGCTCAAGCTCGGCCAGAAGGTCCGCCTCGAGTTCCGTCGCATCTCCGAGGACGGTGACCGCGGTCCAATCAACTACGGCTACAAGGCCGTCCCGGTCTGAGCGGCGCGGCTGCCGGCCGCGCGCCCACGAACACCCTGCCAGCGGAGGCGATGTGAGCGCCACCTATTCGACCCTGCGCGTCGAGCGCGACGGGCTCGTCGCGCGCGTCGTGCTGAACCGGCCGGAGATCCGCAACGCCTTCAACGACGCGATGATCCAGGACCTGCGCGCCGCCTTCGCCGCGCTGCGCGCCGATGACGGCGTCCGGGTCGTGGTCCTCAC
The DNA here is from genome assembly GCA_041309305.1 of Deltaproteobacteria bacterium. Classification (GTDB taxonomy): domain Bacteria; phylum Myxococcota; class XYA12-FULL-58-9; order XYA12-FULL-58-9; family XYA12-FULL-58-9; genus JBFYZW01. The sequence continues at coordinate 2,004 of JBFYZW010000465.1, read as the reverse complement.
CGGCGAGGGCAAGGCCTTCTGCGCCGGCGCCGACCTGAACTGGATGCGCAAGGTGGTCAGCTACACGCGCGAGGAGAGCTACGCCGACTCGCTCGAGCTCGCCCTCCTGATGCGCGAGGCCTACGAGCTGCCCAAGCCCCTCATCGGCCGGATCAACGGCCCGGCGATCGGCGGCGGCACCGGGCTGGTCGCGGTCTGCGACATCGCCGTCGCCGCCGAGAGCGCGGTGTTCAGCTTCTCGGAGGTGAAGATCGGCCTGGTGCCGGCGGTGATCTCGCCGTACGTGCTCAAGCGCGTCGGCGAGCGCTTCGCGCGCGAGTACTTCCTGACCGGCAAGCGCCTGTCGGCCGATGAGGCGGCTGCCTGTGGCCTGGTCAACGTCGCGGTGCCCGACGGCGAGCTCGACGCGCGGGTCGCCGCCTACGTCAGCGAGCTGTCCAGCTCGGGCCCGAGCGCGCTGGCCACCGCCAAGCGGATGGTGCGCCAGGTCGCCGACGTGACGCTCGAGGCGGCCGGTCCGCTGACCGCGCAGATGATCACCGACCTCAGGCTCTCGGACGAGGGGCAGGAGGGGATGCGCGCCTTCCTCGAGCGCCGACCACCGGCGTGGGTGAAGCCGGGCGCGTAACCGCGCCGCGTGACCTCGATCACACCCCGGCCCTTCGCCCCCGGCCTCCCCGGGTGTGTCTCGCCGGCTGGACACCGGCCGGTGGCCGGCGATGACAAAAAACCACGTCACGGCCCCGATCTCGGTCTGGGGGTCGCGCCGGCGCGCCACGCGCGGGCGCTGGCACGGGTGTTGCCACCTCGCCGGTGAACGCCAACCGCCGCCCGCCGGGCGGCGAAGCCAAGGGAGCAGACGATGAGGATAGCCGTGACGCGCAGGGATCTCAGACTCGCCGCCAGCTTCACCGCCTTGTCCGCCGCGGTCGCGCTGTTGGTCGCCGATTCGCCGGGGCCGACCTGCGCGCGCTACGAGGCGGTCGACGAGACCTACCTGTTTGAGACCACCTGCACGCCGGAGACGACCACCGGCGAGGTGCACTTCGTCGTCGCCGAGTTCGAGGAGGGGACGGAGCTGCAGGCCGACTCACCCCAGCCAACCCTCGTCGAGCAGGCCGCCGCCGGCGGCCTCTACCTCGAGGAGGCCTCGGTCACCTACGACATCAGCCGCTGCAGCAGCGAGGAGGTGAAGGGGACCGGCCGGGCGAGGGGCTTCAGCTTCGTCGTCCTCTCCGGGCCGCCGCCGGTCGAGGAGGGGGAGCCGGTGCCCGAGGCGTTCTCCTGCTACTTCTACGCCGATGACGGGCTGGACGCGGTGCAGACCTACAGCTGCGGGAACCGCAACACCGCCGCCGAGAAGCAGAGCTGCACGTTGACCCTCACCCCGAAGTCGTGAGTGCCATGGCTCTTCCACGCTACCTGCTCGGCCCGTTCAGCTTCATCGCCGGCTTCGTGATCATGGCCGCCGAGATGAGCGCCGGCCGCCTGGTCGCGCCCTTCTACGGCACCAGCACCTTCGTCTGGGCGCTGCTCATCGGCACGGTGATGCTGAGCTTGACGGTCGGCAACCTGCTCGGCGGCCGCCTGTCGCGCCGGACCGACGCTGGGCGCTGGCTGTCGTGGGCGCTGTGCGCCGGCGCGCTGGTGCTCGCCGGCCTGCCGAGCCTGGCCCGGCCGCTGATGAGCGAGAGCCTGGCGCTGTTCCGCGGCGGCGCGTCGTTCCAGCTCCTCGCCGCCGCCGGAGCGGTGGCGCTCTTGCTCGCCGCGCCGATCGTGCTGCTCGGCATGGTCAGCCCGGTGCTGGTGCACGCCGCGGCCGCCGGCCGCCACGACACCGGCGAGATCGCCGGCCGGCTGTACGCCTTCGGCACGGTCGGCTCGCTGCTCGGCACCTTCTTGCCCGGCATGCTGCTCGTCCCGGCGCTCGGTTCGGGCGCGACGCTGCGCCTGTGCGCCGGGCTGCTTTGCGCTACCGGCGTCGCCGGCCTGTGCGCCGGCCGC
>JBFYZW010000464.1:0-6199 GCA_041309305.1 Deltaproteobacteria bacterium | reverse complement strand
CCGGCCGGCGGGGCGGGGTGGGCCGTCCGGCGGCATCGGCACAGGCTGGCACGGCGGAGGCGGTGGTGGCAAGCGGCGCGGTGCCGCCCGGCTCAGCTGCGCGGGCGGTTGCGCTTGATCGCGACCAGGAAGCGCACCTCGGTGGTGGTCTGGCCCTCGCGGTCGACGAGGCGGAGCGGCACCCAGGCCTCGACCTTGCCGCTCTCGTTGGTGCGCACCGCCTCGAAGGCGTCGACCAGCGCCGCGTCGAGGTCGCCGACGCAGGTGAGGTCGCTCTTCGCCTTGGCGCGGAAGTCGGCCTCGACCCGCTTGATCACCCCGGCGAACGGGCCGGGCGGAAAGCGCTGGAAGAGGAGCACGCCGACGGCCAGATCGGCGAGGGTCATCTGCGCGCCGAAGTACATCGAGCCGAGGTGGTTGCGGCTGCGGCGCCGCAGCGGCAGCGTCATCTCGATGTGGGTCGGGGTCAGCTCGCGCACCTTGACGCGCAGGCCGCGGGCCAGCGGGATCAAGGTCGGTACGACCTGGTTGAGCAGCGCGTTGGCCAGCGCCGGCGAGTGGGCACGGACGCGGTCGACCAGCTCGAAGGCGTTCAGCATCGGGCACCCCGGCGACGACGTGGTGTGGGGAGCGGAGGGGGTGGTTGGGGCACCAGGATTCGAACCTGGACTAACGAGTTCAGAGCCCGTCGTCCTACCATTAGACGATGCCCCAACGGCACCAAACAGCGGGCTTCCTTAGCAGAAGGCCGACCGTTTGGCTACTGTTCTTTCGCGCCACTCCGTCGGCGGCGTCGCGTCGCGCGGGGGTTGTCCCCACCCGGCCGCGGCGCATAAGAGAGCGGCGAGGCAGAGCAGGCAGGGATGCGGATCATTCGCTGGCACGACTTCGGTCCGGTGCGCGGGCTCGAGCTCGGCTACGCGTTCATCGGCTCGCCCTACATGACCGTATTCTGCTGGTTCGTCGACGATCTGATGGTCGACACGGGGTTGGCGCACGGGCGCGCGGCGGTCCTCGAGGCGGTCAGCGAGCGGCGGCTGCGGGCGGTGGCGTTGACCCACGCGCACGAGGACCACACCGCCAACGCCGGCGCGATCCGCCGCCAGCAGGGGGTGCCGATCTACGCCCACCCGATCACCGTCGCGCGGCTGCGCCGGCGGTTTCGCATGTTGCCTTACCGGCACCTGGTCTGGGGGCAGATCGAGCCGACCGACGCGACGCCGGTGCCGGACCGGATCGCCGGCGCGCAGGTCGAGCTCGAGGCGATCCCGACCCCGGGGCACACGCCCGATCACGTGGTCTACTGGGCGCCGGCGCTCGGCGCGCTCTTCTCCGGCGATCTCTACCTCGGCGATCGGATCAAGTACTTCCGCCGCAACGAGGACTACGGCCAGATCATGGCCTCGCTGCGCCGGGTGCTCACGCTCGAGGTCGAGATGCTCTGCTGCGCGCACCGCCCGCACCGAAGCGGCGGCCGGCAGCGGCTGCAGACCAAGCTGCAGTTCCTCGAGGATCTGCTCGGCGAGGTGCGCCGGCTGCACGCGCAGGGGCTCTCGCCGAAGCAGATCGCCTCCCGTCAGGCGTGGACCGGGGTGCGCACGGTCAAGTGGTTCACCTTCGGCGACGCGAGCGCCGAGAACCTCATCCGCGCCGCGTTGCGCTGCGTCACCGACGCCGAGGCGCCGGCTCCGCCCGGCTGAGCGCTACATGTCGACGTCGGCGAGCGTCGCGGTGTCGACGCTGAGCAGCTGGTCGAAGCGCATCAACGCCGCCGCCGCGGCGCTGAAGCGCGGCGCCGCGACCGCCTCGGTGTTGCCGAGCGCCGGGTCGCTGTTGCCCAGGCCGTGGAACCGTCGCTGCGCCTCGGTGCAGCTCTCGGCCACCGCCATGACGTTGTAGGCGTTGACGCCGCCGCCGGCCTCGGTGTCGTGGCCGAGCTGCAGCAGGTGGCCGAGCTCGTGGGCCAGGGTGTTGGCCAGCGCCTCGGCGAGCGTGATCTCCGGCTGGGGCGGCACCGCCGCCGGCGCGGCGCAGAACGGCGCCAGCTCGGCGATGACGTCGAAGAAGAGGAACAGCCCGGCGCGCTCGGGATCGTCCACCTCGCCGACCGCCTCGCCGGTGCGGTCGGGGAGGTCGAGGCGGCGGGTCGCGACGACGGCGTGGAGGAACCGATGGCTGGGGATGGCCGGCGCGGCCTGATCGGCGAAGCGCGGCCCGTGCGCGGCGAAGAGGCTCCAGCGCTGCTCGAACGAGCCGTCGAAGTCTTGGGCCACGAGGTCGGTCTCGTCGACGACGACGAGCAGGTTGACGCCAGCGCTGCCGTCCGGGTTGGCGTGCGGCAACGCGGCGAAGGCGCCGGCGGCGACCGCGAGCACCGCGCCGTCGAGGGTCCGGCCGGCCATCAGATCGAGCTCGACCGGCAGGTCGGCGCGCAACGGGCGCGGCGGGGCGCCGGCCGCCGGCGTCAGGCTGCCCAGGGCCAGCTCCTCGAGGTTGGTGAGGCGATCGCCGTCCGGGTCCTCGTCGCCGTCGGCGACGCTGTCCCCGTCGGTGTCGCTGGCGGCCGGGTCGAGCAGCGCGAGGTCGCCGGCGGCGAGCTCCCAGGCGTCGGGCAGCCCGTCGCCGTCCTGGTCGACGGGCGGCGGCAAGCAGGCGGGCAGGTCGGCGCACGCCGGATCGTCGCAGTCGACCGGCTCGGCGCACGGATCGCCGTCGATCGGCCGGCCGATCTCGCCGCCGCAGCCGCAGAGCCAGCCGACGAGGACGGCCGGGGCAGCGAGCCGACGGGGCGAGCGGCGGCTCACGTGGCCCGCCACTCCTCGCGCAGCGCCCGGTCTTGCAGGCTGCTCATCGCCTCGCGGACGGTGCGGCCCTGGTAGAGCACCTGCCAGACCTGCTCGGTGATCGGCATCTCGACCTGGTGGCGCAGCGCCAGCTCGTGCGCCGACTCGGCGGTGGGCACTCCCTCGGCGACCATGCGCGTCTCGCCGAGGACGCGGGTCAGGGGCTGGCCACGGGCGAGCGCGCGGCCGACCTGGTAGTTGCGACTCAGCTCCGAGGTGCAGGTGAGGATCAGGTCGCCGACGCCGGCGAGGCCGAGCATGGTCTCCGGTCGGCCGCCCATCGCCACCGCCAGGCGCGAGATCTCGGCCAGGCCACGGGTGATGATGCCCGCCCGCGTGTTGACCCCGAGCCCGAGGCCGTCGACCGCGCCGACCGCGATCGCCATGACGTTCTTCAACGCGCCGCCGAGCTCGACGCCGGTCACGTCGTCGGTGGTGTAGATGCGGAAGGCCCGGGTGGCGAGGGCCTGCTGCACCCGGCGGGCGACCTCGAGCTCGCGCGCCGCGACGGTGACGTTGGTCGGCATGCCGCGGGCGACCTCGACCGCGAAGGAGGGCCCGGAGAGCACGGCGATGCCGGCGTGGTTCTTGCCCGGCAGCTCGGCGACGAAGACCTGCTCCATCGTCGCCAGGGTCTGGCGCTCGATCCCCTTCGAACAGATCACCAGCGGGATCCCGGCCGGCAGCAGGTTGCGCAGCTCGACCAGGTAGCGGCGGACGTGCTGGGCCGGGATGACCGAAAGGACCATCTCGGCCTCGCCGACTGCCTCGGCGAGATCGTCAGTGGCACGCAGGCTCGGCGGCAGGGCGACTGCGTCGATGTAGAGCGGGTTGTGGTGGCGGGTGTTGATCCCTTCGACCACCTCCGGCTCGAAGGCCCACAGGGTGACCCGGTGCCCGCGACCGGCGGCCAACGCGGCGAGGGCGGTGCCCCAGCTGCCGGCGCCGAGCACGCCGATGCGCAGCGGCGTCTCGGCCGGCGCGCGCGTCTTTTTCACAGCTCGTGCCACTCGCCCTCCTCGGGGTCGTTGACGGCCAGGATGTAGCGCGCTCGCCGGTTGCGCGGCTCGTCCACCTCGTCGGCGGTGGGGACCGCCAGGTGCGCTTCCCCGAAGCCAGCGTACCAGATCGGGATCGTCACCCCCAGCTGACGCAGGGCCAGCGCCAGGCTCCGGGCGCGCGCCTCGGCGAGGGTGCGGTTGCGCTGCGCGTCCCCGACCGTGTCGGTGTGGCCGGCGACGTAGAGGCGGATGTTTAGAACCTTGCCGTAGCGTTCGATCGCCTGGGCGATCTCGCGGAACGCCTGGTCGAGCTTGGGCCGCTCGCGCTTGCCGATCTCGGCGCTGCCGAGCGGGAAGACCACGTCCTCGTGGGGGATCTCGAGCCACCAGGGGTAGAGCTCCAGCACGGCCTGGCCGCCGGCCTGGTCGCGGCAATCGAGGCGCAGGCGCAGCACGACCGCCTCCTCGGCCGGCGGCCGCCAGCGCACGGTGAGCCAGGTGCCGGGCGGCTCGCCGGCGAAGGTCACCGTGCCCTGGTCGGCGGCGGTGCCGTCATAGGTCACCACGTAGGCGCAGCTGCCGGCCGGCTCGCTCATGCGCAGCTCGAGGCGGTGCTCGACCAGGAAGATGCGCTCGTCCGGGATGTCCAGCTCGAGCCGGGGCGGGGGCGGGGGCGGGGCGTCGCGTGCCACGCCGGGCGCAGCGGCGTCCGGCGGGGGCGGGGTGTCGCTCGGCGCGATCGACGCGCACGAGGCCAGCAGGGCGGCGGCGAGCATCGCCAACGGATGCCACCGCCCCTCGCTCTATGCAAGCGCCGGCGCGGCCACCGGTGTGATCGGTCATCGTCGGTGCGGCGTCCAGCGACCACAGGCGTGCGAGGAGACTCCGTGCGGTGGCGACCGCGCCGACAGGCGGCGAAGGGGGGCTGCGCACAGGCCCGCGCAGGCCGGGATGTGAGGCCTTCCATGACCACCTGGGCCGTCGGTCGTGAGTGTTGCCCCGCGCATCGTGCACCGCGCGTCTTGTGCCGAGCGGGCCGAGCACAGCCCCCCAAGCCGGCCAAGGCGCGGTCGCCTGCCGACGCTCCTGGATCACACCCCGGGGCCACATTCGCGCAACCGGAAACCCGATCGGCGCGATAATCTGACCGACAACCGAGCTGCGACAACGTGGACGTGGTGTGTCGTGCGGGCAGGAGGTGGGTCGATGAGCAAGCTTCGCGTCGATGAGGTCCAGAACCGGCCGGCGGCCACGGCGACCCCGGAGGCCGCCGAGGTCAAGCGCCGCGCCGAGCTGCACGCGCGTAGCACCTTCCAGCGCCGCGGCCCGGAGACCTTCTCCGGGATCGGCAAGGCCGATCTGTCGGCGCTCAAAGGCGGCGACGAGGCGCCGGTGCGCCCCCGGCCGCGGGCGCAGACCCTGCGCCACACGTTCGCCAGCGGTCAGACCGTCGAGGTGCCGGGGATGGCGGCCGAGCGGCGCGCCGCGGTCGAGGCGTTGCTCGAGGCGATGCCGCCGGCGATGCGCGCCCAGGTCGAGGCGTCGCTCGCCGGGTTGGGCGAGGCGGCCAGCGCGATGGTGCTGGCCGGGGACGGCGCGGCGGTCGGGGCGGCGGCCTCGGCGTTGGCCTCCAGCGCCGACGCCAGCTACGAGATGTGGCTGGTCGGTCCCGGCGAGCAGGGCGCCGAGGCGCGCAGCGGCGCGGTGATGGACGCCGCGGTCTGGGGCGTCGAGCAGTACCTGCACGAGTTCATGGGCAAGGCGGTCTCGCGCGAAGGGGCGGCCAGCGAGGTCCGGGCCGGCATCTCCGAGCTCGAGGGGATGCTCACCGACTGGCCGGACGACGGCAGCACGCAGCTGTTCTCCTACCGCGAGGTGGTGATCAACCAGGACGGGACGGTCTCCTACATCGATCACCAGAACGTGGCCCTGACCAAAGAGCAAGCCGAGGAGTTGCTCGGCAAGCTCAAGGGCCAGCTCGACTCGTTGAGCGTGTTCATCAACCGCGATCAGATGCAGCTGCAGATGTTGGTGCACAAGTACCAGCAGGTGACCACGACCGCGAGCAACATCATGAAGAACGTCGACGAGACGCGCAAGGGGATCATCAGCAACCTGAAGGCCTGATTGGGCGCGCGGTCGCGCGCGTCATCGTCGTCGTTTGCCCTTCGCTCCGGCTGGCGTGCTCTTGCCCAGGCGGGAGAGCCGGGCGCGGGCCTTCTTCTCCTCGGCGGCGCACTGTTTGGCTGTCTTCTTGGCCTGACGCAGCTCGGTCGGCTTGGGCTTCGCCTTGCGCCACGCCGGCGCCTTGCGCGCGACGAGGAACTCGGCCTGCTCGCGACACTCGGTCAGGCC
>JBFYZW010000463.1:0-7501 GCA_041309305.1 Deltaproteobacteria bacterium | reverse complement strand
CCGCCCCGCCCATGCCGTGCACCAGGTAGACCACCGCCCGGCAGCCAGCGAGCGCCGGCGCGAAGCTCTCCGGCGCGTCGAGCTCGAAGCGGGTCCACGTGCGCTCCGGCGCCTGGCGCTGCGCGCGGCCGGGGTGGCGGCTGGCGCAGCGCACGGTGAACCCGGCGGCCGAGAGCGCCGGCGCGAGCCGCCGGCCGACGAAGCCGGTGGCGCCGGTGATGAGGACGGTTGGGCCGGACATCGGCGGTATTATGGCCCGGCCGCCCAGCGACGCAAGCGCGGCCGTTGCCCTGGCCCGCGGATTTTGTGAGACTCCAGGGCCGAGGGTCCAAACACATGCGCCACGTTGTCACCGCCTCGCTCCTGTCGATCTCGCTCGTGCTGCTCGCCGCGCCGCCGGCGCGCGCCGAGTACGCCGACACCACCTCGTCGCTCGGCCCGGGGCACCTGTCGTTCGCCACCGAGCTGCAGGCCGACGTGCGCACCGACTGGCCGCTCCTGCTCAACCTGCACGAGTCGGTGGGCCTGGCCGGTGGGTTCGATCTGGTGCTGCGCCAGGGGCTGCCGCTCTCCGGCCAGGGCTTCTACTTCGGCGGGGCGATCAAGTGGACACTGCTCGGCGCCTCGACCAGGGCCAGCCGCCCGGGCGTGGCGCTGTGGCTCGGCGGGCACGGCCGCACCGGCGGCGGCGCCGCCGGCGTCGACGCGACGATCACGGTCGACTACCCGTTCGGCCGCGTCCGACCCTACCTCGGCCTCGACGGCAACCTCGAGCTGACGAGCGATGACGTCGAGCTGCTGCTCGGCCTGGTCGGCGGCGCCCAGATCGGCCTGGTCAGCCACGTGGCGCTCTTCGTCGAGGGTGGCCTCGGCATCATCGGTGACCCGGAGCCGCACTTCATCTCCGTCGGCCTGCGCGTCACCATCTGACGATCCGGGCGGGACCGCCCGCGGATCAGAGAGCGAACCGCTCGCGCACCCAGCGCAGCGCCGCCGCGTGCGCCTCGTCGCTGTCGGTGCTGAGCGCCCCGAGCCACTCCGCCGTCAGCAGCTCGCCGCCGGCGGCGAGCTGCTCGGCGAGCGTCTCCGGCGCGTAGAGCGCCGCGTGGACGAGGTCCGCCTCGCGGTCGGCGAGGCGCCGGCCGCTGTCCTGCCAGGCGGCGAGCAGGCGCATGAACTGATCGTTGGCCTGGTTGTAGGGCTCGAGCCCCTGCGCGGCCATGTAGGTGCGCGGCGTCCAGCGCTGCGTCTCGGCGAAGCCCCGGCAGTGCGGCTCGTGCACGACGACGAAGGTCTCGAGCACTCGGCCATCCGCGTCCAGCCGGGTGCCGCGGCCGAGCGGATAAGCGCGACAGGCGCTCGGGCGATCGGCGTAGACGCTGCACCCCTCGCGGCGCACGAACGGGCACGGCTGGCCGGGGTCGGCGCTCATCTTGAGATAGACGAGCGGGAAGCCGGTGCCGGGCTCGCGCTCGCGGCGCGTGTGCCGCGCGACCAGCTCGGCGCCCGAAAGGCCCAGCGCGCGGCGCAAGCGCCAGGTGTCGTACGGGCTGAGCAGCAGATCGAGGTCGGCGCAGCAGGCGTTGAAGCAGGCGACCCCAGGGTGGCAGGCGAAGACGACCGGGTCGTCCGGCCCGAGCTGCGGTAGATCGCCGATCAGGCGCTCGCCGAGCGGCTCAGCCATCGCGCGCCTCCGGTGGCGGGCACTCGGCCTCGTAGCCGCACGGCCGACAGACCAGCCGGTCGGGGTGGGGTGCGCCCAGGTACCAGGGATAGCCGGCGCAGACGTAGGGGCGCGCGGCGTGCTCAGCGCACCGCCCGTCGGCGCGCAGCGCATCACAGGAGAAGAAGTGTCGACCGTCGAACTCGGCGCCGGCGAAGGCCGGCTGGCGCGCGACCGCCGCCGCGCGGTCGAGCGGATGGAAGTGCCGCGCGATGAAGGCGACGTCACGCACCAGCCGCTCGATCTCGGCGCGGTGCGGCGTGTCGGGTCGGCGGCGCAGGCGCGCCGCCTCGTCGGCTGCCAACGCCGTGAGCGTTGCGAGACTCTGCTCGAGCGACAGCGCGCGGCAGCACTGGCCGCAGGCGCGACAGGCCGACGGCGCGGCCGCTGGAGGCCCGCTCACCTGCTACCCCGGCAACGGCGAGAAGAGCAGCCAGACGAACCGCGCCGCGCCACCGACGAGGAACAGGGTGAGCAGCAGCACGCTGCCGGCCAGCGCCAGCCGCCACAGCGCGAGCGGGACCGACCAGCGCAGCCGGGTGCGCGCCGCGAAGCGCTCGGGCAGCGCGGCGAGCCAGGCGCGGACACGCTCGGGCAGCGGCAGCAACGCGCCGCGTCGCCAAGCGTAGACCAGCGCGCCGCCGGCGAAGGCCAGGATCAACGCCCCGACGCCGGCGAGCCGGTAGGCCGGGTAGAGGGCGACGAGCGCCACCGCCGCGCCGAGCCAACGCTCTTTGCGCCGCGGCGTCGCACCGGCCCAGGCGATCGCCGCCAACCCGAGCAGCACCGCCGCCCAGGCGACCAGGCCCCCCGGCAGGCGCAGCCAGCCGCGCACGTACCAGATCGACACCGCCAGCGGCTCACCACTCTCCAACCAGTAGCGCTCGTGCTCCAGGCGCACGCCGTTCTCGGGCAGCTTGATGCGCACCGACATCGCCCCGGCGTCGGCCGACTCGGCCATCGCGCCGCCGCCGTCCTCGTTCCGAAGCGCGCCGGCGGGCCGCTGGCGCGGCTGGTGCCAGGTGGCGGTACCGACCAGGCGCTGCGGCTCGATCTCCCCCTCCGGCGCCGAGTAGAGGTTCTTCGCCGGGACGTAGATCGACCACTGCAGCGACGAGACCGGCAGGTCGAAAGCCGGCAGGGCCAACTGCTTGCGCCCGAGCCAGCCGAGCCCGCCGACCGAGCCGGCGAGCACCACCTGGACGGTGAACGGCTCGAGCTGCCCATCGCCGGCCGAACGTTTGAGTGGCAGCATCAGACCGCCCTCGGCGTTGCGGCTCGGCTTGACCGGCTCGCCGTCGAGCAGGGTCGAGCGCACCTCGGCGTTCGGCGGCAGGCGCAGCGTGATGCTGTGGCGCAGCCGGTTGCGCAGCGTGACGCGCAGGTCGGTCAGCAGCTGGCCGTCGGCCGAGACCACCGAGAAGGCGCGCACCCGATCGACCGAGGCCGAGACCGGCTCCTTCTCCGGCAGGCGCAGCGCGGCCAGACGGACGAGCGCGGTCGGGTCGTGGTAGCGGTAGGCCTTGAGGATCGGGCTGACCGCGCTCTCGAGCATCTCGCCGGGCAGCTGGCGCACGTCGATCGCCAGCGCCCGCTCGCGGGCCCGCTCCTCGAGCTGCAGCTTGCCGGTCACCTCGACGCCGACGAAGCCGTGCTGGCGCTCGACGTTGAGGCAGCGCACGATCGGCACCTCGAGCTCGGAGGCGCCTTCGCCGAGCTCCCGGCGCAGGCGGAGCGAGATCTCGAAGCTGTCCCGGATCGGGAAGGCGGTCTCGCCGCGCAACACCGGGCCCGCGGGTCCCTCCTCGAGCTCGTGGCGGAAGGCGCCCTTGCCGTCGGCCCAGACCACGGTCATGCCGGCTGGCAGCTGGAGCTCGAAACTCTTGGTCGCCCCGTAGAGGATCGTGTAGCGGATCACCGCGAACAGCTCGCTCGCCACCTCGCCGACCGAGAGCAGGTTGGTGCTCTCGGCGAAGACCTTGGCGGCGCGGCTCTCGCCGACGCGAAGATCGCGGAAGCCGACCAGATGAATGCGGGTCGTCGGCGCCAGCGTCGCCTCGAGCTCGGTGCTCTGCCCCACCGTGCGCACCGTGCTCTGCACCGCCGCCTCGAGCCGCGGCTCGAGGCCGGGCAGCGGGAAGCGGCAGGCGAAGCGGGTCACCGGGGTGCGCGGCACGACGAAGTCGAACTCGATCGACCCGCGCGGCCCGCGCGCCGGGACGAGCAGGTCGACCTGAACGCTCAGCTCGCCGGTGCGCTTGGTCACCCAGACGTGGTAGCCGCTCTGGCGCGACACCGGCAGGTCCTCGCCGCCGACCCGCGCCCGCGCCAAGACGACGTCCTCGCCGGCCAGCGGCACGACCTTCCACCGATCCGGGTGGCCGAGCGTCACCTGCAGCGTCAGCGTGAGCTCGAGCGCTCCCTCGTGCGCGCGGCCGCGGTAGTCGGCGCCGCCGAGGACCACCGCCGGGCCGAGGTAGCGCTCGTTCTCCTTGCGCAGCGCGTTGAGCTGGTCGCGCACCCGCCCGAACTCGCCGAGCTCGACCTCGACCTGCGGCGCCACGCCGGCGCTGTGCTGCAGCCGGGCGCTGAGCTCCTCGAACGAGCTGACCCGCCGGCTCTGCGCCGGCGCCGGCAGGCTCTGCCCCTGCATCACCGCCTCGAAGTTCTGGTCGGCCTCCTGCAGGCGCTGGAGCGCGGCGCCGTCGATCGCGTTCTGCTCGAGCGGGCTGTCGTTCTCCTCACCGAGCACCTGCTCGCCCTCCCACTCCTCCTGCTCGAAGTCGTCCTGGGCGTCGGCGACGTTGCCCGACAGGCCCAGGGCGAGCAGCGCGGCGAGCCAGCCGACCTTCACCGTGCGTCGCGCTCTTTGGTTAGCCATGGCGCACCTCCGCGGTCAGCGCGGCGCGGTTCAGCCAGCAGGCGAAGGCCAAAAGCACCAGCGCGATGCTCGAGAGCAAGAGCGGGAAGGCGAGCACCAGGTAGAGGAGGAGGACCGCGCCGAACAGCGCCGCGACGGTCAGCAGGCGCAGGTCGGCGACCAGCCGCCATGGCTCGGCGAGCCGGGGGCGGAGCGCCGCCCACCAGACGGCAGCGCGCAGGCGCACGAGGCTCAGCGCCAGCGCCAGGTCGACACCCCAGAGCATCCGGCGGTGCATGCCGAGCACGAAGTAGGCGAGGATGAACAACCCGAGGCCGACGCCGGCGGCGATCCAGCGCCAGCGCCGGTCGCGCCAGCGGCGGACGAGCAGCAAGGCGACGACGAACGCGGCGGCGAAGGCGACCAGGCGCAGCGGCGCGACCAGCCGCTCGTCGACGTAGGTGAAGGCGAGCGCCGGGGTCTTCTGGCCGAGCAGGATCTGCTTGAAGCGGTAGCGCTCGCCGACCAGCGGGAAGGCCGAGAGGATCATCTTGCCCCCCGCCGCGCGGCCGGCCTCCTGGGTGAAGATCCCTTTGCGCGCCCGGAGGATGTTCTGGTAGCCGCCGGCCCAGGCGTCGCGCACCCAGAAGGCGCGCTCGAGGAAGTCGCGCAGGCGTCGGAACGGATCGTAGCGGATCGCCGAGTACTGGGTCAGGTTGGCGTCGAAGACCAGCGGCTCGAGGTGGTCGGGGACGAACAGGTGCCAGGTGGCCTCGACGGTGTCGACGTCGACCTCCGGCAGCCGGAGCGCCGCGCGCCCCGCCCAGCCGAGCGCGCCACGCTGGCGCTTGAAGGCCAACTCGATCACGAAGCTGCTCTCCTGCACCGTCGCGCCGCTGCGCACCGGCAGGCGGAGCCGCTGGCCCGGCCAGAGGTCGTGCTCGCTGTGCAGCTCGCCCGGGTTGGCGGTGAGGATCTCCTGCCACTGGCCGGGATCCGAGTAGTAGAAGTTGGCGATGTCGCTGAGCGTCTCCCCGTCACCGACCACGTGCCAACGGGTGCGCCCCTCGCTGAGCCGTTCGCTCTGGCGCAGCGGGAAGAGCAGCACCTCGCCGCGCTCGTGGCTCACCGCCGGCCGCACCGGCTGGCCGTCGATCAGCGAGTGGGTCAGCACGCTGCCGGGCGGCAGGCGCAGGCGCAGGTACTGACGCGTGTTGTTGCGCATGCGCAGCTTGACCTTGGTCACCTCGACGCCGTCCTCGTTGAGCACCGTCGAAGCCTGCAGGTTGTCGATGATCGTCGCGGTCAGCTCGACCTCGGCGTGGCGGGTGATCTTCAGCGCGATCTCCGGCTCGGCGGTGAAGCTCTCGCCGAAGAGCAAGGGGCTGGCGGTCAGCTCGGTCAGCTCGACCGGCAGATCACGCGCCCCGTCCCCGTCGCTCTCCACCGCGCGCGCCGCGCGCCCGACCGGCTCGACGCTCAAGCCGGCCGGCCCCTGCACGCCGAAGGCGCCGACCACCGGCACGCCGGCGGGCGGCAACGGCGTGCGCAGCGCCACCTGCTCCCCCGGCTCGACTGGCAGCTGGAAGTGCACGGTCACCCGGGTCTCGCGCTCGACCAGGTGGCGGAACAGCACGGTGAGCACCTCGGCGCGGCTCACCTCGGTCTGCCACTGCAGCACCGCGTCCCCCTCGACGCGCAGCACCTCGACGGCCGGCGGCAGGCGCAGCTCGACGCGCTCGGCCTCGCCGGCCAGAACCTCGAGGTCGAAGGCGGCGACGCCCTGGATCACCGCCTCCTGGACGGTGAAGACGGTGAACAGGCGCGACTGCCAACGCACCGCGGCGCGGCTCTTGTAGGTCAGCTTGCGGTTCCACGACAGGTCGAAGCTGCCGCTCGGATCGAGGTGGCCGACCAGCTCGGTGCTGCCGCCGCGGGGCGTCTGGGCGAGCAGAACCCCGTTCTGCAGCTTGGCCTCGATGTCGGTCTCGGGCACGACGACGCTCAACCGGGTCGGCCCGGCCGGCGGCAGGCGGAAGCTGAGGCGGCGAGCGAAGCGGTCCTGCTCCCGCCCCCAGAAGAAGTCGACCTCGAGCCGGTAGATCCCCGGCCGATCGACGCCGACCGAGTAGAGCGCCCCCTCGCGCAGCAGCGAGGTGCGCTGGCCGTTGAGCCGCACCTCACCGAGCGAGGCGTCGCCGTCGAGCACCGGCACGCGCACGTGGCTGGTGCTCTCCAGCACCTGGAAGCGCGCCACCAGCTTGGCGGTCAACAAGCCCTTGCGCAGCGCGCCGCTCACCGTCCGCTCGAGCGGCAGGACGACGATCGGCGGCGGCACCGGCTCCTTGGCGGCGGCCAGCTCGGTGAGCATCCCCTCCCAGACCGGCAGCGGCAACGTGACCTTCCCCGGCGCGGCCGCGAGAGCCGCGGCCGGGACGAGCGCCAACGACGCGACGGCGAGCAATCGACGCATGCGGAACCTCCCGGTTGGCAGCGCGCGGTCACGCTAACAGGGGAGCGCGCACACGTCGAGCCTGACGCGGCGGGTGGGCTCAGCGCTGGCGTTGGCTCGGCCGCACGCGCGTGCTGCCCGTCGCCTGAGTGATGCGGACGGAGACCTTGTCGCCGTCGAGGCCGAGGGCGCACTCGTTGACGCAATTGTTTCTGGGGATGTCCTTCGCCCAGCGTTGTCCGCCGCGGTGCGGCAGCTCGGCCTTCAGATCGCCGGCCGACAGGGTCACCCGGCCGTCGGGGGTGATCTCCAGCTCGTAGCTGACCGTGTGGCGGATGAGCTGGCCGTTCCAGGTGAAGCCGCCGCGGGCCTCCACGTGGCCCCGATAGACGCCGGGCGGCAACGCCGGGCGCGGGCGGGTCAACGCCGAGAGGTCGACGCCGGCCGGATCTGGCGTCCCGGCCGC
>JBFYZW010000462.1:0-2540 GCA_041309305.1 Deltaproteobacteria bacterium | reverse complement strand
TCGGCCGGTTGGCTGGTCGGCGACGCCTCGCTGGTCGGGCGCGGCTGCGGTTGCACGGTCGGGTTGGCGTCGATCGGCGGCGAATTGCGACGGAGGGGATCACTCGGGTTGATGGGCATCGTTATCTCCATCGAGGCGGCGCACCCGCCGGCCCCAGACGGTCAGTCTAGCAGATCGGCGCGGAGGCGCCCACCCCTCATTGTGCCGCGGCCGCCAGGTCGACGAGCTCGACCCCGGCCTGCAGGCGGGCGACGAGCGCGACCTCGCCGCCGATGGCCAGGCCTTCGGCCCAACCCGCGGCGCCGACGGTGGTCGGCTGATCGAGCCCGGTGACCGGCCGCACCGAGACGCCCTGGTCGCTGGCGGTCCACAGCCACTCGCCGGCGAGCGCGATCCCACGGCCGAGCCCGGCCGCGGTGGCCTCGCCGATCGCGGCCGGCGCCGCCGGCGTGGTCAGGTCGAGCAGTCGGAGCTCTCCCCCGGGGCCGAGCACTGCGGCCCGGTCGCCGTCGACGCTGATCCGCTCCAGCGCGGCGACCTCGTCCCAGCTGCCGATGACGCTCGGCGTGGCCGGCGTCTGGACGTCGATGACCAGCAGCGCCGGGTCGCGACCGACCGCGATGGCCAGCCCGTCGGCCAGCGCGACGTCGCGGCGGGTGCCGGCGAGCGGCAGGCTCACCGGGACGACGCTCTCCGCCCCGGCGCTGAGATCCAGCAGGACGAGCGACCCGGCGCTGACCACCGCGGCGAGTGAGCCCCTGGCGACGATCGCCACCGGCTCCTCCGGGAGCGGCACCTCGGGCATCAGCGCCGGCAGGGTGGTCGGGTCGGCGAGCGGGACGACGCGCACGCCGGCCTGGTGCAGGACCAACAGGTCGTCGCCGATGGTCGCCTGCGCGAAGCCGATCACCGGCAGCGCGTGGCGCGCCACCGCGCGTGGCGCCTGCCGGTCGCCACAATCGAACACCGTCAGGCCCGAGACGCCGGCGAGCGCGAACCCCCACGGTGGGCGGAGCAGCACGTCGTTGACCGTCGCGCCGGCGAGCGGGCGAAGCGGGGGCGCCGGAGCCGCCGGGACGCTGGCGTCGACGAGCACGGGCCCGTCGTTCTCCCCGGCGGCGACCAGGAGCGTGCCGACCGCGGTGAGCGCGAGCCCGGCCGCGTCGACGTGGGCGGTCGGGGCGCTCGGGGTGGCGGCCGTGTACTCGTCGATCCCGGCCCGCCCCGTGCCGACGAAGACCCGGTCCCCCACCGCGACCACCCCGAGGGCGACGCGGCCGAGGGCGAAGCGCTCCCCGGCGAGCCCGGCCGGGGCGCTGGGATCGGCGACATCGACCACCGCGACCCCGTCGGTCACCGTCGCGACGTAGACGCGCGTGTTCTGCGGGTTGAGCGCGACCTCGACCGCCGTGCCGTCGAGCGTGACGCGCACCGGCGCCGCGATCGTATCGCCGGTGACGTCGAAGGCGGCGAAGCCCAGGTCGCTGTTGGCGGCGAAGAGCCAGCTGCCGTTGGCGGCGAGGTCGACCAGCGTGCCGACGTCGGCGCGCGTGGCCAGCTGCGCCGGCGCCCGCGGGTTGGTGACGTCGTAGATCGCCAGGCCCGCGGCGCCGCCGGCGACGTAGAGGCGATCTCCCAGCCAGAGCAGCCCGTGCGCCGGGGCCGGCGATTGGGCGAGGACCTCCGGCGGGTCGTCGACGTCGACGATCGCGAAGCCGGCGTCGCCGAGGCCGACCGCGGCGATCGTGCTGGCCGGCGCGACCGCCACCTCCTCGACCAGCGGGCCGAGCAGCACGCGCGCCAGGACGCTGCCGTCGGCGCCGAGGCGGTAGAGCGCGCCGCCGAGCCCGGCGACCTGCAGCCCGTCCCGCGCCGCGACCGCCAGCGTCGCGCCGAGCTCGAGGGCGGCGCTCTGGGGGTTGAGGTAGGTCGAGCCGTCGCAGTCCTCGTCCACCTCGTTGAACGGGATCTCGTCGGCGCTCGGGTTGATCGCCGGGTCGCGGTCGTCGCAGTCATCGCCGCCGCGCTCGGCGGCGACGAAGCCGTCGCCGTCGCGGTCCAGCTTGCCGGAGGGGAAGGGCTCCTCGCAGGCGAGGGCGGCCGCGCCGAGCAGGAGCGGCGTCAAGGCGGCACGAGGCAGGTGCAGGGTCATGCTCATCGTCTCCTCGCGATCAAGGGAGGCGCAGCGACCAGACGCCGCGCTCGAGGGTCGGCACCCAGAGGGTGCTGACGCCGGCCGCCTCGCGCACCGCGCAGCCAACCGCGCGGGCCATCGGGTTGCCGTACAACCCCGGGGGTGGGCCGGGCAACGTGCTCCAGTCCTCGCCGTCGGCGGTCAGCTGGATGCTGGTCGCGCCGAGCAGCACCAGGCGGCCGCCGACTGGCTCGACGCACAGGCCGCGCAGATCGGCGCTGCCGGCGCCGGCGGCGACGAAGACGTCGCCGCCATCGGTCGAGCGGTGCAGGCCACCGGCTGCGCCGCTGACCGTGGCGTAGACCGCGCCGCCGACGGCCGCCAGGCCCGTGACGCTGCCGCCGCC
>JBFYZW010000461.1:0-3441 GCA_041309305.1 Deltaproteobacteria bacterium | reverse complement strand
CGGCGAGGTCGGTGGCGCCGCGCGGGCTGAGCGCCGCCAGGCGGGTGCGCAGCCCGGCGCGCTGCGCCGCGGTCGCCGGGCTCGCCGGCAACATCACCGTCACGCGGTCGTCGTACTCGACCACCGCGATCGAGTCCTGGTCCTGCAACCCCTCGACGAAGCGCTGCGCCGCGGCGATCGCGTAGCTCATCTTGGTCCGCGCGTTCAGGCTGTCGGTCGGCTCGGCCATCGAGCCGCTGCGGTCGACCACCAGCGCCAGGTTTAACGGCGGCCGGGCCGCCGGCGCGGCAGCGTCGCCGACGCCCTCGAGCGTCAGCATCAGGTAGACGTCGGCTACTTTGCCGGCGAGCACCTGGGGGTGGCTGAGCGCCACCGACGCCGAGAGCGCGGCGGGCTCGGCCTGCGCGGCGATCGGCAGGAGGGCGAGCAAGCTCGAGACGAACACGTGGGAGCGGCGCATGACATCCTCCTCCTCGGGGGAGAGCGTGAGTGTTGCGCCGGCGTCGTTGCATCACCGGTGCCACGCAGAGCGGCCTGAAAACGCTCGGTGTTTGTTCCCGCAACCGCGCGACGGGGCGGCCAGAACGTAAAGACCGTTGCCGCACTGGGCGCGCGGCGCGTCGATGTCCCCCCCGCTCAGCGGTCCGGGACCGTCGCCTCGGGCAGCAGCAGGACAGGGGTGCTCGTCAGCACGGTCACCGGGTCGCGCAAGAACTCGGCGAGCAACGCTTCGCTGATCTCGCCCGCCTCGGCGGCGACGCAGTTCTCCAACTCCTCCTGCAGATCGGCGGCGGTGGCGTAGCGGAACTCCGGCCGCTTGGCCAGCGCTCGGCGCACGATCGCCTCGAGCGCGGTCGGGGTGGCGGCGTTGACGGTCCGCGGCGGCGGCGGCTCCTCGTCGAGCAGGCGACGGAACAGGCGCAGCAACGCCTTCTGATCGTTGCCCTCCTGCACGAACGGTGGCCGGCCGGCGAGCAACTCGTAGAGCACCGCGCCGAGCGAGTAGATGTCCCACTGCGGCGTCGGCTCCTCACCGCGCACCGCCTCCGGGCAGAAGTAGATCGGCTTGCCGACGATCTGACCGACCTGGGTCAGCTGCACGCCCTGGGTGTCCTTGGCCACCCCGAAGTCGAGCAGCTTCACCACCCCACCAGCGGCGAGCATGATGTTGTCGGGGCTCACGTCGCGGTGGATGATCGGCCGCGGCCGACCGCCGGCGTCGCGATGGCCGTGGGCGTAGTGCAACGCGCCGGCGACGTCGGCGACGATGCGCGCCGCGAGCCAGGGCGGGAACAGGTGGCCGGCGGCGGCGAGCCGCCGGCGCATCGTCTGCAGGTTGCAGCCCTCGACGTACTCCATCACCAGGCAGTAGCTCTCACCGTCGCGGCCGACGTCGATCAAGCGGACGATGTTGCGGTGCGCGAGCTTGCCGCCGATGTTCGCTTCGCGCAGGAAGCGGCGCACGAACTCCCGGTTGCGGGCCAGAATCGGCAGCAGGCGCTTGATGACCACCAGCTCCTGCAGCGCGCCCGGCTCAATGCGGTGGGCGAGGAAGACCTCGGCCATGCCCCCTCGGCCGAGGAGACGATCGACCTCGTACTCGACGTCGGCGAGACGGAACCGGGTCACCGCCGCAGCGGCTCGTCAAGGTCGACGAGCTGGATGTCACTGCCGGCCAGCGCCGCGAGCAGCGTGGCGCGGCGCTCCGGATCGGGCTCCCCAGCCAGCGCGGCGAGCAGGCGCTCCTTGCGGCTGGTGAGCTGGCCGCGGCGCTGACCGATCTCGAGCCGCTCGCGGCGCAGCAGCGCCTGCTCGAGGCGAACCTTCTCGTCCAGCCGCCGCTCCTCGTCGCGCTTGAGCTCGTCGGCGCGGCGGCTCTCCTCCTCCTTGCGCTCGCTCTCCTCGTCGTTGGCGCGTGACCAGGCGTCGAGGATCGCGCCGCGCATCTGGGCGAGGTGCAGCTCGAGCTGCGCGGTGGCGGCGTTGTGGGCGAAGTCCTCGTAGCTGTGCGAGGTGGTCGCCGCGGCGCTGAGGGCGAGGAACTGCGTGTCGTCGAGCTTGCCGGCGCGGTGCTGGCGGCTGAGCTCCTTCTCGACCGTGTAGCGGTCGTACTTGCCGACCACCGCCGCGTCGACCTCGGGGAGCAGCGCCGCCTTCGCCTTCTGGATCCGGGCCAGCGCGGTGAGCCGCTCGGCCGGCGACAGCCCCTCGGCCTGCTGGACCGCCTTGTTCAGCTCGGCGCGCAGCTGGCGCTTGAGGTAGAAGAGCGCCTCCGGGTGATCGGCGTTGCGGCGCAGCTGCTCGCGCAGCCGCGCGACCCCGTCGTCGGTGAAGCCGTCGCGACGCAGGCGATGCAGCGCGTAGCCGACCTCGGCCAGCGAGGTCTGCCCGCCCAGCCGACCGGCGAAGAAACGCGCGACCTGCCGCTCGGTCTTCGCGTCGCCGTAGACGAACTTGCCCTTCTGCTGCGCGAGCGAGAGCTGCAGCTGACACCAGGCGAGGTCCTCACGATCCTCGACGCCGCGCAGCTTCTCGAGCAACGACAGCGCTGCGCCGCGCTCGAGCACGCCGCCAGCGGTCGCCGCGCGCAGCTCGGCGCGAAAGGCGCCGCGGTCGACCTGGAACAACTGGCCGGTGCTCACCGGCTCGTTGGGCAACAGACGCAGGCCCTTGCCGCGAAAGTAGTCGGACAGCGTTGAGACGTCGAGCTGCGGGTTCAGCTGGCGCGCGCGGCGCACGAGCCGCCAGAGCTGGTTCTTGACCTCGGCCAGCGCCGCCGGCTGGTCACCGACCTCGCGCTCGAGCGTGGCGACGAGCCGCTGCTGCGCCTCGGGCGCGAGGGAGCCGGCCGACACCCCGATCACCGCCTGGTCCACGCGCCGGCGCTGCGCCGTCGCCTGGTCAGGGTGGGTGACCTCGAACAGCGCGCCGACATCGTGCGGCTTGCCCCGCGAGGCGAGCTCGTCGAGCTTGAGCTGCCCGAGCGGCGCCGGCGACGGGAGGAGCTGAGTCGCGGGCGTGGAGCCGACCGGAAGCTGGATCTCGGCGGAGCGCTGCGCCTCATTCACCGCCGGCTTCGGCGCCGGCAGCTGCGCGTCGATCCTCTTCTTTCCGCCGACTTCCATCCGCTGACACCTTCCGCCCAATGGTCGGGTCACCGTTGATTATCGCACCCGACCCGCCTCTGTCCTGTGAATTTGCAGGAGATTGGGACACATGTCGGTGCGCCGTCTGCTGCCAGTAGTCACGATCCCGAAGCACTGCCTAGCCGCCGCCAACCACGAACGGCCGCGACCACCTTGCGCGCCAGCGCACTGAGCGGCGCGGCGCCGGGATCGGCGAAGCGGCGCCAGCCCGGCTGCAGCGTCACCTCACCGGCGGGGCGGTAGACGGCCGCGTCGACCTGCCGGTGGGTCAGCTCGTGGCGCAGCCGCGCAACCG
>JBFYZW010000460.1:0-3503 GCA_041309305.1 Deltaproteobacteria bacterium | reverse complement strand
ACGACCCGTTCGCGCTGGCCGAGAGCCTGGCCAGCGACGAGCCGGCGGCCACTGCCGCCGACGAGCCCCCCACCCTGCCCGAGGCGATCGAGCTGGGCGAGGACGAGGAGTTGGTGGTCGTCGACGCGGATGCCGTCGGCGCTGGCGACCGCGTGGTCGGGGAGATTGAGGTCGACGCCGACGACCAGGTGGCGCTGGTCGACGCCGACGAGGAGCCGCCGCAAGCCGAGCCCATGGAGCCTGCCCTGACGCCTGCGCCGCCCGAGGTCGCGACGGCCGGCGCGCCGGTAGTCCTGCTCGACTGGTGCGGCTCGGCGATGACGACCACCACGGCCGCGGCCGGTGAGCCGGGCGAGCCGAGCTTCTGGGTCCCTCGCCTCAAGATCGCCCGCGCCGGCGTCACGCCGGCCGAGGACGGCAGCTACCTGCCGGGCCTGCTCAGCTGGCTCGGCCGGCGCTGGCCCTCACCGTACGTGCTGGCGGCGACCCGTCGGCTGGGTGTCGAGCTCACCGCCACCGCGAAGGGCCTCGCGCTGCGCAGCGGCGACGAGCTGGTGCCGCTCGCCGACGCGATCACCGCGACCGTCGAGCCGATGCTCGCGCCGCTCGGCGACGCGCTCCCCGAGGCCGCGGTCGTGCTCGTGCCGAGCAACGTCACCGCCGTCGCCCGGCGACTGCTCGTCGATCGCCTCACCGTCCTCGGCCTCTCGGTCGAGGTGCTCGACGACTCGCGCGCGGTGCTGCGCGGCAGCCACCTCGCGCTCGCCGGCGGCGTCGCGCTGCACCTCGACGTCTCGCTCTCCGAGACGCGCGCGACGCTGCTCGATGAGCAGCGCGTCATTGCCACCGCGGCGGCGCCAGACCTCGGCCTGTGGGACGCCGATCAGACGGTCGCCGACTGGGCGGCGCTCGAGCTGATGCGCCAGCGCGGACTCGACGCCCAGGCGGAGCCGAGCCTGCTCGACAGCCTGCTCGACCAGATCGCCGATCGCCGGCGCGACTCGCCGGCCGGTGAGCCGTGGAGCCTCGACGCGGCCGGCGTGCCGCTGACCCTCGAGCCCGACGGCTTGACCCAGCACCTGGCGCCGGTCAGCGAGCGGGTGGGCCTTCTCGGCGGGCAGGTGCTCGACCTGGCCAGCGAGGCACGGCTCGCCGGAGTGCTGCTGACCACCGAGGAGCCGACCTGGCCCGGGCTCGCCGACGTCCTGACCGCGCTGTTCGACGTCCAGGTGATCAGTCTCGAGCCGGGGCCGACTGCCCGCCTGCGCGGCGCCGCCGCCGCGCCCTGAGCCCGACCACCGCGACCAGCGCCACGGCGAGCCCCGGCGATGGGACCTCGGCCCGGCAGCCACAGCCCCCGGGCTTGTGCGTCCGCTGCGGCTCGCCGTCGTCGGTCGGCCCACCGTCCTCGCCGCCGCCGTCGACCAACTGCCCGCTGTCGTCGCACGACCAGACGCCGCTGTGGCAGACCCCGTCGCCGCAGCGATCGCCGACAGTACAGGGATCGCCGTCGTCGCAGACCTGGGTGTTCGGCGCGAAGGTGCAGGTGCCGTCGCTGTTGCAGCTGTCGGTCGTGCAGGCGTTGCCGTCGTTGCAGGCGTAGGGCACGCCGACACAGGCGCCGAAGCGACAGGTGTCGGCGAAGGTGCAGGCCAGACCGTCGTCACACGGTCCGTTCTCGGCGCGGTGGAGGCAGCCGCCGCTGCCATCGCAGACGTCCTCGGTGCACACCTTGCCGTCGTCGCAGCCGTAGCTCGTCCCCTGGCAGTCCCCGCCGCTGCACGCGTCGCCGTAGGTGCAGGCGTCCCCGTCGTCGCACGACCAGCCGTCCTGCAGCGGCGCGCCGTCGCACCGGTCGTTCTGCTCGTCGCAGCTGCCGTCGCGGCAGGAGACGCCGGCGACGCAGGCCCGCGTCACGCCGGCGCAGCTTCCCTCCTGACACTGGTCATTGACGGTGCAGAACAACCCGTCGTCGCACGGCGTCCCGGGGAGCCGCGGCGGGTTCGAGCACAGCCCGGTCGCCGGGTCGCAGACGCCGACCGCGTGGCAGGCGTCGAGGGCGGCGCAGAGCACCGGGCTCTGACCGACGCACCGCCCCTGGGCGCAGACGTCGACCGCGGTGCAGGCGTCGCCGTCGTCGCACGGCCCGGAGAGCTCGACGCGGCTGCAGGTGCCGTTGCCGAGGCAGGCGTCAGCGGTGCAGGTGTTGCCGTCGTCACAGGAGTAAGCCACGCCGGCGCACGACCCGCCGGTGCAGGCGTCGGAGTGGCTGCAGGGATCACCGTCGTCGCAGGCCCCGCCGCGCTCGGGGAAGACGCAGGTGCCGTCGCCCAGGCAGCGATCGTCGGTGCACGGCAGCTGGTCGGCGCAGCTGTAGGGGACCCCGGCGCAGGCGCCGCCGGCGCAGCTGTCATCGAAGGTGCACGGATCGCCGTCGTCGCAGCCGCCGCCGTCGGGCAGCGGCGCGCCGGAGCAGGTGTTCTCGAGCTCGTTGCAGGCCCCATCCCGGCACGAGACGCCCACGGCGCAGCTGCGCATGCTGCCCCGGCAGACGCCGCTCTGACAGGTCTCGCCGACGGTGCAGAACAGCTGGTCGTCGCAGGGGGTCCCGTCCTCCTTGCTCGGGTTCGAACACTGGCCGGTCGTCGGGTTGCACACCCCGGCGTCGTGGCAGGCGTCGAGCGGCAGGCAGACGATGGCGTTCGCGCCGACGCAGCTGCCGCCGACGCACCGATCGACCCGGGTGCAGGCGTTCTGGTCCGAACAGGGCGCGTCGTCGGGCTTGGCCGGGTTGCTGCACTGACCGGTGTCGGGATCACACTGGCCCGCCAGGTGGCACACGTCGAGCGGCGTGCACAGCACCGGCTGGGTGCCGATGCAGCCGCCGTCGAAGCAGGTGTCGGTCTGGGTGCAGGGGTTGCCGTCGTCGCACGGCGACGCATCGGCCTTCTTCGGGTTGCTGCACCGGCCGTCGGCCGGGTCGCACACCCCGGCGTCGTGGCACTGATCGAGCGGTTGGCAGGCCACCGGGTCGGCGCCGAGGCAGCTGCCATCGTCGCAGGTCGAGGTCTGGGTGCACAGATCGCCGTCGTCACAGCCGAGCCCGTCGAAGATCGTGCCGCACAACCCGTCGGCGCTCAGGCCGGTCTTGCTGGCGACGCAGCCGTCGCAGGGCGCGTCGCAGGCGCCGTTGCAACACACCTGGTCGACGCAGTGCCCCGAGCGACAGTCGGTGTCCCAGACGCACGGCTGGCCGAGGTAGACCAGCTCGAACAGGTGCGCGGCCCCCTGGTTCGGCCCGGCCGCCGTCTCGGCCTCGCCGACCAGCACGCGATCGTCGCTCACCGCCACCGCGTTGCCGAACCGGTCACCGGCCGCCGGCGCGCTGCGCGCCAACGTCCCGACCTCGCCCCAGGCGTCGACCCCACCGGTGTCCCGCTCGAAGACCTGGGCCCGCCGCGCCCCCAGCGCCGCGACGACCGCGGTGTGGCCGGCGAGGCCGA
>JBFYZW010000459.1:0-11603 GCA_041309305.1 Deltaproteobacteria bacterium | reverse complement strand
GCCTGCCGCGCCCGCTCGACGGCGCGGCGCAGCGTGGCCGAGAGATCGCGCACGCGGTCGAGGTGCTCGAAGTCGTTGCGACAGGCGAACGCCAACGGCTTGTGGATCGCCGCCAACAGCTCCGCGAGATCGGCCTCGTCGCCCACCCGCGCTCCCGTCAGACGAACTTGAGGTCGACGATCTCGACCTTGCGCGGGCCACCCTTGCCGGGGATGCGCGTCTCGTCGCCGACCTCCTTGCCGATCAGCGCCCGGGCCATCGGCGACTGCACCGAGATCAGACCCTTGTCGACGTCCGACTCCGGCTCGCCGACGATCTGGAAGGTCTTCTCGTCGCCGGTCTCGACGTCGGCGATGACCACGGTGGCGCCGAAGACCACCCGCTCACTCTGCAGGGTCTTCGGGTCGATGACCTGAGCGCGCGACAGCTTGTCCTCGAGATCGCGGATCTGCGCCTCGATCATCCCCTGCCGGTCCTTGGCCGCGTGGTACTCGAAGTTCTCCGAGAGATCACCGAGCTCGCGCGCCGCGCCGATCTCCCTGGACACCTTGAGCCGCTCGACGCTCTTGAGGCGATGCAGCTCGGCCTTGAGTCTCTCGTGCCCGGCGGGGGTGAGCGGGAAGGTGTCCATGGGGCCCTAGATACGCGCCCCCGGGCGCGCGGCGCAAGGGCGGCGCCCGTGCCCGACTTGCACCGAGTCCGCTCGCTTGATAGGCCTTCGCCCCGATCGATAAAGGAAACCATCAACAAGCGAGTCGAGCCGTGAAGATCCACGAATACCAGGGCAAGCAGATCTTTCGACGCTACGGCATCCCGGTGCCGGAGGGGCAGATGGTCACCACGGCCGAGGACGCCGAGAAGGTGGCCAAGACCCTCGGCGGCACCGTCGTGGTCAAGGCCCAGATCCACGCCGGCGGGCGCGGCAAGGGGACCCTGAAGCAGGACAACGCGGTCCACGGGGTCAAGGTGGTCAAGACGCCCAAGGACGCGCGTGAGCACGCCGCGGCACTCTTGGGCAAGGAGCTGGTCACCCACCAGACCGGGCCCGAGGGGCAGAAGGTCCGCCGCGTCCTGGTCGAGGCGGCCACCGAGATCGGCAAAGAGCTGTATGTCGGGTTGGTGCTCGACCGGGAGCAGAGCCGCGTCTCGTTCATCGCCAGCACCGAGGGCGGCATGGAGATCGAGAAGGTCGCCGCCGAGACCCCGGACAAGATCTTGAAGCTCGCGGTCGATCCGGCCTCGGGCGTGCAGCCGTTCCACGGCCGGCAGCTCGCCTACGGCCTGGGCATGACCGGCGACGCCGCCAAGCAGGCGGCGGCGCTGCTGACCAAGCTTTATCAGCTGTTCGTCGACACCGACGCCTCCCTGGTCGAGATCAACCCGCTGGTGATCACCAAGAAGGGTGACGTCATCGCCCTCGACGCGAAGATCAACTTCGACGACAACGGCCTGTTCCGACACAAAGAGATCCTCGAGATGCGCGACGTCGACGAGGAGGACCAGAAGGAGCGCGAAGCGAAGGACGCCGAGCTCTCCTACGTCGCCCTCGACGGCAACATCGGCTGTCTGGTCAACGGCGCCGGCCTGGCGATGTCGACGATGGACATCATCAAGTACGTCGGTGGCGAGCCGGCCAACTTCCTCGACGTCGGCGGCGGCGCGACCGCCGAGCAGGTGACCACCGCCTTCAAGATCATCCTGAAGGACCCGAAGGTCCGGGGCATCCTGGTCAACATCTTCGGCGGCATCGCCAAGTGCGACGTGATCGCCACCGGCGTGGTCACCGCGGCGAAGGAGGTCGGCCTCAAGGTGCCGCTGGTCGTCCGGCTCGAGGGGACCAACGTCGCCGAGGGCAAGCGCATCCTCAAGGAGAGCGGCCTGGCGATCACGCCGGCCGACGACATGCTCGACGCCGCCAAGAAGGCCGTCGCCGCGGCAGGAGGTGTGAAGTGAGCGTCCTGGTCAACAAGAACACCCGGCTCCTCGTTCAGGGCATCACCGGCGGCGCCGGCGCGTTCCACGCTCGCCTGATGCTCGAGTACGGTACGAAGGTCGTCGCCGGCGTGACCCCGGGTCGCGGCGGCCAGAAGTTCGACGACAAGGTCCCGGTCTTCGACACGGTCAAGCAGGCGGTCGAGAAGACCGGCGCCAACGTCTCGGTCATCTTCGTCCCGCCGCTGTTCGCCGCCGACGCCATCCTCGAGGCGGTCGACGCCAGGTTGCCGCTCGTGGTCGCGATCACCGAGGGCATCCCGATCCTCGACATGGTGCGGGTCAAGCGCAGCATGCAGGGCAGCAGCACGCGGCTCATCGGCCCGAACTGCCCTGGCATCATCACCCCGGGCGAGTGCAAGATCGGCATCATGCCCGGCGCCATCCACAAGCCGGGCCACGTCGGCGTGGTTTCGCGCTCGGGCACGTTGACCTACGAGGCGGTCGACCAGCTGACCAAGCTGGGCCTCGGCCAGTCGACCTGCATCGGCATCGGCGGCGACCCGGTCAACGGCACGAACTTCATCGACTGCCTCAAGCTCTTCAACGACGACCCGGAGACGCACGCGATCGTGATGATCGGCGAGATCGGCGGCAGCGCCGAGGAGCAGGCGGCCGAGTGGGCCAAGGCGAACCTCAACAAGCCCATCGCCTCGTTCGTGGCCGGCTCGACCGCGCCCAAGGGCAAGCGCATGGGCCACGCCGGGGCGATCATTGCCGGCGGCAAAGGCACCGCGAAGGAGAAGTTCGCGGCCCTCGAGGCGGCGGGCTTCAAGACCACCGCCAACCCGGCCGAGATCGGCAAGACGCTCAAAGCCGCGATGGGCTGACAACAGCTCGATTTCAAAGCATTAACGTCCGGACCGGCCCCTAACGCAATGCGTTGCACTTTTCGGGTGACACCTGGGGCACGCCTGTGTAATGTTGACGCACCTTGGGGGACATAGGTGCCGATAATCACCGATGAGCACCTTCGTCACCCAGGTGTAGGTGAAATGAGCGCAGGTAGGGTCCACATCGCCACGACGCTCCTTCTGGCTGGCGGGTTGTTCGCCACCGGGGCGTGCGTCCACGGCAGCTTCGAGCGCACCGGGCGCCTGCGGCTCGATGAGGGGCGCGAGGGGCTGGCGCCGATCTTCGCGGTCATCCCGGACGGGCACGAAGAGGTCGCGCGCGTCACGGTCACCGCCGACGCGCTGGGCACGAGCGACCGTCTGGAGCGGCACCTGTTGCGCCGGGCGAGCCTGATGGGCTGCGTCGGCGTCGTCGAGCTCGAGGTTCACGATCAGGCCTACGCCACCGGCACCTGCGTCCAGCGGCGCGAGCTCGAGACTGAGGTGGCCGAGGTCGTCGCGGTCAAGGATCCCCCGGCGGAGCTGCTCGCCCGCGCGCGCGCGGCCGGCGCCCCCGGCGAGTCGCTGGTCAACGTCCTGACCCAGGTGCAGAGCCGTCCCGCCGCCGAGCGCGTCTGGCCGGTCCAGTGGTACCTGCAGACCTATCCGCAGAGCCCCTTTGCCGCCGAGGTGGAGCAGCTGATGCTGCGCGCGCCGCGGCCGGGCGCTGTCCCTCAAGCGGCCAGCGTGCGCATGGCGCCGACCTCTCCGTAGGCTCTGGATCGCCGCGCCGAGACCCTGTAATCCTCCCCCCGCAGTCGAGGAGGACTGACGTCATGATCGAGCGCACCCTCTCCATCGTCAAGCCGGACGCCGTCGCCAAGGGGTTGGCGGGGACCATCCTCGCCCGCTTCGAGAAGGCCGGGCTCAAGATCGTCGCCGCCAAGATGGTCTGGCTCTCCCGCCCGAAGGCGCGTGAGTTCTACGCCGTGCACAAGGAGCGGCCCTTCTACGACTCGCTGGTCAACTTCATGGTCTCCGGGCCGGTGCTGGTCTCCGTCCTCGAAGGGGAGAACGCGATCAAGAAGAACCGCGAGCTGATGGGCGCCACCGATCCGGCGAAGGCCGACGCCGGCACCATCCGCAAGGACTTCGCCGAGAGCGTCGAGCGCAACGCGGTCCACGGCTCCGACGCGCCGGAGACGGCGAAGGTGGAGATCGCCCACTTCTTCGCGGCGCTGGAGCTGTTCGACTACGAGCGGCGCTGAGCGCGGACCCGCGCTCGGCGAACACCCGTCTTGTGCGTGTCTCTCAGTCCTCTTCGCTGGCGCTCGGCTTGTTCGGCGAGGCGGCGACAATCTTGTCGACCAGCTCGCCCGGGACCGGGTCGAAGTGGCTGGGCACCATCGTGAACGACCCGCGCCCGGCGGTCATCGACTTGAGGTCGGGCGCGTAGTTGAGCATCTCGGACATCGGCACCTGGGCCTTGACGGTGCTGATCCCGCCCTGGGTGTCCATGCCCAGCACCCGGCCGCGCCGGCTGGAGATGTCCCCCATCACGTCGCCCATGTTCTCCTCGGGCACCTCGACCTCGACGCCCATCACCGGCTCGAGGATGGCGATGCCCGCCTTGCGCGCCGCCTCCTGGAAGCCCTTCGAGCCGGCGATCTTGAACGCCATCTCGGAGCTGTCGACGTCGTGGTACTTGCCGTCGATGAGCTCGACCTCAATGTCGACCACCGGGTAGCCGGCGAGCACGCCGCGCGCCATCGCCTCCTGGATGCCCTTGTCGACCGCTGGGATGTACTGCTTCGGGATCGACCCGCCGAAGATCGAGTTGGTGAACGTGTAGCCGGTGCCCCGAGGCTGCGGCTTGACGTTGATGTAGCAGACGCCGAACTGGCCGCGGCCGCCCGACTGTTTCTTGTGCTTCCCTTCGACGTTCTGGACCGGCTTCTTGAACGTCTCGCGGTACGGGACGTTCGGCGGCGCCTTGTCGAGCTTGACCCCGTACTTGCGCTCGATCTTCTCCAGCGCCACGTCGATGTGCGCGACGCCGAAGCCGGAGAGCATCATCTCCTTGGTGATCTCGTCGAAGCCGAGGATCAGGGTCGGATCCTCCTCGCGCAAGCGGGTGATCGCCTGCGAGATCTTGTCCTCGTCGCCCTTGTTCTTCGGGATCAGACGGAAGCTGATCTGCGGCGGCGGCGGATCGGGGAGCTTGACCGGCATCGGCGTGCGCGCCTCGGTCAGCGTGTCGCCGGTCTGGGTGTCCTTGAGCTTGGCGACCGCGACGATGTCGCCCATCGCCCCGTCCTCGACCGCCTCGGCCTTCTTGCCCTGCAGCCGGGACAAGGCGCCCAGCCGCTCGCTGCTCCGCCGGTTGGCGTTCTCGACCGCGCTCTCCTTGGTCACCTTGCCGGAGAGGACCTTGAGCAGGCTGAGCTTCCCCGACTGCTGGTCAGAGATGGTCTTGAAGACGAAGACCGTCAGCGGGCCGTCGGTCTTGCGCTCGAGAACGACCTCGGCGCCATCCTTGCCGACCAGCGTCACCGGACGCGCCTTCTCCGGCGACGGGAAACTGGCGGTGATGAGGTCGAGCAACTCGTGCACGCCGATGTTCAATACCCCGTCGGTCGCGAACACCGGCATCAGCGCGCCGGCGGCGATCGCGTTCTGCAAGCCGGTCTTGGCCTCGTCCGGGCTGAGCGCCCCCGCGTCGAGGTACTTCTCCATCAGCGCCTCATCGGAGGCGGCGATCTCCTCGAGCAACGCGCTGCGCGCTGCCTCGGCCGCGTCCTTCAGGTCGGCCGGGATCTCCTCGCTCTTCGGCGCGCTCTGGCTGTTCGGCTCGTACAGACGCGCCTTCATCTCGATCAGGTCGATGACCCCCTTGAAGCTCGCCTCCCGGCCGATCGGCAGCGTCACCGGCACGGCGTTCTTGCCCAGCTTCTCCTTGACGTCGGCGAGCGCACGATCGAAGTCGGCCCGCTCGCGGCCCATCTTGTTGATGACGACGCCCCGGGCAGCGCCAGCAGTGGCGCGGAAGAGCTTCATCGTGTGCGGCTCGATCGGGTCGGCAGAGCTGACGACGATGAGCGCGCTCTCGACCACGCGGACGCTGCTCATCGCGTCAAAGCCGAACATCTGGTCGCCCGGCGTGTCGAGAAGGTTGACCTTGTGCTTCTTCCACTCCAGCCAGCCGACCGAGGTCTGCACCGACGCGACCCGCTTGTGCTCCTCCGGCTCGAAGTCGAGCACCGTGTTGCCGTCCTCGACCTTGCCTTGCCGGTTGGTGACCTTGGCCGAGAACAGCATCGCCTCGGCCAGGCTGGTCTTGCCGTTGCCCTTCGCGCCGAGCAGCGTCACGTTGCGGATCTCGCCGGTGGAATAGCTCTTCATCACACGCTCCAGAGGATCGAGGTAGTCTCCTGCCGCCAGCCGGCCGGAAGAGCGCCTAATTACTAGGCTGTCACGCCCGTGTCAAAGGGCGCCACATGGGCGTTCGCCGCCGGCGAACGACCCATTTGCCTCTTCCCGCGCGAGGAACCCACCGTGGTGTGGCGCATGCATCAGCGCCGGTCTCAACGGGGGGGCGCGACTCGCCCACACCCCGTTCGCGGTTCTTCCTCGGGCGAGGCCGCTCTGTGGTGATCGGGAAGCGTGACCGTCCGTTCAGGCGGCGGTCCAGGGCACCTGCAGGCGCTCGATCGCCGTCGCCCTGCCCTGCGGATCGATGTCGATCTGCACGGCGCACAACAGCGTCGGCCCGGTGGCGACGTCGTGCCCCCGGGTGCGTTGGGTCAGGAAGCGCTCGATCGCCGCCTTGGTGTTCATGCCGATCACCGAGTCGATGGGACCGGTCATGCCGACGTCGGTGAGGTACGCGGTGCCGCCGGGCAGGATCCGCTCATCGGCGGTCTGCACGTGCGTGTGTGTGCCGACGACCGCCGCGACCCGGCCGGCGAGGAACCAGCCGAGCGCCTGCTTCTCGCTCGAGGCCTCAGCGTGGACATCGACGAACACCGCCGTGACCTTGCCGAGTCGCTCGAGCTCCCGCTCGACTGCGGCGAACGGGCACTCGAGGTTGCGCATGAACACCCGCCCCTCGACCTGGATGACGCCGAGGCTCTCGCCCCCCTCGAGCTCGAGGCGATAGGAGCCGCGCCCCGGCGCGCGCGGGTAGTTGGCCGGGCGGAGCAGGCGCGGTTGCTGCTCCAGATAGGCGGAGATCTCCTTGTGCTGCCAGACGTGGTTGCCAGAGGTGAGCAGGTCGGCGCCGTGGCTCAAAAAGGTCTCGGCGATCTCGCGGGTCACCCCCTTGCCGGCCGCGGCGTTCTCGCAGTTGACGATCGCCACATCGACCCGTCGCTCGTCGCGCAGGCGTTGGAGCAGCGCGAAGGTCGCCTGCCGGCCTGGCCGGCCGACCACATCTCCGACGTAGAGCAGCCGCATGCGCTGCGCACCTTATTCATTGCCGGGCAGGAACGCCAGCCCATCGGCGACGCCCCCGCCCGACCAGCGCTGCCGCGGCGTAAGCGAAGGCGGCGAGCGCCACCATCGTCGCCCCGGTCGGCAGCTCCCAGACGAACGAGAGGTAGTAGCCCACCGCCGCGCTGCTGACGCCGACGACCACCGCCGCGAGCACCGCCTGGCGCATCGAGCTGGCCAGGCGAAGGCCGGCGAGCGCCGGGAAGACCGTGAAGCCGAAGGCCGGCAGCGCGCCGACCGCACGCGTCGCGACCGAGATCATCAGCGCGAAGGTGAGATAGAGCAGCACCTCGTAGGTGTAGACGGCGAAGCCCGCAGCGCCCGCGGTGTCCCGATCGAAGCTGACGAACAGGAAGCGCCGATAGAGGAGCAGGTGCAGCACCACGACCGCCAGCGCCGCCGCGCCGACGTAGGCGATTTGGATGGTCTCGACCAGCACCGCGCTGCCGAACAGGATGCTCTGCACGTCGTGCACGTCCTGGCGGACGAAGGCACCGAGCAGGAGCGCCGCGGCCGAGCCGGCGAGGTACGCGATCACCGTAGTGTTGTCGCCCGACCGCTCGGCGCGGGCGAAGAGGAACGCGGTCGCCGCGGCGAAGAGGAGCGAGAACCAGGCCGGGTCGAGCAACGCCGGCGCGTCGTGCAGATCGAACAGACTGCACAGCCAGAAGGAGAGGACGACTCCGGCCGACGAGACCTGCGACAGCGCCAGCGGCACGTAGACCACCCGCTTGAGCGCCACCCAGACGCCGAGATAACCAAGCACCGCCGCGGCGACCGCCGCGACGATCAGCGCATCGCGCCAGACGAACCAGCTGGCCCAGAAGCTCGGCTCACTCATGCTCCACCTCCGGGGCGTGGACGTGATAGCCCCCCGGGGCTTGGGCCACCTCGATCGGCCGGCGGTAGGCGGTCGACAGCCGTTCGGCGGTCAGCAACTCGGTGAGCGGCCCGCTGTCGAACAGGTCGGCGTCCTTGTTGATCAGGCAGAGGTGGTCGACGACGCTGACCACCGTGCTGATGTGGTGGCCGATCATGAGGATCGTCATCGACCGGCCGGCGTGGATCCGGCGGAGAAAGTCGAGGATGCTCGCCTCGCCCGGGAGGTCCATCCCGGTGGTCGGCTCGTCGAGGACCAGGACGTCGGGCTCCGCGGCCAACGCCCGGGCGAGCAGCACCCGCTGCTGCTGCCCGCCCGAGAGCGCGCCGAAGCGATGGTCGGCCAGGCCCGCCATGCCCACCCGCTCGAGCTCGGCGGCGGCCCGCTGGCGGTCGCCAGACGACGGCCGCGCGCCGAGCGTGAGCCGATCGTAGCGGCCCATCAACACCACGTCGAAGGCGGTCAACGGGTAATCGGCCGGAAGGACGTGCCGCTGCGGCACGTAGCCGAAGCGGGGCTTGCGCGGCCTGAAGCGGACCGCGCCGCTCACCGGCGCGTTCAGGCCGATGATCGTCTTGACCAGGGTGGTCTTCCCGCCCCCGTTCGGGCCGACGATGCCCCAGAAGTCGCCCGCGGCGACGTGGAAGTCGAACGGGCGGAGCAAGGGCACTCCGCCATAGCCGATCCTGACCTGCTCGAGCGCGATCACCAGTTCTACTCCTTGATCACGACCAGGCGCACCGACGGCACCGTGCCGGCGGCGAAGGCGAGGACCTGGGGCTCCGGGCTGCCGGAGGTGTTGACCACATCGACCTCCCAGACCTCGGGCAGCTCGACACCGCAGTCTTCGTTGGCGCCTGCCGCCTCGGTCGCCAACGCCACCTCGCTGCCGTTGAAGGCCCCGGCGAGGACGCCCGCCCGGTCCAGATAGACGCGCACATGGCCGGTGGCGAGCCCCGGGAAGTGCACGTAGCTCGGCTGGTTCGCCGGCAAGGTGATCTCGGCGAGGGTCGACAGGTCGACGTGGGCGTTCGGAAAGTCGGCGAAGACCGTCACCGCGGTGACCGCCTCCGGCGTCTCGTCGAGCTCCGCGCAGGCGAGCGCGTCCGGATCGACGGCGGGCGGTTCACTGAGGCAGTCGCTCTGCAGGCAGTACTCGACACCGCCGATCGACGTCGGCGCCTGATCGGAGAAACAGTGACACTCGGCGCCGTGCGCGTGCCCGTCCGGCCCGCACGGCTCCACCTCGGCGATCGGCACGCAGCGGCTGCCGACCAGAAGCTCGGTGACGTTGTCGCACTCCGGGCACTCCACGTTGTCGCCCTTGTCGGTGGCGCACGCAGCAAGGGCGGTGAGAGCGAGGGCGAGGACGCTGATGCGGAAGGTCTTCATGATTGCACTCCGTTGAGGATGAGGTCGGTGATGCGATCGAACTTCTGCCAGATGGTCTCGAGGCCAGGCTCGGCACCGACCATCGATGGCAGGACCAGGAGCCGGGCCCCGGCCTTCTCGGCGAACAGCCGGGAGAGGTTGGTCGGGTGGTAGATCTCCTGCATCACCAGCTTCACCTGCTGCGCCTTGACCTGGTTGAGCAATTGGCTGACGTGAGCCGGCGACGGCGAGATGCCGGGCTTGGGCTCGAGCGCACCGGCGCGGACGAAGCCGAGCCAGTCGAGCAGGTAGATCCAGCTCTGGTGATAGACCACCACCCGCGTACCGCGCAGCGGCGCGAGGCGCCGTTGCCACTCCGCCTCCTTGGCGCGGTAGCGCTCGGCGAAGGCGGCCCAGCGCGCGGCGAAGTAGCTTTGCCCCGCCGGGTCGAGCTCGACCAGCTTGCCCGCCATCGCCTCGGCGATGCGAAAGAGCTCGACCGGCGAGGTGTAGTAGTGCGGGTTGCCACCCGAGTGGACGTCGCCCATCGCCCGATCGAGCTGCACCGGCACCTCCTTCGGCGCGATGAACTGGGAGGCGTCGAGGTAGCCGCGACTGCCGACCTGGATCGCCGCGTTGCGCGACTGGGTGATGAGCACCGGCAACCAGCCGGCCTCGAGAGACAGGCCGATAACGACGAGCAGGTCGGCGCGGTTGACCTGCAGGATCATCGACGGTTTCGCGTCGGCGTAGTGGGGGTCCTGCGTTCCTTTCAACAACGCCGTCGCCTCGACGCGCTCGCCGCCGAGCTCGGCGGCGATGGCGGCGAAGTCGGGCAAGGTCGTGACGACGTTCAGCTTCGCCAGCGCCACATCGCCGGCCGACGCGAGCGCCGCCGCGACGAGACATGCAATGACTCTCATGGTCAGCCTCCTGTCAAAAGGCGTGGGCGCCGTGCTCTCCGGCGCTCACCTCGAGTTGGACGAAGCCGGCCAGATAGCCCGGCTCGCGCCGGTCGCGCCCGACGTCGAGCTGCAGCCGGAGCTTGGAGAAGTGGGTCGGCATGTGCGCCAACGCGACCGAGCCGCGCAGCTGACGGCCGGCCAAGGGGCTTCCGGCCGGCGCGCGGCCGCTGATCCTCCCGGTGGCATCGAGCCGCAGGCTGGCCATCCAGTAGCGGCTCCACTGCGCGTCGAGCTGCAGGTAGCCGCCGTGGTCCCGCACCGAGTCCTCTGGCACCTGGCTGTCGCGCAGCAGGTACTCCACAGTCAGGCCGACGGCGGTCGCGTCGTCCCCGGTCGAGATCGGCCGCCACTTGAGGTAGAGGTCGGCAGCGTACAGGTTGACGTAGTTGTCCGGCACATAGGGGCTCTGGCCCCAGGCGCCGCCGACCCCGACGTTCAGCGACCAGTCGTCCCCGACGTCCACAGAGTTGACCAGCCGAGAGACCCAGACGAAGTCCTCGGGGCCGTCGGTGCGGCCGGTGCCGCTCAGACTGACCGGCGCGAACGAGCTCGAGCGCAGCGCCAGCTGCCGTCCGCTGCCGAAGGCCTGGCCGAGCACGACCACGTACCAAGGGAGCGGCAACAGGACCGAGAGCTCCGCGCCGGTGCCGGAGAAGTGCTCCTCGGCCGCGAAACGCGTGTGCGACAATGGCGGGTTGACGAAGTGCCAGTTGTGCAGGTGGCGTGGGTTGTGCCGGCCGAGCTCGGCGTTGAAGTAGCCGAGCCGGGCCTGCAGGTTGCCCGGCAGCGCGAGGGTGGTCAGGTAGACCTCCTCGAGGTGTAGGTGCGACAGCTCGAAGTTCAGATCAAAGCGGAAGAAGGGATCGACCGACGCGGTGGCCGCGAACTCCAGGCCCTGAAGCGTGAAGCCGTTCTCGTCCATCGCGTGACCACCCTGGGTCAGGTGCATGGCCTCCGAGAACCAGGCGAAGCCGGCGTCGAGGATCAGGCTGATGTTCGGGTTCATCTGCCGCGCCACGGGTTGGGCGCTGGCGGCAGACGGCAGGGCGGGCGCCGCTGGCGCGCTGCCAG
>JBFYZW010000458.1:0-3290 GCA_041309305.1 Deltaproteobacteria bacterium | reverse complement strand
CCGGCGACCCAGGGGAGCAGGTAGACGCGGCGGATGTCCTGGGGCCGGCGGTTGAACAACGCCCGACAGCTCTCGATGCCGCTGACCTTGACCTCGCCGCTGTGCGACGGCGGGATCGGGGCGTGCGCCTGCATCATCACGCGGACCACCCGGGTTGCTGTCTCGGCATCCTCTTGAGAGTAAACCGACAACTTGCCGCTGACAACGTTGATCTGACCTGACTGATCCTCTCAAATCGGCGTCGCGCGCTTCGCCTCTCGCGCGGGCGCCTGGCCTTCGGTCGCTAACTCAGTTGTCGGCTGAGGTACTCTATGAGGACGAGCCTCCAAGGCTTGTCGTGCAGAACCGTGAGGTGGGGGGCGCTTCGGCACCCTCCGGCCAGTCGCCCGCGCTTCGGCGTGCGCGCGCTCCTGAACGACAGCTCGACGCCGCGTGCGCTGCGTGCCCTCGGAGGGTGCCGAAGTGACCCCACGCCATGACCTGGCTTGGCAGGTCTTGGATGCAATGCACTCCATTCCGGCTCGGCCAGGCAACTGAGTCAGCGACCGACGAGGGCACGCGGCGCGAAGCGGCGCCGAGCGGTCGTGTTTGAGGGGATGACTCAGGCCGCCGATGTTCGGGCGCGCACTAGGCAGTCGAGCACCCTTGTGCTCTAATGATCAACTGTGCCGCCGACGGGCGGCCGAATGAGATGAATCCGCCTGCCGGTCGACGCGGTCGTGCCGGCGGGCGCAGCGGGAGGATCCCATGCCGGACGGACTGCGCGGAGTCAAAGCTCCTGCCCCGAAGGACCGACAGGTCAGTACCGAGGCGGCCGACCTACGCTTCGAGCACCAGGCCGGGACGCACGGCGCGGTGCCCGGGGTCGTGGCCACCAAGCGGGTCCACACCGATCCAGTGCCCGGAGGGATCCAGCTCACGACCAGCGAGCTCGCCGCGATCGACTCGGTCGACAAGCTCGAGGAGACCGCCAGGCGGCTGCTTGCGGCCCACGCGAGCTACCTCGAGGCGCGGGACGTCAGCGGCGCCAACGCGACCGTGGGCACGGCCGGGCTGCGCAAACCGGCGCTGTTCGCCGGCTTGATCGCGGGGTTGGCCGGCACCGGGATCCCGGCCGCCGACCAGGTGCGCGCGCGCCGGCTGCTCGAGCGGCTGGAGCGCGAGTCGTTCCTCGGCCGCGCGCACGAGCTGACGGTCGGCCACCTCGACTCCTACCACCCGTACAGCGATCCGTTCGACGACGGCGTGCGGGCGCTGCGTGATCTCGCGCCGGCCGGTCGGGCACGCGACTCGATCGAGGCGGTGCTCAACTACATCATCGACCAGAAGACGACCAAGGCGGGTTCCTCCCTCGATGAGCGAAACGCCGAGAAGACGCTCGGCCTGCGCGTCGTCGACCGGAACAACGGCGGCCAGAGCGTCTCGCTCAAGGCCGGGCCAGCCGACCCACGCCACCCCGAGTACGTGGTCCTGAACCTGGCGGCGCAGGGCCTCCCCGAGGTCGTGCCGGTCTACGTGACCACCCGCCTGCAGGACGCGGACGCGCTCGAGGCGCACCTGAACGCGCGGCTCGTCGACCCGGCCAACGGCCGGCCGGTCTCGCTGGCCCGGGTCATCGAGACGTCGACCTACGCGACGCTGAGCGTCGGGAGCGAGGGGCTGCCGCCGGAGCTGGCCGAGTACGCCGGCCGCGGTGTCTACCGCGACGGTGATGCGCTGGTCTTCGATGGCACGCACACGCCGGTGCCGGCGGCGCTCGCCGAGCACCTGGTCGAGCAGCCGGTGGCCGGCGCGTTGGCGCTCAGGCCCCTGCGCGAGGGCGAGGTGGCGCGCGAGCGGTTCCCGATCGGCTCGGCGCAGGTCGAAGGCCTGCCCGCCGACTTTCAACGTCACGCCGGGCGAGCGGTCTTGCGCGACGGTGATCGGTTCTTCTTCGACGGCACGAGCGACGAGGTCCCGGCGGCACTGGCCCGCCTGGTCGTCGAGCGACCGGTCGAGGGGAAGCTCGGTTCGCGGGCGCTGGGCGTCGGCGAGCGGCCGCGGCACGGCTTCTGGGCCGACGTGGACCACAGCGGCGCCATCGACGCGAACGAGCGCGACGCCGAGCGCGACGGCCGGCGGCTCATCGACGCGGCCACCGGGCAGGCGGTGTCGTTGGCGCGGCAGCAGCCGGCGCTGCGCCTCGCCGACCTGGCCGGCAAGCCGGTCTACCGCGCCGGCGAGACGCTCTACCTCGACGGCAGCGGTGACGAGCTACCCAAGGCGTTGCATGCCCACCTGGTCGAGAAGCGCGCCAGCCGCAACCTCGGCCTGCGCCTGGTCGCGCCGGGCGAGCGGCTGCGCGACAAGCTGCCCTACGATTGGAACAAGGACGGCGAGATCGATCTCGATCGCATCGAGACCTCCTGGTGGGGTCACTGTCACATCAAGGCGGCGCTCGGCGCGCTCGATCTGCACGCCGGGTCGCAGGTGCGGATCTTCGACGCCCAGAGCGGGGTCGAGAAGACCTTCACCGACACCGATATCAATGATCTGCTGTTCGCGCTCTTCGACGCGGACGACTACTCGAGCTGGGGCGTCGAGCGCACCCGCTTCGTCGGCAACCGGAACGACTCGACGGGCAACCCGGTGCCGGCCGACCAGCTGGTGATCGAGACCGGCGGGGGAGGCGCGCAGAGCTTCGCGGTGCGGATCCGCGAGCTGCGCGACGCCGCCGGCAACCGCGTCGACAGCGAGCAGCCGTTTCTGCCCACCCGGCTCGAGTCGGGCTCGTCGCTGCGCTTCGTCGACAACCCCGAGTTCCGCGGGCTGACCGAGCGCGACTGGTCGAGCATCGTCAGCCAAGGCACGAGCGTGCTCGAGGTGTCGACCTACGACGTCTCCGCCGAGGGCGAGATCGTCCGCCGCAGCGCCAGCGTCAACCTCGACCCTGCCCAGCCGCAGGACGAGCCGGTGCTGATCGCGGCACAGCTGGGCGGCGGTTACCCGCCCCGCCTCGAGCGGACCTACCTGAACCTGCGCGAGCAGCGGCTCGAGCGCCGGGCGTTCGTGCCCACCAAGGTCGAGGTCGAGGCCGACCTCGAGCGGGCGCTGGGCCTGCGGGTCATCGACCCCGAGAACGGCGACCGCACCGTCTCGGTCGCCGCCGGGGCGAGCGCGGACAAGCCGGCCTACGTGCTGCTCGAGGTCGGCAGCGCGGTGCCGCCGCAGCACGCGGCGCTGGCCGGGCGACCGGTGCTGCGCGACGCCGCCGGCACCCTGCTGTTCGACGACGGCAGCGGCGCGCCGGT
>JBFYZW010000457.1:0-7483 GCA_041309305.1 Deltaproteobacteria bacterium | reverse complement strand
GCGGCGACGCGCGCGTCGACCACCCGGGCGGTGAGCGCTCCGCCGCCGGCGCGCGCGCCGGCCGCGACGCTCAAGGGGGTCGAGCGCCGTGGCTCGGGGGTGGCGCTCGGCGTCCTGCTCGTGCTCGAGGGCAAGCCCGGCTACCAGGCCCGCCGCCTCGACGATCCGCCGCGGCTGGTGATCGACCTCAACGAGACCGAGCGCGGCGTCGATCGGGTCACCTACGGCGTCCAGACGCCGTTTATCCGCCGCGTTCGACTCGGCGACCACGGCAGCGTCGTCCGGGTGGTGCTCGATCTCTCCGCGGCCGCTGCCGAGCACGAGATTCTCGAGACCAGCGAGGGGTTGCTGGTGCGCATGGAGGCGCCCCCGGACGCGCCGGCCGAGCAGCCGGCGCCGGCCGTCGCCGCGGCTGGCGGTGGCGGCACGATCAAGGACGTGCGCTTCACCGGCCGAGGTGAGACGGCGAAGGTGATCATCGACATCGACGGCAAGGTCACGCCCCGGATCGACGACCGGTCGAAGAAGGCCTGGGTGCTCGAGTTGCCCGGGGTGCGCGTGCCCGAGAGCCTCGAGCGCAGCCTCGACACCAGCGCCTACGGCACCGTGGTGCGCATGGTCTCCACCTACCAGGCGGCGCGTGAGCCGCCGGTGGCCAACGTTGTCGTCAACCTGGCCGGCACCGCAGAGCACGCGCTGACCCAGCAGAACGGCGGGTGGACGTGGGAGATCCGCGGTCAGCCGGCGCCGATGCAGCTGGCCAGCAGCGCGACGCCGCAGACCGCCGCCTACGCGACCGAGGCGCAGGTGTTGGCCCGCAGCACGCCGACCCAGGCCCGGCCGGCCAAGAAGCGCATCTCGATCGACCTGAAGGACGCCGACATCGTCAACGTGCTGCGCCTGCTCGCCGAGGTCTCGGGCGAGAACATCATCGCCAGCGACGACGTGCGGGGCAAGATCACCCTGAAGCTGCGCAACGTGCCCTGGGACCAGGCGCTCGACACGATCCTGAAGACCAAGGGCTACGACAAGGTCCGCCAGCACAACATCCTGCGCATCGCGCCGGCCGAAAAGATCCGTCAGGAGAAGGAGCAGGCGCTGGCCAACAAGAAGGCCGAGGAGCTGCTCGAGGACACGGTGATCAAGATGGTCACGGTCAACTACGCCGACTCGGCCGAGATCGTCACCCAGCTCAAGGCGATGCTCACCGCGCGCGGCACGGTGCAGACCGACGCGCGCACCAACACGATCATCATCGAGGACGTCCGCTCCAACATCGACCGGTTGGTCGACCTGACCCGCCGGCTCGACAAGCAGACGCCGCAGGTGTTGATCGAGGCGCGCATCGTCGAGGCGTCGAGCACCGACCTCGAGCAGGTGGGCGTGCAGTGGGGCGGGCGCAGCCAGGTTGGCGCGGCGACCGGGAATGCGACCGGGCTGGCCTTCCCGAGCTCGATCGGCGTCGCCGGCTACAGCCCGATCAACGACTTCGCGGTCAACATGCCGGCGCAGATCGACTCCCCGGGCGCCGGGCTCGGGTTGGTCTTCGGGTCGGCGGGCGGGAGCCAGATCCTCAACCTCCGGCTGACCGCGCTCGAGGAGGAGGGCAAGGGGCGGATCATCAGCTCGCCGCGGATCACGACGCTCGACAACCGGACGGCGAAGATCGCCCAGGGCATCGACATCCCGATCACCGTCGTCTCGGCCGCCGGCGCCAACACCCGCTTCATCCCCGCCAACCTCGAGCTCGAGGTCACGCCGCACGTGACCAACGACGGCAGCGTGCTGCTCAAGATCAAGACGGCCAAGAACGAGCCCGACTTCGGCCGCCTCGGCGGGCAAGGGGATCCGACCATCGTCAAGAAGTTCGCCGAGACCGAGGTGCTGGTGCGCGATGGCGACACCACGGTGATCGGCGGCATCTACACCCGGTCGACCTCGGAGCGGTACGCCAAGGTGCCCGTGCTCGGCGACATCCCGGTGATCGGTTGGTTGTTCAAGAGCAAGCGGGTCGAGGACAACCGCGCCGAGCTGCTGGTCTTCATCACCCCGCGGATCATCAACCGGGAAGAGTCGCGCATCACCGGCGGCTCGTTGCAGGGAGAGAGCCATTAGGTCGCCGCGCGCAGACAAGAGCCCGCGGCCGCCCGGCGCCGCGGGGCGACGGCCGTGAGCTCGACCTCGACGCGGGTCGGCCAGCCGCCGCGCAGCCTCGACGCGACCGAGCGCCGCCACGTCGTGCTGGTCGGCTACGCCGGGTCGGGCAAGACGGTGGTCGGGCGGGCGCTGGCCGAGCGCATCGGCTGCGACTTCGTCGACCTCGACGACGTGATCGTCGAGGCGGCGGGCACCTCGCTGCGTGACATCTTCCGCCGCCACGGGGACGTCGGCTTCCGCGCCCGCGAGCGCGCGGCGCTGCGCGAGATCCTGGCGCGCAAGAACGTCGCGGTGGTCGCGACCGGCGGCGCGACCTTCGTCGATCCGGCGATGCGCGGCTGGATCCACGAGGCCGGCCGGTCGGTCTACCTGCAGGCCAGCCCAGAGAGCCTGCTGGCGCGGCTCGACGGCGGCGACCAGCGCGCTCACCGGCCGCTGGTCGGCGGGCCCGACCTCGAGCAGACCATCCGGCGGACGCTGAGCGAGCGCGTGCCCGCCTACGAAGAGGCCGACTACACCGTGCGCACCGATCTGTCGCGCGTCGAGCACGTGGTCGAGGAGATTGTCCGGCTGCTCCGGCTCGACCGCCTGGGCGCGAGCGGGCGGGCGCCGGCCCGCCGTCGTTTCGAAACCCCCGGCGCCGAGGAGCCCGAGGTGGGCGAGACGCCGCCGGTCCAGGTCCGCTTGCCGGCCGGCAGCTACCCGGTTCACTTCCGCGCCGCGGCCGGCTCCTGGTTGGCGCACGAGATCAGCCGCTCGAGCAGCGGCCCGCGCGTCGTGGTGATCGCCGACGAGGCGGTGGCGGCGCTGCACGCCACGCCCCTGGTCAACGGCCTGCGCGAC
This sequence comes from Deltaproteobacteria bacterium, assembly GCA_041309305.1. Lineage (GTDB taxonomy): Bacteria > Myxococcota > XYA12-FULL-58-9 > XYA12-FULL-58-9 > XYA12-FULL-58-9 > JBFYZW01. The sequence goes on along the minus strand of JBFYZW010000457.1, from coordinate 4,483 downwards.
TCGGGCAAGAGCGTCTCGCTGCAGGTCGTGCCGCCGGGTGAGGAGTCGAAGGTCCTGTCGATGGCGGCGATGCTCTACGGTCGTCTGCTCGAGCAGGGGATCGATCGCCACGACCTGGTCGTGGCGCTCGGCGGCGGGGTGATCTGCGACCTGGCCGGCTTCGTCGCCTCCACCTTCCTGCGCGGCATCCCGCACGTGCAGGTGCCGACGACCACGCTGGCGGCGGTGGACGCGACGATCGGCGGCAAGACGGCGCTGCACGCGCCGTTCGGCCGGAACCTGATCGGCACCACCTATCCGCCGAAGGCGGTGCTGGTCGCCGGGACGCACCTCGCCTCGCAGCCACGGCGCGAGCACGTCGCCGGCCTGGTCGAGGTCCTGAAGCTGGCGGTGACCCTCGACGCGCCGCTGTTCGACACGTTGACCCGCGAGGCTGAGCACCTGGCGCGCTGCGTCGACCCGACCCTCACCGTGCTGCGCCGCGCGGTGGCGCTGAAAGCCGAACTGCTGGCGCGCGCCGACTTCGTCACCGGCGAGCGGACGGTGCTCAGCTTCGGGCACACGGTGGGCGAGGCGATCGAGGCCGCGGAGGGCAGCCGGTTGCTGCACGGCGAGGCGGTCGGGTTGGGCATGCTGGCCGAGACCGAGTGGGCCGAGGCCGAGGGGTGGTGCGCCGGGAGCGGCGCGGCGCTGGCGCAGGCGTTGCGCGCCCTGGGGTTGCCGGTCGACTGGCGGGGGCGGGCGCTCGACGAGCGGGGCATCGGCCTGGAGACCAAGCGCCGCGGCGGTCATCTGCGCCTCGCCTTCGTGCCACGGGTTGGCAGCCACGAGGTGCGCACCGTCCCGGCCGCGGCGTTGGTCGAGTTCCTGCGCCGCCGGGGCACGACCGGATGAGCGGCCCCGGCGCCGGCCGGCCGCGCTTGACTCGGCGCCGGCAACCTCATACCCCATGGGGCGGTGGCCGAAACCACGTGGGATACGCCCACCATGGCCGAGCTGCTGCTGCGGCAGGGGTTTCGGGCCAAGGCGCTGGCGATGTATCAGCGCCTCGTCGCCGCGCGACCGGACGAGCCCGAGCTCGCGCGCCGCGCCGCCGAGATCGCCGCAGCCGCGGCTGCTGAGCGAGGAGGAGTCATGGGTTTCCACGCCGAGCTACAGCAGATCATCGACACCGTCCCGGGCGCGGTCGCCGGGATGTTGATGGGCTTCGACGGCATCGCCATCGACACCTACGAGAAGAGCCCCGGCGAGCTCGACATCGCGACGCTGCTGATCGAGTATTCGGCGGCGGCCGAGCAGGCTCGGCGGGCGGCGGCGACCCTCGGCAGCCCGGGGGGGATCACCGAGGTCTGCATCGCCGGCGAGCAGCTGACCGCGTTGATGCGCCCGCTGACCCAGGAGATCTTCCTCGGCGTCGTGTTGCGCAGCGGCGGGTTCACCGGCCAGGCGCGGTACCTGATGCGCATCGCCGGCCCGAAGATGCTGCGCGAGCTGCTCTGAACGAGGTTTCGGGCCTGGTGGAACTCGACTGTGTCGAGGCGCTGTGTTAGAGGAGCGCCTCGCAAGGAGCGCGCTGCATGTTCTCGACCTCCGATTTTCGCAATGGCCTGAAGATCCTCTACGAAGGCGAGCCGTTCGTCATCGTCGAGTTCCAGCACGTCAAGCCTGGCAAGGGCAACGCGTTCACCCGGACCAAGATCAAGAACCTGATCACCGGCCGGGTGCTCGACCCGACGTTCAAGTCAGGCGACAAGCTCGGCCGCCCCGATCTGGAAGAGAAGGAGATGCAGTACCTCTACCGTGAGGGTGACATGCTCACCTTCATGGACACCACGACCTACGACCAGCTGATGATCGAGGGCAGCGTGCTCGGCGAGTCGACCCAGTGGCTGTCGGAGAACTGCAACGTCGCGGTGCTGCTCTGGAACGGCAAGCCGATCGGCGTCACGCTGCCCAACTTCGTCGAGCTGAAGATCGTCGAGTGCGAGCCCGGCGTGCGCGGCGACACGGCCAGCAACGTGACCAAGCCGGCGAAGCTCGAGTCGGGCGCCACGGTCGCGGTGCCGTTGTTCGTCAACGAAGGCGAGCGGATCCGCATCGACACCCGCAGCGGCCAGTACGTCGAGCGGGTCTGACCGACCGACCGGCGGGCTTTTGCAGCCCGGCTCCGCCGTGCTATCGTTTCAGCGTCAGGCTGACCGGCACCGCCGCGGGGCGCCCGCGGGCGGTCGCGCGTTCACCGGCCGCCTGACAGTGAGCAGGATGCGCGAGCTTTTGGTCGGGTTGGCGTGACCACAAACAAGGACAAGATCCGCGCTCAGGCGCAGAAGCTGCTGCAGAAGGGTCAGATCGACAAGGCGATCAAGGAATTCCAACGCCTGGTCGAGGAGGACCCGAAGGACGTCCGCACTCTCCTCAAGATCGGCGATCTCCAGACCCGCGCCGGCAAGCACGCCGAGGCGACCCAGACCTACGGCCAGGTGGCGCAGTTCTACGCCGACCAGGGCTTCTTCCTCAAAGCGGTCGCGGTCTACAAGCAGATCCTCAAGATCGATCCGACGCTGGTCGACATCAACCTGAAGCTGGCCGAGCTGTACCATCAGCTCGGGCTCTTGTCGGACGCGACCAACCAGTATCGCCAGCTGAGCCAGATCTACGAGAAGCTCGGCCGCACCGACGACGCGATCGGCGTGCTGCGCAAGATGGTCGAGATCGACCCGGAGAACATCGCCAGCCGCATCAAGCTGGCCGAGATGTTCGCCAAACAGGGGATGGTCGAGGAGGCGCGCGGCGAGTTCCGCGCCGCGGCCGCCTACCTGAAGGCGAACCACCGGATCGACGACTACGTCAAGGTGGCCGAGCGGGTGATCCACGTCGATCCAGGGGATCTCGAGACCACCCGCGAGCTGGCCAACATCTACATCCAGAAGAACGACGCCCGCCGGGCGTTGGCCAAGCTGCAGATCTGCTTCAAGGCCAACCCGAAGGACGTCACGACCCTGTCCCTGTTGGCCAACGCCTTCCGTGACCTCGGCCAGACGGCCAAGACCGTCTCGGTGCTGCGCGAGATCGGCCGGCTGCGCAACGAGGCCGGCGACCGGGCCGGTTACCTCGACGCGATGCGCCGCATCGCCGACGTGGCGCCCGACGACGCCGAGGCGCGTCAGGCGCTGGCCCAGGCCCCAGCCCCTGCCCCGGCCCAACCGTTGACCCGGGTGCAGGCGGTGCGCAAGGAGGTTCAGGTCTCCGCCCTCGAGGTGCGGGAGGTCAACCGCCGCGGGCCAGAGGCAGCCGAGGAGATCGAGGTCTCGGCGGTGGAGGTTCAACCGGAGGACGGCGGCGACGAGGAGGTCGAGCTCGAGGCGGTCGAGGTGGAGGCCGAGCCGAGCGCGCCGCCGACAGCGGACGCGATCCTGCGCATCCTCACCGAGGTCGAGGTCTACGTCAAATACGGGTTGAAGCAGAAGGCGGTCGAGCACATCCAGCGCGTCTTCGAGCTCGATCCGGAGCACCGTGAAGCGCGATTGAAGTACAAGGACCTCCTCCTCGAGCTCGGTGACCACGCCGGCGCGGTCGCTGAGCTCTGGCGGGCCTGCCAGGCCGCGCAGCGGGCCAACGCGGCGCAGCAGGCGCGCGACGACGTCGAGGAGCTGCTCGGCCTCGATCCCAACCACGCCGAAGGCCGGGCGCTGCTCGCGCAGCTGAGTCAGGAGGCGGCGCCCCCGGTGCCGGCCGAGCCGCTCCGCGCGCCGGTGCCGGCCGATCCGTCGGTGCCGCCGCTCTCCTACGAGCCCTCCCCAGCGGCCGCCGAGATCGATCTCGACGCGGACGAGCCGCCGTTGCAGGCGATGGTCGCCGAGCCGGTGGCCATCGAGGTGGACGAGCCCGTCGCGCCGCGGGTGTTCAGTGGTGAGAGCGAGCTGCGCGAGCAGCGGGTGCGGCCGAGCGAGCTGGCCGGCGCTCGAGCGGCGGGCGTCTCGACGAGCACGACGATCTCCCAGGCCGGGACCAGCGAGCTGCCCGCGGCCGCCACGCCGAGCCCACCGGCTCCGCGCCGCGCCCCCGTCGATCCGTTGAACGAGGACCTCGACGCCCTGCTCTCCTCGGCGGTGCCGTCCCGCGCCAAGCCGGCGGCCGCGCCCAAGCCGGCCGTGTCGGCACCGCCGCCGACCGCCACTCCCGCGCCGGCCGTCGTGCCCCCGCCTGCCGTCACTCCCGCGCCGGCGGTGGCGCCCGCGCCTGTGGTCACCGCCGCGCCGCCGGCGGCCGTCGCGCCCGACGAGGAGGAGGAGCTCGGCGAGGAGATCGAGGAGATCCGCTTCTTCTTGCAGCAGGGGCTGGTCGACGAGGCCCGCGACGCGTTGGCGAACCTGCTGACCTTCCACCCCGAGCAGACCGGGTTGCTCGCGGTGCAGGCCGAGGTGCAGGCCGCGCTGGCGCCGCCGGCGGCGGCGCCGCCGGTGAGCGCGCCACGCCCGGCGGT
>JBFYZW010000456.1:0-24791 GCA_041309305.1 Deltaproteobacteria bacterium | reverse complement strand
GCCGGGTGTGCAAGGGGACCGGCTGGCTCGAGATCCTCGGCGCCGGGATGGTCGATCCGGCCGTGCTCACCGCGGTCGGCTACGACCCGGAGCGCGTCCAGGGGTTCGCCTTCGGCATGGGTATCGAGCGCATCGCCATCTTGCGCTGGGGCATCGAGGACATCCGCCTGTTCTACGACAACGATCTGCGCTTCCTCGCCCAGTTCGCGCGCCGCGCCGGAGGTGCGCCGTGAAGATCAGCTGCGATTGGCTGGCGGAGATGGTGGCCTTCCCGCCGGTCGCCGAGCTCGTCCCTTTGTTGACCCACGCCGGCATCGAGGTCGAGGAGCTCGAGGACCCGGCGGCACGGGTGCGCGGCGTCGTCGTCGCGCTGATCCACGCCGTCGAGCCGCACCCGCACGCGGACCGCCTGAGGCTGTGCGAGGTCGACGACGGGCAGCGGCGCTCCCGAGTCGTCTGCGGCGCGCCGAACGCCGCGGTCGGCCTGCGCGTCCCGCTGGCCCGCGTCGGCGCCGTGCTCCCCGGGCTGACCGTCGAGCGGCGGGTGATCCGCGAGGTCGAGAGCGACGGGATGCTCTGCTCGCGCGCCGAGCTCGGCCTCGAGGAGAAGAGCGCCGGGCTGTGGGAGCTGCCGGCCGACTTCCCGCTCGGGGGCGATCCACTGGCGCTGGCGCAGATCGCGCCGGCCCTGACCCTGGGCATCACCCCGAACCGACCGGACCTGCTCTCCCACCTGGGGGTCGCGCGAGAGATCGCCGCCGCCACCGGTACGCGGCTCAAGGCGCAGAAGTGGCGGCTGGTCGAGAAGGGGCCCGACGTCTCCTCGCTCGCGCGTGTGCTGGTCGACGACCCGGCCGGCTGCCGGCGCTACGTTGCACGCGTGGTGCGCAACCTCCGGGTTGGACCTTCGCCGACCTGGCTGCAGCAGCGCCTGCTCGCCATCGGCCAGCGGCCGATCAACAACGTCGTCGACGTGACCAACTACGTCCTGCACGAGCTCGGGCATCCGCTGCACGCCTTCGACCTGGCGCGGCTCGGGCTCGAGGCCAACCTACCCACGGTCCGGGTGCGCCGCGCCCGCGCTGGCGAGTCGCTGGTGACGCTCGACGGCGTGACGCGCAAGCTCGAGGCCGAGGACCTGCTGATCTCCGACGCCGAGCGGCCGCTGGCCCTCGCCGGGGTCATCGGTGGGCAGAGCTCGGAGGTCACCGCCACGACCTCCGCGGTGTTGCTCGAGTGCGCTTGGTTCGACCCGGTCACGGTGCGCCGGACGGCCAAACGCCACGGCCTGCACACCGAGGCGTCCCACCGGTTCGAGCGCGGCGCCGACCCGGCGATGGTAGTCCGGGCGATCGACCGCTGCGCGCAGCTTCTGGCCGAGCTCGCCGAGGGTGAGGTGGCCAAGGGGGTGATCGACGTCGCCCAGAAGCAGGAGCCGCGCGAGGAGATCACGCTGCGCCTGGGCCGGATCGGCAAGCTGCTCGGCGTCTCCCTGCCGGCCGAGACCGTCGTCCAGTTGCTCGACCCGCTCGAGGTCCGTTGCGTCGCGCGCACCGACGGCGCGCTGCGCTTCCAGGCGCCGAGCTTCCGCCCCGATCTGACCCGCGAGATCGATCTGATCGAAGAGCTGGCGCGTCGCTACGGCTATGACCGCATCCCCGAGCGCCTGCCAGGCAGCGCCGGGCCCTATCAATTCACGCCGTTGCCCGACGACCAGATCGACCGGCTGCGCGGCGCAGCGCTCGCCGCCGGCCTGGCCGAGGCGGTGCACTGGGGCTTCGGCCACCCCGCGGCGCAGCGCCGCCTCGGGGAGGACGGGGAGGAGCCACTCCGGCTGCAGAACCCGCTCGGCGACGAGCAGAGCGCGCTGCGCACCACGCTGCTGCCCGGACTGCTCGCGACCTTGCAGCGCAACGTGCGGCAGGGCGCGACCACGGTGCGGCTGTTCGAGATCGGCACGACCTTCCACCGGCGGACGCCGGCGGCCGACGAGCCCGAGCGCGAGCGCGGCCTGCCGCGCGAGGAGCTGCGCCTGGCTTTCTTGCTCTGGGGCGAGCGTCACCCGGGCCGGTGGTACCAGACCGACGAACGGATCGACTTCACCGACGTCGCCGGGCTGCTCGAGAATCTGATCGACGCGGCCGAGGCGCCGTGCGCGCTCACCCGTCAGGCCGGCGAGCTGCCGAGCTTCCATCCGCTGGCCGGCTGCACGCTCTGGCTGGGCGAGCAGGCGATCGGCCGCGCGGGCCTTCTGCACCCAACCCAGGTCGCCGAGCTCGAGCTCGGTGGCGCGGTCGGGCTGGGCGAGCTCTCCCTCACCGCGCTGCGCCGCGTCGGCCGGCGGGCGGTGACCTACCAACCGCTGCCGCGCTTCCCCGGCACCCGCCGCGACGTCGCGCTGGTCGTCGACGAGGCGCTGCCGGTCGAAGAGCTGCGCGCCTTCCTCACGGCGCACGCCGGCGGCACCCTCGGCGCTGCGGTCGTCGAGCGCGTCTGGCTGTTCGACGTCTACCGCGGGCGCGGGATCGCCAAGGCGAAGAAGAGCGCGGCGTTCGCGATCGAGTACCGTGACCGGACGCGCACCTTGACCGACGCCGAGGTCAACGGCGCCTTCGAGGCGGTCGTGCGCCTGTTGGTCGAACGCTTCGGCGCCGAGGTCCGTGGCTGAGCTACTTGCTATCCACTCGGAAATACGCGACTATGCGTGTCCATTGGAGGGGTTGACGAGATGACGAAAGCCGATCTGGTCGAGGCAGTGCACACCAAAGTCGGGTTCTCCAAGAAGGAATCGGCCGACATCGTCGAGCTGGTGTTCGACACGATCAAGGAGACGCTCGAGCACGGCGAGCGGATCAAGGTCAGCGGGTTCGGCAACTTCGAGATCCGCGACAAGCGCTCGCGGGTCGGCCGCAACCCGCAGACCGGCGAGGTGATCGAGATCACTGCGCGGCGCGTCTTGACCTTCAAACCCTCCCAGGTGCTGAAAGCGGCTTTGAACCAGAGTGATGGCGCGACGTCGACCGGTACCCCGACCGAAGGTTGAGCCGTTTGGTGCCCCCCGGCCGCCAGCGTCCCCGAGCGCTCGGCCCTGACGCCGAGATCCCCGAGAAGCTCTACTTCAAGATCGGCGAGGTCGCCGCGCTGGTCGGCGTCCAGGCGCACGTCCTGCGCTACTGGGAGAAGGAGATCCCGTTTATCCGCCCGGGCAAGACCACCTCGAACCAGCGCCGCTACCGGCGGCGCGACGTCGAGGTCTTCCGCGAGATCCGCCGCCTTCTCCACCAGGAGCGCTACACGTTGGCCGGCGCGCGCCGACGCCTGGTCACCGGCGAACGGCCCGAGCTCCCCGCGCTCGAGGTCCCTGAACCACTCCCTGCTCCGGCGGCGCCTCCCCCCGTCGATCCAGCGCGGCTCGAGCGGGTCAAGGCCGGCCTGCGCGAGATCCTCAGCCTGGTCGGCGAGGAGCCCTGAGCGGCGTGTCGCCGCCGGTCAGTCGAGGATGAAGCGCGACGGGTCGAGCGGCCGTCCCCAGCGCCGGACCTCGTAGTGCAGGTGCGGTCCGGTCGACTTGCCGGTGTTGCCCATGTCGGCGATCAGCTGGCCGCGACGAACCCGATCGCCGACGTCGACCCGGATGGCGTTCAGGTGGGCGAAGTGGGTCTGCAAACCCCAGCCATGGTGCAACACCACGGTCAAGCCGTAGCCGCCGCGCCGGCCGGTGTAGATCACCACGCCGTCGGCCGGCGCGTGGATCTCCATGCCGATCTGCCCGCCGAGATCGAGCCCCTTGTGCATCAGCCACTCGTGGGTGATCGGGTCCCGACGCCGGCCGAAGGCGCTGGTCGTCCAGATCGAGCGCGTCGGCCGGATCGACGGGGTGTGCGACAGGCGCCGCTCGGCGGCGTGGAAGTACTCGAGCAGCTCGGCGACCTCCCGCAGCGCTTGCGTCCCGTCGCCGGCGATCCGCTCGAGCTCGAGCGGCAGGGCCAGCGGATCGGCGTCGAGCACCGCGCCGCCGACCGGAGCGGCCACCGGTCGGGCCAACCCGTCGGATCCCACCAGCCCCTCGGCCTCGAACGGCCCGACGGCGAGCATGCGCGGCTCGATGCCGACGCCGCTCTTCGACCACAGCTGCGCGAAGCTGAGCTCGGCGCGCTGCGCGGTGCGCCGCAGCGCCGGCAGGTCCGCGATCAGCGTGTCGTGCACCTGGGCCAGCAGTTGGTTCTCGGCGGTCAGGTGCACCGTCTCGGCCGCGGTACGACGGATCGCCAGCGCGTGCACGGCGACGCCGAGCAGGACGACGACGGCGACGCAGGCGAGAGAGACGACCGACCACAACGACGCGCGCGTGACGACGAAGCGGCGCACCGGCCCACCGCGCGACGCGGTGATCATGATGATGTACCGGCGGTTGAGAGGTCGAGGTTGCATCGCGTCAGCCTCAACCACCGTAGCCGGCCCGCCGGCAGGTGTCAAACCGTCGTCACTTTCGGCCGGCCGCTCGGCCGACGGTGGGGCTGGGGTTACGCGTCCGTCCCCGCGTCATCGCCACCGGCAGGATCGCCGCTGCCCGGATCACCGATCGCGGCGCCGTCGTCGGTGGGCGCCGCCGGGAGCGTGCCGCACAGCCCGACCGACTGGTTGGGGATCGCCTGGCAGACGGCCGGGGCGCCGGTCGCCGGATCGAGCAGCGCGCCGCACGGATCGATGTAGCCGGGATCGCAGTACTGCAGGCAGACCCCGAAGCTCCCGTCAGCGGCGAGCACGCAGCTGGCGCCCTGGACGCAGTGCCTGGTCTTGAGGTCGCACGCGGTCCCGTGCGGCTGCAGGCCCTGCGGCATGCAGGCCAGCGCGCGGTTCTGCCCGACCACGTTGCATTCGCGCGCCTGCGACTCCGGGCCGAAGGAGCAGTTGCCGGTGCAGGCGCCGTCGGTGCAGGTCAGCGCGCAGCTGTCGAGGCAGAAACCAGCGCCGCTCTTGGCCAACGCGCAGACCTCCCGCGCGTCGGGGCAGGTGGTCGTGCACTCCGACGCGCGACAGGCGCCGACCATCGCGCCGCCGGCGTCGGTCATCAAGGCGCAGCCGGCCCCGGCGTCGCACTCCCGCGCCCCGAACGGGTTTGCGCAGGCCTCGCGGCAGATGAACGGCACGGTGGTGCAGATCGCGCCGCGCTGGCAGTGGGCGTTGACCGAGCAGGTCTCGCCGACCGGGACCGACTGGTCGCGCACGCAGGTGTTGATCAGGCAGGAGTAACCGGCCAGGCAATCCCCGTTGCCGTCGCGGTCGTCGTCCTCGCCGCACGGGCGATCCTCGGCGTCGAACTGGACGATCAGGCTGCAGCCCCCGAGGGCAGCGAGCAACAGGATGATGGTGGATGAGGGCAGCAGGGACCGCATCGCCCAGCCACCCTAACACAAAACGCGCGCCGCCGGTCGACCGCGAACGACCTGCCGCGCGCGGCGGACGACGCGCCCGAGGTTGACGACCTGCCGGCCTTCACATATGGTCCGCCACCGGTCGGGGCGTAGCGCAGTCTGGTCAGCGCACTTGACTGGGGGTCAAGGGGTCGAAGGTTCAAATCCTTTCGCCCCGACCAACACTGTCGTACCGATGGTCCGTCGTAGCATCCTGCTCGCCAACGATGACGGCGTCGACGCCGCAGGGCTCGTGGCGTTGCGCCAGGCGCTCGAGCCGCTGGCCGAGATCTGGGTCGTCGCGCCCGATCGCGAGCGATCGGCGATCAGCCACGCCATCTCGCTGCACGCGCCGCTGCGCGTGCGCCAACACGCCGAGCGTTGCTTCGCGGTCGATGGCACGCCGGCCGACTGCGTCTACCTGGCCTTGCACCACCTGCTGCCCCGGCGACCTGACCTGATGGTCAGCGGCATCAACCACGGGCCCAACCTGGGCAACGACGTGCTCTACTCCGGCACCGTCGCCGGCGCGATGGAGGCGGCGATGTACGGCACGTCGGCGTTCGCCATCTCGTTGGCCGTCGACTACGGCGCGGCCGGTGGCGGGGCGCTCGACTTCGCGGCCGCCGCCGAGGTCGCCGCCGGGCTGGCGCGCGCGTTGCTCGACCGCCCCGTCCCGCCGGGAGTGATCCTGAACGTCAACGTGCCGGCGCGCCCGCGGGCCGAGCTCGGCGGCGCGAAGCTCTGTCGCCTCGGCTACACCAACTGGGCCGACCACGTCACCGAGCGGCATGACCCGCGCGGGCGGCCGTACCTGTGGATCGGCGGCGACCGCCTCGGCCACGACGACATCGCCGACTCGGACAACAACGCGGTGGCGGCGGGCCACGTCTCGGTGACCCCGATCGCCTTCGACGTCACCGACGCGCGCGCCTTCGGCTTCGTCCGCGGCCTGACGATCGATGGCTTTGCCCGCGTCGCTGACGGGCTCCCCGATGGCCTGCTGCCGTACCCACCCCACCCGAAGCGCTGAGCGAAAACTTGCCGGCCTGCCGATGTCGGGTAGGGTAGGGGGCGGTGGTTCACGCTCGCCCAACTCCCCGCGCCCTCAACGTCGGCGCCCTGGCCGCTGGCGTTGGGCTGCTCGCCGGCTGCGCCGCGACGCCGCTCGGCGCGATCGACGGCCGGGTCGTCTCCCGCTACAGCGGGCCGCCGCTCAAGCTGGAGGACGGCGGTCACCTCCCGCCCGGCCGCGGGGCGGCCGACACGGCTGGCGCGCCTGGCGGCACGGACAGCTACCGGGTCCGCCCTGGCGACACACTCTACAGCCTCGCGCGGCGCTTTGAGACGACGGTCGACGCGCTGCTCGCGGCGAACAACCTGCAGAGCCCGACCGAGCTGCGCGCCGGCGTGGCCCTGACGCTCCCGCGGAGCACGCCCGGCGCCGCGCCTCCGTCGGCCGCTCCCGCGCCGCCACCGACGGTCGCCCGGCCTGCACCGCCCCCGCCGACCGGGGTGCGCGCCGTGCGCAGCTACCCACTCACCTGGCCGGTGCAGGGGGCGATCAGCTCACGCTTCGGCCGGCGGGACGGCCGACCGCACGACGGTATCGACATCAGCGCGCCGGCCAACACGCCGGTCCGGGCCGCCGCCGCCGGCGAGGTGCTGTTCGCCGGCGAGCGGGGCAGCTACGGCAACCTCCTCTTGATCCGCCACGACGGTGGGCTGATCACGGTCTACGCGCACAACGCCCGCCTGCTGGTCCGCAAAGGCCAGAAGGTCAGCCGCGGGCAGATGATCGCCCGCGTCGGCCAGAGCGGCAACGCCAGCGGGCCCCACCTGCACTTCGAGGTGCGCCGCGGCGTCGCAGCGGAGAACCCGCTCGCCTTCCTCCCCCCGTGACCTGACGATCGTCTTGACGCAGCGTGTTGTCGCTCCTGGCTTGACCAGCTGCCTGGCGCTCATTTAAGGTCCGCCGGCGTCGCAAAAAACGCGACGTGCTTTGCAATCGCGGCGTGCGCTCCGGGTGGAGGACGCCTCGGGAGGAATCATGAGACGGATCGGAATGGTTGCGGCGTTGCTGACCGGGTTGTGGGCCTGCAACGGCGAGGAGAAGAAGACGGACAAGTGCGGCGACGCCGATTCCTGCTCCGTCCCCTGGGAGTGCCCGGTCGGCTTCACCTGCGACGTGACGACCGGCTGCTGCGTCGAGTTCGGCTGCACGCCGGACAGCTGCCCGACCGGCACCTTCTGCGACGGCGACACCAAGGCGTGCACCTCGATCAGCGACGCCTGCCTGCTCTCGGCCGAGGGGTGTGAGTGCCACGTGCTCAACCCGGCGGGCGAAATCGAGGCCGCCGGCACGCCGACCATCACCCTGCCGGCCGGCGCCAGCTACCCGGTGCAGGCGGTGCTGGCGGTCAAGGGCGGCAGCCCGCTGCCCGGGGCCAACTTCAGCTTCACGGTCGACAACACCAGCCTGTTCACGGTGACCGGCTCGAACCTCGTCGCGCAGGCGACGGCGGCCGGCACCGCGACGCTCACCGCCGAGGCCGGCTCGGTCGCCACCTGCACCGCCTCGCTCGTCCACCTCGGTCAGAGCCCGGCCGGCGGCAACGTCCGCTTCTACGTCTTCGACGACGCCACCGGCGACCCGGTCACCGGCGCCGAGGTGATCGCCGACTACGACGGCTCCGCGCCGGTCAACGACGATGGCGCGGTGAGCGAGGTCGGCGGCGGCGTCTACGTGACCACCGTCGCGCCGACCGGGCCGTACACCGTCACGGTGTTCCGGGCCAACTACAACTACCTCTCGGTCGTCGGCCTGCCGCAGACGACGCAGGAGGTCGCGCTGCCGATCGCGCCCCGCCCGGCGGTGAAGCGCATCGCCGGCCTGACCGGCAAGCCGGACTTCACCGACTACGAGAAGCTGGTGCTCGGCGGCAAGCCGAAGACGATCAAGTTCGGTATCGTCTCGTCGAGCTTCCAGCTCCAGTCGCTGCTCAACTTCGACCTCGACCTGCTCATCGGCCCGATCGCCGACCCGGACGGCGGCTGCGACCAGGTGGACGGCAATGGCAACCACCCGGCCGGCTGCTACTCGATCGGCATCCCGGGCCTGGTCGACCCGCCGATCTGGGCGCCGCTCCCCGGCGGCGTGCTGCTGTCGTTGGCCCAGAACCCGATCAAGAGCCACTTCGACGTCGTCGGCGCGCCCGGCCGGCGCTATGCCTGGAGCCTCGGCGGCGAGATCGAGATCACCGAGATCGCGCCGCTCATCCGCCTGCTCACTGGCTTCTTCGACTGCTCCTGCGACGCGACCCCGGACGTCTGTGACACCGGCTGCACCTGCGACTCCGACTGCGGGTTGACGCTCGACTTCGGCGCGCTGTTCAATAGCCTGACGCCGCTCTTCTCGGCCTTCGCCTCGGGGGTCAAGGGCAACCTGCCGCTCACCGACGTCGCCTTCGCCGATTGGGAGAGCTACATCTCCCCGCCGTACGCCGAGCGGATCGACGCGGCCGGCAACTTCCCGCGCCTCGACACCCCGGGCTACGGCAAGCTGCCGATCCGCGAGCCGCTGCGCGTGTTCACCGACTTCAACGTCGGCGCGCTGCCGCCCGATCCGGTCTTCGCCGGCGGCGACGGCCGGGCGATGGAGGGGGCGTTGATCCTCACCGGCGTCGACACCACCGGCTACGGCTTCGTCCCGCTCGGCCTGGCCGCCGGCCTCGACTGCACCACCAACCGCTGCCTCGACCGCGCCGGCGCCGGCGCCGCCGACTACGACGGCCAAATCAACGGCGGCCTGGTCTGCCTGTACGACCCGCAGCCGGAGCTGAACGGCTGCCCGCCGGGCGTGCCGACCTCGGCGCTGCCCACCGGCCACATGGGCCTGTTCCACGCCAAGGCGCACACCGGCCTGCAGGGCCAGCCGTGGGTCACCATCCTGGTCGCGCTGCCGATCACCTCGCTGGCCGAGGAGGGCGCCGACATCCGCGCCGTCGCGAAGATCTTGCGCAGCGAGCCGACCACCGGCGCCAGCGCCGCGTTGGCCGGCGCCTACCCGACCTTCCCGGCCCGCGCCGCCCAGCAGACCGCGCGCCAATACCAGGTCAGCGCCAGCACCGACGGCGACGTGCACTGGGTCACCGTCGCCACCGGCGAGGACGACGTCACGGGCCTGACCACCCGCTGGAACATCTACTACCCGGCGACGGGCGGGACCTTCGTCGCACCGGTCCCGGCCGGCGGCCTGGCCGATCCGTTCGACCCTGCGACCAACGGCGTCGACGAGACCAACCAGGACAAGATCAACGCCACCCACATCGCCTTCAGCGCCGACGGAGCGACGCTCGCCGACCTGGCGGCCAACAACGGCTCCGTCCTCGGCACGCTGCTCGATCAGGTGGACGGCTTCACCGTCCAGAGCGGCGACGTCCAGGTCGCCCCGTAGACGTTCGCGATCCGGCGCGGCCGTGCACAGGCACGACCGCGCCGCCCGCACCGATGATCACCGTTGCCATCGACGGCCTGTTCGCGCCGGCGCTCGAGGGGGGGCTGCCGCGCGACGCGCTCGACGCGGTCTGCGACGAGCTGCGCCACGCGCACCGCGAGCTGATGAGCCGGCGCGACGCCGACGTCGGCTTCTACGACGTCCCGACGCAGAGCGAGGTGCTGCGCGCGGTCCACGCCGAGGTGACTCGACTGCGCTCGCTGGCCGACGACCTGATCGTCCTCGGCATCGGCGGCTCGAGCATGGGCGGCCAGGCCATCCTCGCCGCCTTCGAGCCGACCCTCGACCGCTCGTTCCGGGTCCACTTCGTCGACAACGTTGATCCGGACACGCTGGGCGGCCTGCTCGAGCGGCTCGAGCCGCCGCGCACCGCGGTCATCGCGGTGACCAAGAGCGGCGAGACGGTCGAGACGCTCGCCCAGCTGCTCATCCTGCGCCGCTGGTTGCGCGTCACCCTCGGCCAGGGCGAGATGCGCGCCCGGATGACCTTCGTCACCGACCCGGCGAAGGGCCTGCTGCACGAGCTGGCCCAGCAGGAGGGGATCCGCAGCTTCGCCATCCCGGCCAACGTCGGCGGGCGTTACAGCGTGCTCACGCCGGTGGGCCTGCTCCCCGCGGCCTTCGCCGGCGTCGACGTCGACGCGTTGCTCGCCGGCGGCGCGGCGATGGTCGAGCGGGTCACCGCCGACGAGCTGACCGACAACCCGGCCTGCACCTTGGCCGCCGGGGCCGTGCTGGCGCAGCAGCGTCTCGGCCGCCAGGCGCTGGTCTACATGCCCTACAGCGACGCCCTGCGGCACACCGGCCAGTGGTTCGTCCAACTGTGGGCCGAGTCGCTGGGCAAGCGGCAGAACCGTCTGGGCCAGGAGGTCCGCGCCGGGCAGATCCCGATCGCCGCGGTCGGCGCCACCGACCAGCACGCCCAGCTGCAGCTGTTCGTTGACGGACCGCCGGTGTTCGCCGTCTTGCTCCTCGACGTCGCCACCGGTCGGGCCAAGCTCCCCGTCCCGGACGAGCTCAGCGATCGGCCCGAGGTCGGCTTCCTACACGGGCGCGATCTGGCCGAGGTCCTCGCCGCCGAGCGCCGCGCCACCCGCGCGGCGTTGCTCGACGCCGGCACCCCGGTGATCGACCTGCGCCTCGAGCGTCTCGACGCCGCGACCCTGGGCGGCCTGTTCGTGCTGCTCGAGGCCGCTTGCGCCTGCACCGGGATCGTGATGGGGATCAACCCGTTCGACCAGCCAGGGGTCGAGGTGGGCAAGCGGATGGCCCTTGGCCTGCTCGGCAAGCCTGGCTATGAAGGTGAGCGAGAGCGGCTCGTCGCCCGGGAGGCGAAGACCCCCGGCAGGTGAGGCGCACGGCAGCGAGCGATGGCGAAAGAACGCGAGACCGTCATCACCGTCGTCACCAAGGGGCTGAGCGATCGCTCGGCGCCGGTCGGCCAGGCCTGCCTGGTGGTCTTCTACGGCCAGAACCTGGGCAAGCGCTACTTCCTCGAGCACGAGGAGTCGGTGATCGGCCGATCCGACTCGGCCAACATCCAGGTGGAGCAGGAGAGCGTCTCCCGCCAGCACGCCAAGATCCTCACCGTCGAGGGGCAGAGCCGCGTGGTCGACCTGAACTCGACCAACGGCACGTTCATCAACGACCGGCAGGTCGACAACGCCGAGCTGCGCGACGGAGATCTGATCCGCGTCGGCCAGACGATCTTCAAGTACCTCTCGGGCAGCAACATCGAGAGCAAGTACCACGAGGAGATCTACCGCCTGACGACCATCGACGGTCTGACCCAGGCGTTCAACAAGCGTTACCTGCTCGAGACCCTCGAGCGCGAGCTGAACCGAGCGCTGCGCTACGGCCGCCAGTTGGCGCTGGTGATGTTCGACATCGACCACTTCAAGAAGATCAACGACACGCACGGTCACCTGGCCGGCGACTACGTCCTGCGCGAGCTCGGCGGGCTCATCTCCCACAACCTGCGCCGCGAGGACATCTTCGCCCGCTACGGCGGCGAGGAGTTCTCGCTCATCCTGCCCGAGATCGATCTCCCGGGCGCGGTGCAGGTGGCCGAGAAGCTGCGCCGGATGATCGAGAAGCACGCCTTCTCGTTCGCCAACGAGGTCATCCCGGTGACCATGAGCTTCGGCGTGCGCGGCACCGCCGGCGACGAGGAGGGGCTGACGGTCGCGCGGTTGATCGCCGAGGCCGACGCGAAGCTCTACGAGGCCAAGCAGCGCGGCCGCAATCGCGTCTGCCACTGAGCGGTCGTGTCGATCCGCCGCCTGCCAGCTGATCTGGTCGATCGGATCGCCGCCGGCGAGGTGGTCGAGCGGCCGGCCTCGGTGGTCAAGGAGTTGCTCGAGAACGCCATCGACGCCGGCGCCACCACCATCCAGGTCGCGATCGAGGACGGCGGCATCGCGCGCCTGACCGTCAGCGACGACGGCGCCGGCATCCCGGGCGACGAGCTGCCGCTCGCCGTCACCGCCCACGCGACGAGCAAGCTCGCCTCGGCCGCCGACCTGGACGCGATCCGCACGCTGGGCTTCCGCGGCGAGGCGCTGGCCTCGATCGCCGCGGTGTCACGCCTGCAGATCACCAGCCGCCGGCCGGAGGACGAGGCCGGTTGGCGCCTCGCCGCCGAGGGCGGGCGGATCGCGGAGCCGGTCGCCGTCGGCTGCCCGGTGGGCACGAGCGTCGACGTGCGCGAGCTGTTCTTCAACACGCCGGCGCGGCGCGCCTTCCTCCGCTCGCCGGCGACCGAGCAGACCCACCTGGTCGAGACCGCCGCCCGCGTCGTGCTCGGCACCCGCCGCTGCGGCGTCGTCGTGACCAGCGGGGCCCGGCGCCTGCTCGACCTGAGCGAGACCGCCAGCGAAGCCGAGCGCGTGCGGCAGGCGCTCGGCGGCCGAATCGCCGAGCTGGTCCCTTTCGCCACCGACCGCGGCGCGGTGCGCGCCGCCGGCTACCTGGCGGGGATCGCACACCAGCGCGCCGACGCGCGTGGGATCTGGACCTTCGTCAACGGGCGCTTCGTCCGCGACCGACTGCTCCAGCGGGCGGCCCTCGACGGGCTGCGCGCCTGGCTCGCGCCGGGGCGGTTTCCGGTCCTGGCGTTGTTCCTCGCGCTCGACCCGTCGGAGGTCGACGTCAACGTCCACCCGCAGAAGCTCGAGCTGCGCTTCCGCGCCCCGCGCGAGGTCTTCAAGGCCGTCAGCAGCGCGGTCGCCTACGCGCTCGGCTGTGCCCCGCTGGCGCTGGCCGCGCCACCCGCGCGCGCGCCGGTGGGGCCCCAGGCATTCCGCCCCACCGCCGTCACCACCGCCGTCGCGCCAGAGCCATCTCCGATCCACGCCGCCGAGCGCCTCCGGCCGCTCGGCCGACTCGCCGGCCACCTGTGGATCTGCGTCGAGGACGGCGACCTCGTGCTCGTCGACCTGCTCGCGGCCGTGCGGCGTCGCGCGGTGCTCGTGCTCCTGGCCGCCCCCGGCGCCGAGCCCGAGCGGCATCGGCTCCTCCTGCCCGAGCCGTTGACCCTCGACGCCGCCGCCGATCGGCTGGTCACCGCCGGGCGTGCGCTGCTCGCCGCCCACGGCTTCGAGCTGGTCGAGGTCGGCGCGCGCCAGTGGTCGGTGCGCGCCGTGCCCGCCTGTCTGCGCCACGCGCCGGTCGGCGCGCTCATCGCCACGCTGCTCGATGCGCTGCGCGAGGTCGAGCTCTCCTCCGCCGACGCCGCCGCGCGGGCACGGCTGTGGACCCGGTGTGCGGCCCTGATTTCCGCCCCCGACGAAGGCGACGTCGGCGCGGCGTTGCCCGACTGGCTGAGCACGTTGACCGACGACGGCGGCGGCGCGGGCAGCTACCAGCACCGCTGGTCAAAGGCCGAGCTCGAGCGGTTGCTGCGCCGGGGCTGACGGCCGCGCGCTGCCCGGGTCACAGGCGGCGGAGCATCTCGCGGTTGGGCACGTAGCCGGCCCGGGCGTAGAAGTCGACCGCTCGCGGGGCCGCGTGCAGCAGACAGTAGGTGACCCCGAGCGAGCGGAACCAGTCCTCGCAGGCGGCGAGCAACGCCCGGCCGACGCCGGCCTGACGGTAGGCCGGGGACACGTACATCTGGTCGACGTAGCCGCAGCGCTGGTCGGCGCGCAGGCGGAAGATCGGATCGCCGGTGAGCAGGTCGGCTCGTCCGACACCGATGACCACGCCATCGGCCTCGGCAAGGAAGACCCGCACCTCGGCAGCGGCGAGCGCCGTGACGATGTCGCCCTCCAGGCGGGATCGGATCTCCTCCGCCGCCTCGATCGGGCCGAGCTCGACGATCAGCTCCTCGATCAGCGCGACGACGACCGCGAGGTCGGCGGGCGTCGCGGCGCGGAGGGTGAACGGCGAGCGGATGTCGGTCATCGTGCCGGCGCGCGCACTCACATCGCCGGGATGCGGTAGCGGACCACCCAGGCCGGCGACTGGGCCCGCGTCGCGCGGTGCGGGTCCTCTCCACCGCGCGTCCGACCGTCGCGGCCGAGGAAGAACGCCTTGACCTGCCACCAGGCGGCCGGCGCCATGTCCCGGTCACCGATCGCCACCGCGTGGACGTGCGGCTCGGCGGCCCGGCTCCGACACCAGGCGGCGAAGCCCACCTCGCGCAGCGCGAGCACGGCGCGCTCGATCGCCGCTGGCGAGGCGTCGCCGAGCGACAGGTCGACCACGCCGCCGCCCATGTGCGGGTGGGCGCCGCGTCGGTCGGCCTTGACGTAGGAGCCCTTCAGGACGCCGAGGCGGACGGCGTCGCCCAGGCGGGCCTGCGCCGCCTTGAGCATCAGGATCGTCCGCCGGTTCAGCGTCCGTCCGTCACGCGTGAAGCGCTGGTAGTCGTGCGCCGGCTCGTCGCGCTGCAGGACCGCGTCGGCGACGAAGCCGGCCATCGCCGGGTCGATGTCCATCGACTCGACGCCGCGAGCGGCGGCGATCTTGCGCAGCCCGGCGAGGTCGAAGGTCCAGCCGGCCTGGTGGGCCCAGCGCACCAGCCGCTCGGCGGTGACCTTGCCGACCAGGAGCACGCCGTTGGGGACCTCGTCGCTGTCGCGCACGCCGAGGGCGCGACGCACGCTCATCAGGCTGACCGGGTCGCGGCCGATGACCATCAGGATCTTCAACGCCGCGCGCAGCTCGGGCCCGAGGGCCTGCCAGTCGCTGGCCCGCAGGTTGATGCGCGTCTCGACCCCCTTGGCAAAACGGGCGTACGCCGAGGCGACGTCCGGGCCGATGCGCACCGCGTCGGAGAAGCCGCGCTCCATCTTGAACACGCGGATCCCCTCGTCGGTCAGCGGGTAGCCGGCGCGGCGCAGCCGGCCAGCCAGCGCCGCACAATCCGCGCCAGTGATCACCGTGCCGGCCGGCGCGTCGTTGGCCGGCCGACCGGAGAAGTCGAGCAGGGTCTGGCTCGATCGACGATCGTCGGCCAGGTTGAGCGCCCGGAAGACCGCGAGCGCGCGCCGCGGCTCGACCTCGAGGGCGCCGGTGTCCTGCTTGCGGAAGCTGTAGGACAGGTGCCGCCCCGAAGGGATGCCGGTCGATGCGTGCGAGCTACCCATGGTCTTATCCTCGATCTCGATTATCGGCGGCAACCCAGCCGAGTTGCGGCCGAAGAGCAGCCTCAGCGGCGGAGGGCCCGCGAGGTGGGCCGGAAGATCCCCTCGGCGTCGATCATCCCCTCGAGGTAGGGCGGGAAGGGCGGCCGGCCGGTCTGGGCCCCGACGAAGCGGCGCTCACCCAGTTCGACCCACCCCGGCGCGCCGGCCTCACCGAGCGGCCCGTCGCCCAGGACGTCGGATTCGGGGGAGAAACGGCCGTCGAGCAGCCGGCCGCGCACGTGCAGGCCGGCGACCGCTGCCTGGTCGCAAGGGTGCACGCTCAGATCGGCGAGCAACAGACAGAGGAACTCCGTCGCGGCCGGGGCAGCGGGTGGCGCCGACGCCCGGCCGGCGCAGCCGGAGACCCAGACGAGGAGCCACGCGAGCCTGACCATTGGCGTTGCGCAACACTGTGGCCCGGCGACCCGATAAGGTCAAGGAGCGCGTGTACCCCCAACCCTGACCGTTGGGGGTCAACGGGTGCGGCCAGACGGCCGCGAGGTGAGCCATGCAACGACGGCAGTGGGGGATCTTCGTCTCGGTGGTCCTGGCCGCGGGCGCCTGCGGCGCGCCGCGTGACAATGACCGGACCGGCGG
This sequence comes from Deltaproteobacteria bacterium, assembly GCA_041309305.1. Taxonomy (GTDB): domain Bacteria; phylum Myxococcota; class XYA12-FULL-58-9; order XYA12-FULL-58-9; family XYA12-FULL-58-9; genus JBFYZW01. The sequence continues at coordinate 8,634 of JBFYZW010000456.1, read as the reverse complement.
CGACGCGTACGGCTACAACGTCCCGGGCGACGGTGGTGACGCGCAGGTGCCCGGTGACGGGAGCCCGCCGGCCGGGGACGGAATGGCGCAGGGGGTCGAGCTCAACCCCGGCTGGCTGGGCGGCGCCTGCGTCGACAGCGACGACTGCACCGACGTCAACATCGTCAACGCCGAGTGCCGGACGGCCGGCTTCCCGAACGGGTTCTGCACCCAGGCCTGCGCCGCGCCGGCCGCCCCGGGGGGCAACTGGACCTGCCCGGACACGACCTATACCGGCACGCTGGCGACGATGAGCCGGTGCATCGACGCGAACGGCACGCCGCTGTGCGCCACCGAGTGCGACTTCGCCAAGTCGCCGACCGGCTGCCGCCCGGGCTACACCTGCGTCCTGCGGCAGCGCTACCAGCAGCCGGGGACCATCCGACCGGTCTGCTTGCCGAGCGAGATCCAGCGCTGGCCCGGCGAGCCGGCGCCGGGCTTCGACGTCGGCGCGCCGTGCATCGACGGCGCCGACTGCAACCACAACTATTGCCTGAAGCTGCAGGGCGGCTACTGCAGCAAGGTGATGTGTGACCTGGCTGGCTGTCCGGCTGGATCGGAGTGCTTCATCCTCGGCGCCGCGCCAAACCAGATCGCCGGCTGCCTCGACAGCTGCACCAGCGCCGGCCAGTGCCGCGAGGCGGAGCGCTACACCTGCGACGGCGATGACGTCTGTTGGCCGTTGCCGTCGCCACCGTGGAACTCTGCCGTCGGCACGAACGCGCTGTGCGCGACCTGGGCGAGCCAACTGCACCCGTGCGACACGACCGCCGACGACTTCGTCGTCGTCAGCAAGGCGGCGCGCAACGTCACGCTGTGCAATGGCGGCACGATGGTGGCCAACTATTACGGCGCGCTCGGCTTCTCGGCCATCGGCGACAAAGAGCAGCAGGGCGACGGCAAGACGCCGGAGGGTGTCTTCTACGCCGCCGACAAGCTCGGCGCCGGGGTCTCCGCGTACCACAAGGCGCTCCTGCTCAGCTACCCGAACGAGGAGGACGCGCTGCGCGGGCTGGGGACGCTCATCGACGCGACCGAGAAGGCGGCAATTGACACCGCGATCAGCACCTGCGCGGTCCCGCCGCAGAACACCGCGCTCGGCGGCGAGATTGAGCTGCACGGCACCGGGTCGAGCGAGCCGTTCGACTGGACCTGGGGCTGCGTCGCCTTGGAGAACGCCAACATCGATGCGGTCTTCGCGGCGCTCGAGATCGGTGATACGATCGTCGTGCTGCCGTGAAGGATAGGCTGAGGATAGGCAACAGGACGCCTGCACGAGGGGACATGCGATGACCGACCTGGTCCGTGCCATTCATGATGCGATGCGTGACCGCCGTGTTCGCCCCGACGAGCTGAGCCAGCTGGTCTCGGTGGCCGCCGAGGGTGGTGTCCAAGCCGACGAGGTGCGCCGGATCGTCAGGGCGCTGCAGCAGAGCGAGGACGGCTTCACGCCGGTCGCCCGCGCCCGGTTGTGGGTCGAGTTGAGCCGCCTGGACGGGACGCGGCCGGCGCTCGAGGCGTTGGCCCAGGCCCGGGTCCGGACCGAGGGCTTCCACCAGCTGAGCGAGAGCGAGGCGATCCTCGGGCTGTTGCTGGCCGAGGTCGCCGAGGCGCACGGCCGCCTGCAGGGCAGCGTTGACGCGCTCCGCGCCCTGTCAACCGCCGAGTCCCCGGACGCCGACGGGCGCTGGACCCCGGCCGCCGAGGCCGACCCTGGGGCGCACGCGGCAGCGCTCACCGAGCTCCACGCGGCGCAGCGGCGGCTGATCGCCGTCGCGGGCCGGGCGCGTGGCTTCCTCGACGGGCTGTCGGCCGGCGAGCGGGCGCTGGTCACCGCGGCGCAGTCGAGCGACTGGTCCGCCCGCTGGCGCCTGGAGCAGCTGCGCACGCCGCTGCCGCCCGCCGCGCTGGCCGGGTTGTCGACCGCCGACGTGGAGGCGACGCGCGTCGGCTTGCCGGAGCTCGCTCCATCGCCGAGCTCCGACGCCGAGCGTCTGGAGGCGCTCGGGGTCACCTTCGCCACGCCGACCGAGTGGGCGTGGGAGGCGAGCCGCGGTCTGACGCTCCCGACCGGCACGCTGGTGAGCGCCCTGCCGACGCGCGGCGCGCTGGCGCTGTTCGCCGAGGGGGCGACGTCGTTGCCGGGCAACCTGGTGGTCGAAGGGGCCTTCCGGGCCGTCGACGGGGAGGTCCGGGTCGGGCGGGGCGCCCGCGGCACGATCGACGGGGTCCCGTTCGTCGCCCGCGCCGACGACGCGGCGGTGAAGCTCGCGGGTGGCGTCCTGGTCGGCAGCGCCGGGCTCGAGATCCCGCTGTCGCTGATGCCCAGACCGACGCCGCCGGCCGCCGACGCCGAACCGACCGGCACCGCCTTGCCGGAGGAGCGGGTCATCCGCTTCATCCTCGGCGACACCCGGCTGCCCGACGGCACCGCCCTGCGCCAGGGGCAGGGCGAGATGACGGTCGTGTTCCAGGAAGGGGTCGCGATCGGCGTGCTCGAGGGGTCGATCCGCCTCAAGCCCGGCGCGGTGCTCGCCCGCACCGCCGACGGCGCCGAGCCGGTCACGCTGCGGGCCCTGGGCGAGACCGCCGGCGAGCTGCGCCGCGGGACCGCCTTCGTCAAGGACGACGTGTTGGTCGGCCTCGGCGGCTACAGCGAGGCGATGATCGATGGCATCACCGTCGAGACCGACTACAGCAACGACGAGGTCAGCGTCAGCGCCAAGCGACCGGCGACCTACCTGTTCGGCCGCGGCGCGCGCGTCACCGGTCTCCCGGAGCGTTCGGTCACCATCGGTGGCGAGCAGGTGACGCTGGCGGTCGGCGGGCAACAGGTGACCATCCACTCGGGCACGGTGCGCGTCGAGCAGGGTCGGGTCGTCGAGATCGGACCCGGCTCCGAGGTCACCATCGCCGGGCTGCGCCTGACGACCGCGCGCGAGAAGCTGGCCGTCCTCGAGGCGGCGCCGGCCCGCTGGCCGCGCGGCGCCGCGATCCACCTCGATCGGAACGGCTTCGAGCTGCGCGGCCGCGACGTGCGGGTCAGCGCCGCCGGCGGCATCCTCGGCGAGGCGATGGGCGGCGTCGACGGCGACGACGACGACCCGGCGACCGAGCCGAACCCGGCGGTGCACGTCCGCGACGGCCAGGTCAAGGTCCGCCTGGTCGAGGAGCCGATGCTCCCGCGCCATGTGGCAGTCGAGATCACCGCCGGCGACGTCGGCGTCACCAGCGGGCGCTGGACCTACAAGCCCGGGCCGCGCCAGACCGTACGCGAGGGGCCGGAGGAGCTACCCGGCCCGATCGTGCGGATCCACGAGGCGGGCAAGAGCTACGAGATCGACACGCGCAGGATGTGGCCGACGGCCGACGGGACGACGCTCGGCGGCCGCTTCCGCGAGCTGACCGCCCAGGCCGGCGGGGTGTTCAGTGACCCGCGGCTGGCGACCGAGCTCGAGGCGGTCCGCGGCGGGCGGCGGACGCTGCGCGCCGGCAGCAGCGGGGAGCTGGTCAAGACCAGCCAACAGGTGCTGGGCCACTTCCTCGGCACCGCGCTGAACGCCTCGGGACAACTCGACGCGTCCACGGTCAGCGCGCTGCAGCGCTTCCAACGCCTGAACCGCCTGCCGCCGACCGGCACGATCGACGCGGCGACCCTCGGGCGTCTGATTGCCGTCGCCCCGCCGGCCGAGCAGCTCGCCCGGCCGAAGCGCAAGGTGATGGTGATGGTGGCCCTCAACGGTGACGTGCCCGACGAGCTGACCCGCTTCCGCGCGCTGGCGCGCGAGCGCGGCGCCGAAGCGGTGGTCCTCGGCCACCCGGAGGCGGCGCCGGGGACGAGCTCGGCCGATCTCGAGCGTTACTTCCAGATGGCCGAGCGGGGCGAGATCGACTTCGACTGGCTGGTGATCTCCGGCCACTCCGGGGGGACCAGCACCTGGGGTTCCTACGGGCGGCTCGACTACAGCGATCTCGAGCGCTGGGCGAAGGAGTACCCGACCGCCGGCGCGCAGATCGAGAAGCTCAGTCTGCTCAACTGCTACAACGTGACCATCGAGCGGGCCAACTCCTACTGGCCCGAGCTGTTCCCCAACGTCGTCGGTCTGGCCGGCTTCATGTACTCGGCCCCGGGCAAGAAGGCCCAGAGCTCGGACGAGAACCTGCTGCACGCCGGCCGCCTGCTGGCCGGCATCCCCAAGGGCGAGCTCCCGGACCAGGCGACCGCCGAGCGTCTCGGCCGCACCTACGCCAACGACAACTACATCAAGTGGCAGAACGCCTCGATGTGGGTGCGTTACCGCAAGCCCGACGGCAGCGACGGCTCGCACTTCGCGATGACCTCATCGGCGGCCTACGAGATGCGCCGGCACGGCGCCGGGGACGAGCTCGAGGTCGCCGCGTTCCGCCAGGGCCAGGAGTTCGAGCGCTACCTCACCGCCGAGGACCCGGCCTACGCCGAACCGCCGGCCGAGCACCACAGCGGGCCGTTGCGCGAATACCTCAACGCGGTCGACGGGGTGATGGGCCGCTGTGAGTCGCGGCTGCGCACCGCCGAGGGCTACCACCGCCGCGCCGAGCGGGATCCGTCGGTCACCATCCCCGAGGAGTACGCCTACCTCCCAGGCCTCCAACGCCAGGTCGACGAGATGCGCCGGCTGCGCGGGCAGATCCTGTTCCTGATCTACTTCGCCGACGTGCGCAAGTTCTTCGATGAGAAGTACGGGCCGGCGATCGACGCGCTGCACCGGCTCTTCGACGAGCACGGCATCGGCGAGCGCTTCCCGCGCGGCGACGAGCTGCGGCGGATGAACCGCCAACAGGTGCTCGCCCGCCTGCGCAGCCTCGAGGAGGCGCTCGAGCGCCTGCCGAGCGACGTCCGCCATCGCGCGGTCGAAGCCGACGCCTGGCGGATCATGATCGGCACCGACCCGGCCGAGACGACGCTCGCCAGCCCGGACGCGCTGGTCCGCCGCGCCCGGGCCTTCCTCGGCGAGCTCGACCCGCAGTTCATCGCCGCCGAGTGGCTCTAGGCTCGGCGCGAGCCCGCGATGCCCCGCCTCAACGTCGGCAAGCTGTCGCTGCACTACCTCTCCGAGGGGGAGGGGGAGCCGATCCTCTTCTTGCACGCCTTCCCGCTGCACGCGGAGATGTGGCGGGGCGAGCTCGCGACCCTCGCTGACGGTTGGCGAACGATCGCCCTCGACGCGCGCGGCTTCGGCGGCTCGGTGCCGGTCCCCGAGGCGTTGACGATGGAGATGATCGCCGACGACGCCGCGGCGCTGCTCGAGCACCTCCGGCTCGAGCGCGCGGTGGTGGTCGGCCTGTCGATGGGCGGCTACGCGGCGCTGGCCTTCGCACGCCGGCACGCGGCGCGCCTGCGCGCGCTGGTGCTCGCCGACACGCGCGCGAGCGCCGACACCGAGGAGGGCGCGGCGAACCGGCTGCGCTTCGCCGCCGAGGCGCGCGAGCGGGGCGCACCTTGGGCCGCCGACCAGCTGCTCCCGAAGCTGCTCAGCCCCGGCGCCGACCAGGCGCTGGTCGCTCGCGTGCGCCAGCTGATCCTCGAGGCGCGGCCGGAGGCGATCGCCGCGGCGCAGCTCGGCATGGCGCGCCGCGCCGACCAGCACGCACTCCTACCGGCGATCCGCTGCCCGACCCTGGTGATCTGCGGCCAGCAGGATGGCCTGACGCCGCTCGACGAGAGCCGGGCCTTGACCACGGCGATCCCAGGGGCGCGGCTGACCGAGCTGCCCGGCGGCCACCTGTCCAACCTCGAGAGCGGGGCGGCCTTCGCCGCCTGCCTGCGCGCGTTTGTCGCCGGCCTCGCCTGAGTAGACGCGACCGGTCGGGCGGCCTATAAACGAGCGCATGGGCAAGAACCTCGCCTCCGGGGCGGCGATCCTCGCGGTGCTGGCGATCTCGATCACCATCCTGGTCTCGCCGACCGCGCGCAGCGCCTTGACCTTCGCGGTCTGGGATCCGGACGACGGTCCCTTGCAGTGCACCGGCAGTGACGAGCTGGTGCTCGAGGGCAAGACGCTGAGCCATCCGCTTCACCCGTTGATCGTCGCCGGACAGGGTTGCCAGCTGACGCTGCGCGACTGCTCGCTGAAGGCCAAACGCCCGATCGCGGTCGAAGGCGAGGTCGTGCTGCGCCTCGAGGGCGGAACGATCGAGGCCGACGAGATCGCCCTGACCGCGGCGGGCAAGGCCCGGGTCGAGCTACGTGGCACGACGTTGGTCGGCACGCAGAACGCGCTGCTGGTCAACCAGGAGGCCGCGGTCGAGATGAAGGAGGGCCGCCTCGAGGGGCTGGTGGCCGTGCTGGCAACCGACAAGGCGCGCGTCTCGCTCGCGAAGGTCACGCTGACCGGCACCGAGCTGGCGGTGAAGGCGACCGGCAACGCCGAGGTCCTGGTCAACGAGAGCACGCTGAGCGGCAAGACCGAGGTCAGCGGCGAGGCGGCCGTCGGGGTCAACCAGACGATCGCGCAGGCGCGCGCCGCGATGGCCAAGGCGGCCAAGCAGGCGGCGGCGGAGCTGGATCGCTACGAGAAGTACGCCGCCGGCGGCTGCGACGGCGTCGTCGCCTGCCTGCAGAAGGCGGACATCGCGGGCCTGGTGGACCTCGAGATCAAGATGAACGTCGATGCCAAGGGCAAGGTCAAGAGTGTGCGCCAGAGCGGCGTGCCCCCCGAGGCCAAGCGCTGCGTCGAGAAGAATGCCAAGCAGAAGAAGATCGCCCGCTACAAGGGGCCCGGGGGCCTGTGGACCTGCACGGTGGCCGGCACGGTCATGCCCGGCTCGGACGCGGCCGACAAGCGGACCACGTTCGTGCCCAAGGAGACGAAGTAGCCGGAGTCAGCGAGAGGTCGGCGCCAGCCGACCGCGCGGCGACTGGAGCACCGTGCTCAGGGCGGTGTAGCCGAAGCCGACCCCGAAGAGGAGCAGGAAGGGCAGGGCGCCCCAGATGCCGACCACCGCGGCGGTGACCAGGCCGCCGGTAAAGTAGATCGCCATCGCCAGCTCGACGATCGTGTCGGAGTTCACCTGGCCGCGGTAACGCCGCGCCTGCAGGCCCTCGCCGGGGCACAGGTTGTACTTCGGGGTGCGCTTGAACTCCGAGGCGTGCCCGGCCAGCGCCTCGAGCACCGCGCGGGCGTTGTTGATGCACAGCCCGATGCCGACCGCCATCAAGAAGGGGACGATGCGCCAGACACCGCGCCGCGTGCCGAGCACCTCGCGGTAGGCGACGACGTAGAAGACCGCGACCGAGCCGACCGAGAACAGGAAGATGGGTAGATCGACCGCAACGATGAGCCACGGCGAGACGCCGGCGCGCAGGTAGACGGCCGGGACCATCAAGAGCGCGAGCAGCAGCACCAGCACGTAGCCGATGTTGGCGGTGAGGTGGAAGAACGCCTCGAGCTTGACCCGCCCCGGGACCGCTGAGGCGAGGATGGTGGGCAACAGCTTGCGCGCCGCCTGGATCGCGCCCTTGGCCCAGCGGTGTTGCTGCGCCTTGAAGGCGCTCATCTCGAGCGGCAGCTCGGCCGGGGCGATCACCTCGGGGACAAAGACGAACTGCCAGCCGCGCAGCTGCGCGCGGTAGGAGAGGTCGACGTCCTCGGCCAGCGTGTCGTGCGCCCAGCCGCCGGCCTCCTCGATGCACGTCCGCCGCCAGATGCCGGCGGTGCCGTTGAAGTTGAAGAACCGACCCGAGCGGTTGCGTGCCGTGTGCTCGATGACGAAGTGGCCGTCGAGCAGGAGCGCCTGGGCGCGGGTGAAGAAGGAGTGATTGCGGTTGAGGTGCCCCCAACGGGCCTGGACCATTCCGACGCGCGGGTCGGTGAAGTAGTGGACCAGCCGGAGCGCGAAGTCCGGTTTGGGCATGAAGTCGGCGTCGAACACGGCGATCAGCTCGCCGGTGGCGCTGGCCATGCCGTCGGCCAAGGCGCCAGCCTTGTAGCCGCGCCGGACGGAGCGGTGGACGTGCTCGATGTCGACGCCGGCGGCGCGCTGCTCCGCGACGACCTCGGCGACCAGGTCGCGCGTGTCGTCGGTGGAGTCGTCGAGCACCTGGATCTGCAGCCGGTCACGCGGATAGTCGAGCCGACACACCGCCTCGACGACCCGGCGCACGACGTAGAGCTCGTTGTAGAGCGGGATCTGCACCGTCAGCCGCGGCAGCGTCGCGAACTGACGCGCGGGGGCGCGCGCGGCGCGGCGATGACGGAAATAGAGGAAGAGCAGCAGCCAGCGGTGCAACCCGTAGCCGCTCAAAACGAGCAGCGACGCGAAGTAGGCACCGAGGATCAGGTAGGACCAGGGGGCCCCGGGAATATTCCATGTCACGGTGGTCAACTCCGGGCGTAGATCTACTCTTTTTCGGGATCAAGGCAAGAGGTTTGTTGGCCACCCCGCTTGACAGCACCGCGCCCGCCGATTTGGCTAGACCGGTGATCATCCTCGGCGATCCCGCGGCCCGCGCCGCGCTTCCGACCCGCCTCGTCGCCGGTCGGCCAGACGGCGAGCGGTCAGCGGCGATCGCCGCCGACGCCTTGTGGCGCGCGGTCGGCGGCACCGCGTCGCCGT